>JBJXFJ010000601.1:0-11569 GCA_046154735.1 Chloroflexota bacterium | reverse complement strand
ATTGCCGAGGGTGATGAGCAAGATGAAAAAGACGCCGATCTCCACCGCGAACGGCCGAACGCTGGGCAGGGCGGAGGTCACCGCGGCGGTACCCGCCGAAATCGATACGGCGACCGTGAGAATGTAGTCGATCATCAACGCTGAGCCGGCGATAAGTGACGGCCAAGTTCCCAGATTGTCCTTGGTGACGATATACGAGCCGCCGCCCTGGGGATAGGCCTTGATGGTCTGCATGTAGGACGTTGAAACAATCGCAAGCAGAATTGCGATGGCAATTGCGATCGGCAGGGTGAGCGAAACAGCCGCGACTCCCGCCACCACGAGTACGCGTATGATCTCTTCCGTGGCATATGCGGATGATGACAGTGCGTCCGAGGAGAGTACCGCCAGCGCCTTCACCTTGGTGAGTCGCTCCTGCTCCTGACTGGCCGAAGTGAGCGGCCGTCCAATGAGCACTCGACGGATCCGCTGCCAGAACTTGCCAACACCGGTCCGCGCTTCATGCGCTTCATCTCGCGTTTCAAGGTGCCCGGGCGCCACGCGGCGGAATGACTTGTGCTGCGGGCGTACCACGCGCACATATCGCTCGCCAGGCTTTGAGCCACGCACTACTTCATGCGCAACGAGATCAGACCCCATTGAGCCAGGACGACCTGGCCGACCAGTATTCCGCCCATCTCCGGATGGCTCACCCGTCATACGAAGCGCACTCCACTAAGTTCGTACCGCTCACTCATAATCCCAAAGAGGATAGTCTATTCCACGTTGCATGTGAGCTCGCTGCGGTAGGGAGCAGAGACCCGGGCCGGAACAACTGCTCCTCAATTCGACCGAAGATCCAGCGAGAGCCAGTCAAAGCCGAGCGTTTTCACCCACACGATGGTGCACCGACAAGACACATCAATTGTTCCAGATCACGTTGAAACGATCTCATCGGTTGTCCTCCGAAGAACAAGAACCCCGTGATCTCCAGGAGCCACTTCTGCACTGCCGGCTTGGTAACTCGACTTCAATGGCCAGCCCGGCCAGCCTACCTGAGCGGATACATTGCGACGGATCTATTTACCCGTGATGCGCCAATCGATCGGCCGGTTCCCAGATAGAGAGCCCGGCCTTTCGCCGATACCAGATATAGAGCGCCATGCCTAGCAATATCCACGCGAGGCCGACGTTTCGTCCAAAATCTCGTGTCGTGAAGACCATCACGAAAACAATGGCAGTCGCTCCGCCACCAATGAGCGGGGTGATAGGAATCTCATATCCGCGGACCATGAAATTGAATGGGAGCTTGAACGGTCGCTCGAGGTTTGGCTCCTTAATGCGCATTCCGACCACAGCAAGGTGCGCCATGGTAAAGGTGAGCATCGCTCCCACGATGTAGACATCCGCGAGTTGCGCCACATCGCCGGACAGGACTAGCAACACGGCCACGGTACCAAAGAATAGGATCGCAACATAGGGTGTGTGGAGCGTCGGATGGATCTTGTGAAAGAGTGGTGGTATTTGGCGATGTACGCCCATTGAGAACGAGAGTCTTGACGCACCAAGAATGCCCGCGTTGGCGGCAATCAAGAGAATGGTAAATGCTAGCACCCCAACGATGGGCGCAAAGATATGGTTGAATGGCTCAGGCAAATTCTCTGCGATACCCGCTACCGGGTCGTCCAGGTACATCGACGTCAATTGCGTTGAGCAGATGCCGTCTACACAGGTCACCGGCATTGCCGCAAGGGCGACCACCGAGATGCCAAAAAACAGCAGCAGAACGGAGCCAATGAGCAGAAAGTATGAGCGCGGAACGTTTCTTGACGGGTTCCGCACCTCTTCAGCCATATTTGAGATTGTCTCAATCCCGGTGTAGGCGACCATGGCAACACTGATGCCGTAGACGAATCCGCCCCATGTTGGCGCTGTTCCCCACTGGATGCGGCTGAAGAGATCGGGCAGGTTCACGAGGAGAACACCCCCGACGACGACGAGGGCGACCTGGACTATCAGGTCGATTACGGCAAAAACCACGCTCAGCGTTGCTGCCTCACGCACACCCATCAGATTCAGCACTGTGAGCAGAACAATTGCTAATACGGCGCCGCCGATTACCCAGGCCTGCTCATGAAACACCGGGAAGAACACCCCGAGATAACCCACGGCAGAGAACGCCGAAATTGAAATCGTGACCACGTACGACAGAAGAGTTGCCCAGCCAGCGAAAAAGCTCATGAGCTCGTTGAACCCTCGCCGAGCAAAGCTGGACGCGCCACCCGCCTCAGGCAGCGCCACCGTCGCTTCTGTATAGCTCAAGACCGTGAGTATGAAAAATACGCCCGCGGCCATCAGTGCGATCGGCGCGGCACCGAGGGCATAGAGTGTGGTCACACCAAGCGCATAGTAGATCGAGGACCCCACATTGCCATAACCGGTCGAAAATAGGGCTGCTACACCGAGCGCCCGCCGCAAGCGCTGGACGCGGCGCCGCTGCTTCCGCACCACGCGGTCACCTGGCAATCGTCCGCGGACCACCTCAGAACGATCCCTCACTTCAATAGAAGAGTCGGGACTCCCTACCTGATTTTCATTCATCACCACTACCCACGGGATCACGCTGAGAGCCTGCGGTACCGAGCCAGCCGACCACTCAAAATCCAATCGTCGCATTCTCGCACAGACAACCGTTCTCCAGTCCTAGGAGATGCTGAAGCGGCAATTTCGTGTTAACGCACAGGGGGCCCCGAGTCACGACACGGGTAGTTCTCACTGGGGCCGGGTAAAATGGGAACATCCCAGCATGAGCATCACTGCCCCCGTGCGCTCCAATCGACAACACGGCCTGCCGCATTACCGGTGGGTGATTCTGGGCGTCGGGTTTGTGAGCCAGGGTTTGTGCTTTTCCGTCTGGTACGCGTTTCCCATTCTGTTCGTGGCAATGCTGGCGGAATTTGGCTGGTCACGGGCCGAGGCGGCTGGGGCTTTCTCGATCCTCGTCGTGACCAACGGAGTGCTCGGCCCCATCGTGGGAGGATTGGTAGAGCGAATAGGATTGCGGCTCATTCTGCCAGCCGGCGCACTGATCCTGGGGCTGGGCGTCATTGGCATGACAACGACCACGGACCTCTGGCAGTTCTACATCTACTATGGATTCATCGGGGGAGTCGGACTCGGTCTCTGCGGCTGGATTCCCACCGTGACCAACTTGATGGGTTGGTTCCCGAAGACTCTGGGCACCGCATCCGGCATCATCTCAGCCGGAACAAGTCTGAGTATCCTGGCACTCATTCCCCTACTCCAGCGAGTGATCGATACGGACGGTTGGCGCGCCGCCGCATGGATCCTTGGCGGGCTGATCATTGCCATCGTCGCGCCGGCAAACGCTCTGTTGCAGCGTCGGCCCCCACATCCAGCAGACCGACTTTCGTCACGCGGACAGGCATCAGTTGACCCGAGTGTTCTGGATCGAGAATGGGTGGGGCGCCCCTGGACACTCTCCATGGCACTTCGCACGCGCCGCTACTGGCTGGTCTTCTTCTCGTTTGTGGCGTCCACACTTGCAGCGCAGATGGTCATTGCCCATCAGGTGGCTTACCTCGTGGACAACGGATATGACGCGAGCATCGCTGCATTTTCACTGGGGCTTGTAGGGATGGGGAGTATCGTTGGAAAACTGACCTGGGGACACGTGAGTGATCGAGTCGGTCGTGAATGTTCCTGGGGGCTGACCGCAACGTTCTCAATCGCTGCGCTGGGACTTCTCATCCTCGCGGGTTCGGTGCAATCCGTACCCATCCTGGTTATCTTTGGCTTGCTACTGGGCATTGGCTACTCGGTGGGCGCAACAGTGAACCCGAACATCGTGGCAGACCTCTTTCGTGGTCCGGCCTTCGGAGCGATCTTCGGCGCGCTTGTGATTGGCAGCTCAATTGGCTCAGCACTGGGTGCCTGGATCGGTGGATTGGTCTTTGATCTCACTGGAAGTTATCTGGCCGCGTTTGGGCTCGTTGCATTGTCGCTGCTGCTGGGCACGTTCCTTGTCTGGCTCGCTGCGCCGCGTAAGGTCCGGCGGATTCCCTATCCTATCCGCTGGCTCGCTGCATCGCGATCCATTGCCGAACATCATCCTCCGTGAGTAGCCGCGCCAGACTGCTCGTTCAGCCGACGGCCGGCCGCTATCGTTGGGTGATCCTCGGCGCTTTCTTTGTGACTCAGGCGCTCTGTTACACCACCTGGTACTGCTTCCCGGTGGTCCTCGTGAAGCTACTGGACGAGTTCGGCTGGAGCCGCGCATCAACGTCTGCCACCCTCTCCATCTTCATCATCACCACGGGTCTCGTTGGGCCGATCATCGGCTCATGGACTGACCGGTTTGGCGCAAAATTGGTGGTCACCGGCGGTGCGCTGGTGATGGGCGTGGGACTCCTGGGTGCGAGCCAGGCCACCGAACAGTGGCATCTTTATCTCTGCTATGGCATCTTCTGTGGGTTAGGAATGAGCGCCACCGGCTGGGTTCCATCAGTCACCGCACTGTTGCGCTGGTTTCCCACAACGATCGGCACCGCAAGCGGAATTGTCTCGGCTGGGATTGGTGTGGGGATCCTGGTGCTGGTGCCATCGCTTCAACGATTGATGGAGACTGCCGGCTGGCGTGGCGCGTTCCTGGTGCTTGGCATCGTCATTCTTGCCATCGTGGTACCAGTGAATCTGCTACTCCAGCGCGATGGTCCACACTCAGCCACGCGAACTTCCTCTAGTAAGCACATTGGCGATGACCTCATCCTGGACCATGAATGGGTGAATCGTCGGTGGACCGTGGGAACAGCCACGCGAACTTTTCGATTCTGGGCGTTGTTCATTCAGCAGACTGCGGGGTCGCTCACCATCCAGCTCATCATCGTTCACCAGGCAGCCTTCCTCGTGGACCGCGGGTATGATCTCGCCATCGGCGCTCTCGTTGCTGGCATCATCGGCCTGTCCAGTATCGGCGCAAAACTCACCTGGGGGCCCTTGAGCGATAGGTTTGGGCGCGAACCCGTCTTCACGATTGCGAGCAGTCTCATGCCACTTGCGCTGATTCCTCTGTGGTCATCGAACCCTGAGAACGGGATCCTACTTCCCGTCACTTTCGCACTGGTCATGGGCGCCGGATATGCTGTGGGCGCCACCCTAAACCCGGCGCTCGCTGCCGATATCTTCAAGGGTCCCAACTTTGGAGCCATCTTTGGCACGCTTGGCGTCTCAGTGGCCATTGGCGGCTCACTGGGCCCATGGCTGGCTGGTCTCGTCTTTGACGCGACCGGCAGTTATGCAAGCGCATTCCTCGTTGCGGCCGCGGCGTCGGGCATATCCATCCTCCTCGTGTGGTTTGCTGCTCCCCGAAGCGTTCGCCGCACTCCCGGACGACGGGTGGGATGATATGGCCAGCATCCCGGCACAAATCCGTTCACCATCGATTCAGTTCCGCGGTCCGTTCCGATCAATCGGATGTACGAATTAGAGTATTCGTGCAGATACTCATCTGCGTGAAAACCGGAGGTACCAGATGCGATTGCACCCTGAAGTGAGCCCATCTGAGGCGCTCGCCTGGCTCCAGACTCAGGCCAATGCGCTTGAGCTGAGCACAATGCCGGACGATCTCGAGGAGGCGCTCATAGCAACTGCCGACGCAATGTCAATCATCAGCCGGACCGTCCTCCCGGATGATCTGGAGCCACTCTTTCCATGAATGAGTCAGAAAAGCATCAGACCCGTTTCAGTGAGGTTGCCCGATGAGCACTACTGCCCGTCAATCACTCCACACGCTCACATTAACCGAGATGGCCGCTCTCATTTCGAGCCGTGAGATCACTCCGGTCGATCTGCTTGAAGCCTGCCTGGCGCAGGTCGACCGCTATGAGGTCAACGTGCAGGCCTGGTGTTACCTGAATCGTCAAGATGTACTTGACCAGGCCGAGAAACTCACTAAGGCGGCAAACTCCGGCGCGGCAATGGGACCGCTGTTTGGAATTCCAATTGGCGTGAAAGATGAGTTTCATGTGGCGGGCCTACCAACATATATGGCGGATGCGAACGATCCTCCACGGCCCGAAGACGCGGCAGCGGTGGCAAAGCTCCGCGCCGCCGGAGCGATCATCATGGGCAAGACTCACATGCCGATTGACGGCGTGATGCCCCCAACCAGGAATCCATGGAACTTTGAGCACACGGCCGGCGGCACGAGCAGTGGATCCGGAGCGGCCGTTGGAGCGCGGATGGTGCCCGCGGCTCTGGGGGAGCAGACCGCCGGGTCCAATCTGCGCCCGGCGGCATACTGTGGTGTGGCGGCCCTGAAACCCACCTACGGCCGCATAAGTCGGTTCGGGATGTATCCGTTCGCCTGGTCTCATGATCATGCCGGGATCATTGGCCTTACCATGGCTGACATAGCCCTCGTCTTCTCCGCCATCGGTGGGCCGGACCCGCGCGATCCTTCAACTCGCTCCGAGGCAGCGCCCCCCGCGGATCTGCGACTGGAGAGTCTCCCTGCGCCTCGAATCGGACGGGTGCGAAACTTCTTTCCGGAGCGAACCGAGGGCGTCATGCTGGAAGCCATCGACCGGTCCGCAAAACAACTTGAAACTGCCGGCGCCACCATCGTGGATCTTAATCTCCCTGATGACTTCGAGGCTGTCTGGACGGTTCACCGCGTGGTTGGCGGCGCGGAAGGCTTCACGTTCCGCAGCCGCAAGATGGCTGACTCGGGCACCGGCGCCATGAGCGGGAGAGACATCGCCGCCAGTCTCATTCCGGCAAGCTATTACTTGCAGGCCCAGCGCATCCGCCACCATCTCTGGGCCAGCGTTCAGAGCGCATTTCACGATGTGGATGCGCTCCTCATGGCCGTTGCGCCTGGCCCGGCGCCGTTCGGCCTGAGCTCCACCGGCGACGCTTCGCTCCTCTCACCCTGGAGCTGCCTGGGGTACCCTGCCATCACCGTGAACGGCGGTCTCTCACCCGAGGCGCTGCCTCTAGGACTCCAGCTTGTTGCCCCGCCAATGGCCGATTATGACCTCCTCCGAGTCGGCGCCTGGTGCGAAGCTGCACTTGGACGACTGCCCGTGCCGCAACCGGTGAGCGGCAATTAGACATAGATAGAACCTGCATTTGGAGTGCGGCGTGCGGGAGCGCCGCTTTGGATGTTCCCCCAGCTCGGATTGTTCACCGGAGCCTAGAGGAGGCGGATGTGCCCGCATGGGGCGTGCCGTCTTAGCACATCAGCGGCATAGGGCAACCCTCCGAGCCACCCGGGCGAATGCCTCCTGATCGGTGCATCATTCGGATGAGCGGCGTCTCCCGGTAGCGCGGCGGCCTGGGGCCCCGCGCCCGAGGAATCATCAGTCACAGGCAGTCGCTCGGGTTGCGGGCATCCTCGGGCGCGGGGCACAAGACCGCCGCGCTACCGGGGATATTCGATGTCGACGCGCGCGTTCCGTCACTCCGCATCGGAACGCAGCACCGGCCCAGGAAGCCCTCCGAGCCACCGAGGCGAACATGCCGTATGCCCGGCGAATAATCCGGGCAACCCAGTCCAGGGGATAAGGAAGACGGCGCTCCCTCACACCGCTCTCCAAATTTCCGGAGATGATCGGCGGAGAGGTTGCCCTCTCCAGATCGCGCCCCACTCAAGATGTCGAGTCCCGGTAGAATGAGGCTGCGGAATTCGCGCATGAGGATGTGACACCCTGCCTCCACCCTACAAAGCCGTGATCTTTGACATGGACGGGGTCCTCGTGGACACCGAGCCGCTGCATCTCCGCGCCCTGAACGAGGTTTTGGCCCAGGCAGGATGCCATCTCTCAGAAAAAGAAAATGAGCAGCTTCTGGGGACAACCTTTCAGGCCACCTGGGAGTATCTGCTCAAACGGTTCGATCTGGCGGAGCACGTTGACCGCTTCGCTCCGGAGTATGACGCCGCCGTGCTCACGTTCTTGAGTGAGCCATTGTCCCCAGCGCCGGGCGCAAAAGAGCTCCTAAACACGCTTACGAGTCGAGCGGTGCCACTTGCGCTCGCGTCCTCTGCCAAACGAGAGTGGATTCACACGACCCTGACGTCACTCGGAATTCGAGAGCTGTTTCCAATAGCGGTGTCAGGTCAAGACGTAAATCGTGGCAAGCCTGAACCTGATATCTTCCTATTGGCCGCGAGGCAGCTTGGCGTAGACGCTGTCAGATGCCTGGTCATCGAGGACTCACCCAACGGCATCACGGCCGGCCGCCGCGCCGGGATGGACGTGCTTGCGGTGCGCACTCCTGGGACGGCTCACCTGGCACTTGAAGAAGCCACATGGATCGTCAGCTCGTTGGAAGAGGTCAACCTCGAAACGCTCGGATTCTGATGTCCGACATCGGGTCGGAGCTCATCTCTAGCGCCGGAACTGCTTGCTGAGAGCCAACTCCTGACGTTGATACGATGACCCAATGGAGAGCCCATAAATCTTTTCCGGCACCGCGGTGAGTCGCTCGTAAATCAGGCGTCCCACACGCTGCCCATGCCGCATCAAGAACGGCACTTCGTGCGAGCGCACCTCGAGCACCGCGCGCGTGCCCTTGACGTCGTCATCCCCATAGCCGAAGCCGGGATCGAAGAATCCCGCGTAGTGGAGTCGGAACTCCCCCACGGAAGGGTCGTAGCCCACCATTTCCGCGGCATAGCTGGGGGGCACGCGAATCCGCTCCACGGACGCCAGAATGTAAAAGTCACCGGGTGCCAGAATAAGCTCACCTCGCTCCGGGCGGCAGACGGGCTCCCAGAACTCCGCGGGGTCATACGCGCCCACGAGGTCGAGATCCACCGGCGGGGCTCCCTGTTTGGCCAGATATCCAACGATCTCGCTGTCTTCGGTAGGAAGCAGGTTGACCGAGATCCAAAGTCCTCGGGCGATGACGGCCTGTCCAGGTTCATCGTCTGCCAGGTACACAAGCGTCTCGGCCGCGTTGAGCGCATTGAGCGCGGTATCGGACGGAAGAGGGTTCCCGCGCATGATCCTGAGCTGATTGAGACGCGAGCCCTGATGAACAATCACACTAAACGCGCGAGGCGCCACCTCCACATACAGTTTTCCGCGATAGCCTTTCGGCACCCGCTCAAACTCACTCGCGTAATCAGTGAGCAACCGAGTGAACGCATCGAGTCGACCAATCGTGCTCTTCGGATTCGTCTTACCGATCATGTCTGGCGGAAGAGCCAGGTCTTCCATGAGCGGGATGATGTAGACAGCGCCGCGCTCTAGCACCGTGGGCCGAGTCAGATCGAGCTCGGCCACTTTCAGCCGATCCACCAGACTCTGGACCGTTGACGATTCCGTTGGCAGGAAGCTTGCCCGCACCTGGTATCCAACGGGACCAAGCCGAAGATCCAGACTCGCGGGTTGAAGCTGGATCTCCGTGATGGGCTCCGATGCCTTGATTGCGCCACGGTCAATCAGGTCCTTGAGCCCCTGGTAGGGCACGATGCCGGTGGTATGGAATTGCTGGAGATCACGTTCCAGTTCAGGGAAGAGCGAGAAACTTTGTGCATTCATAGGCGCTCGGACCGTTGCCCCCATCCAACCCGACATCGACCAGGTTCAGAGCCATAATACAGATGATCTGACCTACGCGGTCGGTGCGTCGGGTCGCTCGCCCAACCAAGACTGTGCAATTTGCACAGTGCATGCAGGATTGTTCCGTGAATTTCTGCCATCAGAACGCGGGGCGTTCGTGCTTTATGCTACAGGCACGTGCAACGGCGCATGGAGACTAGGAGTTACTGCGCACCGTGGTCGAATTGCATAGTCCAGGCTGCATGCCGTGTTGACGATCACGGATCTCCTGCAGACCGAGCTGCCCGACGGAACTGCTGTGCTCGCCGGCGTTGAATTACTCGGCCGCGAAGTCTCGTGGGCCACCGCTCTTCGGGCGCGAGCTCCAGGCCTTGGTAGTTTACGTGGTCGCGAGATTGCCCTGCTCTCTCTGGGTGTCCTCAAGGCGCTCGACTCCACCCTGACACTTGCCCGCGCGGTGGAGCAGCTTCAACCCCTGGTTAGCGCCATAGCCGTGCTGGGAGAGGTTGACGCGTCAGCATGCGAGCGCGCTGAAGCGCTGGGACAGCCGCTCCTCCAACTACCGAGCGGCACCGATCTCGAGGCCCTCGAGCGCTCCATTCAACGCGCGATCCTTGATTCCCGTCAGGCATCAAGCGAGCGGGCACGAGAGCTCGATCGGGAGTTCTCCAATTTGGCACTCTCCGGGCACGGCTTTGACGTGCTGGTCCAGACGCTCGCCCGACGCACCGGCAAGCCCGTGGTGCTGCAAGCACCAGATATTGAGACCATTGTCCGGGCCACACGCTACGGACTGGCCGACGCGGCGTCCGTACAACGTGCGGTGGCACTCACTGACCCGCACGTCACCACATGGCTTCGAGAGATCTCAGCGCGACCGGATGAGTCTGATCTAGGACGATTCTCAACCCCGGACCATGCACTTGATCGTTATGTCGTCCCGGTGCGCGATGGCCGAGGCCCTGTAGGCGCCCTCTCCATCGTCGCACCACCAAGAACGGTCAATGAATCTGATCGCAATGCGCTGGCTGCCGCGGCGCACGCCTGTGCGATCGAACTGGCCCGACAGGATGCACACCGGTCTGCCCTTGATTCCGCGGAGGGCGATATCGTCGAGAACATCATCGCCTCCACGGCCGAGGACGATGCCTCCCTCCTCACGCGGGCGAAGCGACTCAGCGTGGACCTGACACAGTACTACTTCGCCGTCGCCCTGGGTAGCGATGCCAAAACACCAGTTGAGGCCTTGGCATCGAGTTTCGAGCAAGCGTGCTGCGACTTGAACATAAGCGCACTTGTGCGCGTCCGAGATTCGCATGTCCTGGCCCTCGTCTCGCCCGGAGAAGCTGATTCATCAGACAGACGGGCGCGCGATCTCCTGGGCCAGCTAGCGCCTCGTATTAGCGCCCAGACGGAAGACGAGAGTGTCCGTTACGGGCTGGGGATCGCAGGCGCCGGCGTGGAGGCCATACGAATCTCCATCAAGCAAGCCGAACAAGCCCTGAAATTGGGCCGGCAGATTTCAACGGAGTCCATCCACGCCTATGCCGATCTAGGCTTATTCCGTCTCTTGCTCGCTACGACCCGGGAGCCGGCCCTTGAGTCTGAGCTGGAGACATTCCACGAGACGACGCTTGGGAAGCTACTGGCTTACGATCGAGATCGCGGGAGTGAGCTTGTTCCGACGCTCGAGGCGTTTCTCGCCACCCTGGGCGCGCCGCTCGCCACCGCTGAACGACTGCACGTTCACCGAAACACGCTGCTCTATCGCTTGACACGCATTGAGGCCGTGGCTGGACTTGACCTCCGTGATCCGGAGGCGCGCCTCATGTTGCACCTGGCACTCCGCATCGGCCAGGCTCGCCAGATCGCCGCGCATCAAGCCGAATAGCGAACATCCCGGGCCAACCCTTCAGCGCGCGTGGCGGGGAAGCGCCAGTCATCATCTCCCAAACGGTCTCGCACTGCACACTCATCCGCGGGAGAGGTTGAAACCGCGG
>JBJXFJ010000205.1:0-4719 GCA_046154735.1 Chloroflexota bacterium | reverse complement strand
CCCGGGCATTGCTTGGCGGTATCCCCACCTAAGACAGACGACTTGTTTTTTCGCCTGCTCCTCGTAAGCGTTCTTGCGCTTCCAGCCCTCATCCCGCTCACGACCGAGCATTTCTTTGCCTCGAGTGACGGGCTTTATCACGTCCATCGCGCCATTGAGATTGACCAATGCCTGCGAGACGGTGGGATCATTTGTCGTTGGGCGCCGGACCAATTTCTTGGTTACGGCACGCCGCTCTTTAATTTCTACTCGCCGTTCACGTACTACCTGGCTGCCGGCTTTCACGCGCTGGGCCTGGGTTGGCTGACTGCCACGAAGGCGGTTATCGCGGTATTCATGGTCTGGTCGGCGGTGGGAGCCTTCCTCTATGCCTCCACATTCCTGTCGCTCAATGCGGCGGTGGTTGCGTCGGTTGTCTTCGTCTATGTGCCGTATCACCTGGTGAATGCGTATTACCGGGGCGACATTCCGGAGTTTGCCGCGATGGCGCTCTTCCCCACGATTCTGTGGGCGTTCAGTCGTCTTTCCGAGGGGCATGATCGGCGCACTCTCGGCCGGTATTTCATCGTCGCCGCGACTTCGTATGCGCTGATCGTGCTCACGCACAATCTCTCCGCATTCATCTTCACCCCGATCCTGGTCTTGTACTGCCTGTGGCTCATGGCGCGGGCTGTCCTGGAAGAAGGCGGCGGTGTGAAGCGGGCCGCGTTCGTCGGCTCACGTTTGCTTGGCGCGGCCGTGCTAGCTGGCGGACTGTGTGCTTATCTGGCATTCCCGGCTCTGATTGAGAAGGAATTTGTCCAGCTCAAGGGGCTCCTCTATGTCTCTCATCTGGACCATTTCCCGGCGCTGAAGGACATTCTGCCCAACACGGTGTTCCACACCTACGGAATCATATTTCCCGATTCGCCGGTCTATGCCTACAAGATGGGCCTGGTGCAGGTGGCATTGGGCGGCCTAGGGGTGATCGCCGGACTCATCGTAATTGTTCGGTTTCAGCCGCGTGCGCGGACCGAGCTCATCATGTCTGTGCTCATCTTTGCAATCGCGTTCTATTTCTCTCAGCCGCCTTCGCTCTACTTCTGGGAGACCATTCCGCTTCTTCCACTGACCCAGTTTCCCTGGCGCTTCCTCCTGCTCATGGCCTTGCCAACAAGTATTGCCACGGGCTACCTGGTGGATGTGCTGGCGCCCCGCTGGCGCGTGGGCGCCGCGGCAGTATTGGTGGTCTTCTGTCTTGCCACGAACCTGTGGAACTTGAAGCCCATCATGGCCAATGTGAAGGACCCAGAAGTCGGTGTGCGCGAGACGCTAGAGTTTGAGCTTCTTTATCACCTGGTGGGCACGACGGTGGCGGGTGAGTACGTTCCCATGTGGGTGACGGACTACCCCTGGGTATCCCCGGAGGCGCTGGGCCGAGTGGTCGCTGCGCGCTATGATGAGGCCGTCCATCCCATGGCGTCTGACCCCTGGGTTCGGGTGATCCGCCTGGACGCCCGCACGGGACAGGCGAGCTATCACCTGAGTACCGATCGGTCCTCGCGTGTGGTACTGAATATCGCCTACTTCCCGGGCTGGACGGGCTGGCTCAATGATCAGCCCATTATGCTCCAGCCGTCTGAGCCGGAAGGCATGCTTGCTGTGCAGATCCCACCGGGTGAGCACACGCTGCGGGTGGCGTTTCTGAGCACCCCTCTGCGCACGCTCTCCGATGGGCTCACCGCTGTCGCCGTGATGCTGACAATAGGTATCACTGTCTGGGCGTTCCGTCCACGTGGCAAGCTCATTCTCGACCTCCCAGCCGGGCGAGATCTGGCGATCAAGTCGGCTCTGGTGGGAGGGGCGCTACTGCTCGTCCCCCTTGGCTCCATGCGGTTCGTGCAATCGTATTTCACGCCCTCGGCGGCGCAGGTGCCGCTGAAGATCACCCTGGGTGATGTGACCTCGCTGGTTGGTTACGATCTCCTGAAAGCGGGCGTCCCGCTTCGGCGTGGCGAGATTGTGGATCCGGGTACAAGTCTGACACTTAATTTGTACTGGAAGCCGGAACAGGGGCAAATCGAGCGTGCCAGCCGCACCGAGGCATTCGTTCGTCTCACCAATATCGACGAACAGAATTGGTGGTTTGCTCGAGAGCAATCACGCGAGGCCACGGACGCTTCAGGCGGGTATCGCACCACGATTCCCCTGGAGGTTCCAGCCGGCCTGGCGCCCGGCGTCTATCAGCTCGATGTTGGCGCACTGACGCGTGAGGGACGCCCGATTGGCGTCCGAAATATGGAGCTCGTTGAGCTGCTGCCTACGCAAGGCTCCATTCGACTTGGGCCCCTCTATGTCACGGAGGGCCATGCCGAAGCGATGAGTCTTCGTTACCCAATGCGCGCGTCCTTTGAAGGCAAGGTGGCGATCGAAGGATTTGAGCTCGCGCGCGGCCTCTCTGACCGGTTGCCCGTCCCTGAGCCTGTGCTTCTGGCCAGCGAGGCTGCAGCGCCCGTGGTGGCGGCCGGGGACTCCTTGCAGATCGATCTCGCCTGGCGGGCGCTGGTGTCATCGCCTGGGATCTATCACATGAGTGCGAGCCTGGTCGATGAGCAAGGGTCCACCTGGGCCGTGCGTGAAGCTGAACCGGTGGACCGGATGTTTCCCACCTGGATCTGGACGGAAGGGCAGCTCATCCGCGATCAACTCCGCATGGCCATCCCGGCTGAGACTCCGCCCGGGAGGTATCGGCTCGCTCTCCGGGTACTGGATGGTCGCCGGGCCCTCAGCGTGTTGGACCAGCAGGGCAACCCGACGGGTGTGCAGGCAGCACTTGGTGAAGTCGTCATGAAAAAAGCGGCGGCGCCCCCGCGCGAGCGGGAGGTGCACGTGAGCAATCGCGACCGTGTGCGACTCAATGACGATGTGGACATCATGGGAGGCGAGTATGGCCGCTCAGAGATTGCACCGGGCGAAGCACTGGACGTCCAGCTCATCTGGCGAGCCCTCCGTGATGTGAAACGTGAATATCAGGCGCGTCTTGCTCTGGAAAGTCGGGATGGTCGTGTGCTGGCGGAGCTGACAACTCGGCCCGCCGGCGAAGCCAACCCAACCTCACGTTGGGAGGAGCGCGAGATCTTCCGTGGACAGTATCGGCTGATTCCGCGCCCAGGCGCGGAGGCGGGGCCCGCTCAACTCATACTTGAGCTCCGTGACGCGGCTACAGGACGAGTGGAGGTGAAGCGGACGTTACAAAGCGTGACGATTCGCGGCCGAGTGGGCCAGCAGTCAGCCGCTGAACGCCCGGCCGTGGAGACTCGCGCCCAGTTTGGATCCAGCATCGCCCTCAGCGGTTACACTCTGGATCCGCGCGCCACCGTGCGCCCCGGGCGTGATCCACAGCTTCAGGTGACGCTCTTCTGGGAAGCCACGGCCGTGCCAGGGCAGGCCTTCACCGTCTTCACGCAGTTACTGGGGCCAGACGGACGCGTGGCGGCTCAGCATGATGGGCCGCCAGACGGAGGCGCACAACCAACCTCGGGCTGGTTGAGTGGAGATAAGGTGGTGGACCTTCATGCCATCCCAATAGACCGCAACCTGCCAGCGGGCGAGTACCGGCTGATCACCGGACTCTACGATCCCCAGAACGGTCAGCGTCTAACACTCCCGACCGGCGAAAACTTCGTTCAAATTGCCACGGTCAATCTGGATCCACGGTGACTGCAATCGAACGCCAGCACGCGCGGGCCCGCGCATGCTGGCAGGTTGTGCAACAGCGGTTGTTCCCCGCACGTATCAAGTAGGAGAAGCGCTTCTTACCTACCATCCTGGACCCCGTTGACTGGGTCGGCGGGATCCTGAAGGATCTTTTTATGATACGTACTCTCCTCGTTGCAGGGGTGAGCTCGCTTGCCACTGCCGCGCTCTTCATGTCCGGATTCTTATCTCGGCCTCACGGCATGGCCGTTGATGCTGCCTTTGCTCAGCCATTCGCCCATGACATGTTCGCCACCCAGCTTCCACCCGAATTACGGGGGCTGGGCCAGCTTGCGCCAGCAGAGCGCTTCAAACACTTCACTGGTGTCCAGGCAACGTTCACCGACGTGAACAACGTTGCGCACCGGGTGACGATTGTTCCTGGGAAGGTTCAGTCAGTCACCGCTGACACATTGACCATTGTGCCGAACGACGCGGCCCTGGGCGCGGCAAAGTCCTATATGCTCACGGCTGATACCATCATCCGTAAGCCTGCTCAGGCATGGGCTAGCGGCCGGTCAGAGAATCAGATCTCCGTTGGTGACACGGTCATGGTGGTAGCGCTGGATGGTGACCAGCCCCGAGCCATCATTGTGGGCGGGCCTGATGGCTTCCGTCCACGCCATCACATTGGACGTGGTGGCGCGTGATGCGGTCGACTCTAGTGGACGATGTTCCAGCCCGGATTATTCACCGGGCATGAGGCTTGTTCGCCCTGGTGGCTCGGAGAGCTTCCTGGGCCGGTGCTGCGTTCCGAGTATGGAGTGACGGAACGCGCGCGCCGACATCAGACATCCCCGGTAGCCCCTAATCCGTGAATTGGTTGGGATGTCGGTGGTTTTCTGAGGCGAGCAGTGGCCATCAGCGTCCTCGAGTGCTGTCGCCGAGTGTCTGAGCGGTGCGGTTGGAGCCGGCGGGGCTCGCGGAAGAGTCCCCAGGCGCCTCGTGGGCAAGCGCCGCCCTCCGGCCCGTGGCCCGCCCCTC
>JBJXFJ010000203.1:0-5676 GCA_046154735.1 Chloroflexota bacterium | reverse complement strand
TTACTCCGCTTGAGTTCGTACGCCGTACTCGCTCGCTTTACGGCGATCGCACTGCCGTCATCGATGGCGATCTCCGGCTGACGTATGAGGAGTTCTTTCATCGATGCGACCGCTGGTCAACCGCGCTCCAGCAGCTCGGCGTCCAGAAGGGCGATCGTGTCGCGTACATCGCGCCCAATACCCACGCCCAGCTCGAGTCGTTTTACGCCGTCCCGCAGATTGGCGCGGTGCTGGTGCCGATCAATTATCGGCTCGTTGCGGATGACTTTGCCTACATCATTAGCCATAGCGGTGCTCGGGTTGTCTGCGTGCATGAGGATTACCTCGAGATGGTGGACGGTCTCCGCGCGCAGATCCCCGGGGTGGAGCACTTTGTGGCGCTTGAAGGCTCGCGACAGGGGTGGCAGGACTATGAGTCGCTCCTGAACGCGGCGCCGCCACGCTTCGAGCGACCGGAAATCGCGGAATCTGATCTCCTCACTATCAACTACACCAGCGGTACCACGGCGCGGCCCAAGGGCGTCATGATCACCCACCGCAATGCCTATATGAACGCGGTCGGCACATTGGTGCACGTTCACATGACGCCCAGGGAGCGATATCTCTGGACGTTGCCCCTGTTTCACGCCAATGGCTGGACGTTTGTCTGGATCATTACGGCGGTGGGTGGGACGCACATCTGTTTGCGTCGGGTGGCGCCTGAGCCAATCTTTGATGCCGTCAAGGCGGAGCAGATTACCATGTTCTGCGCCGCACCCACGGTGCTCATTGGCGTGGCCAATAGTCCGGATGAGCTTCGGGTGGGCGCGCCGCGAGGGCTACGCATTTTTACCGCGGGTGCTCCGCCCGCCGCCGCCACCATCGCGCGCATCGAGGGTGATCTGGGCTGGGAGATTACCCATGTGTACGGCCTGACTGAGACGGCGCCGTTCATCACCATCTGCGAGCCGCGCCCCGAGCACGCCGGATTGGATACGCAGGCCACGGCCACCATCAAGGCGCGTCAAGGCGTGGAGCTGATCACCTCAGGCGAGCTCAAGGTGGTGGATGAGAACGGTCAAGAGGTCCCTCACGACGGGCAGACTCAGGGCGAAATTATCGTTCGTGGCAACGTGGTCATGGCGGGTTATTTCAACGACCCTCAGGCCACGGCCGCCGCCATCCGCGATGGCTTCTTCCATAGCGGCGATGCCGCGGTCGTCCATCCGGACGGCTATGCGGAGATTCGCGACCGTATCAAGGACGTCATTATTAGTGGCGGTGAGAACATTTCCTCCGTTGAGGTGGAGGGAATACTCTTGCGTCACCCCGCGGTGCAGGAGGTGGGTGTAGTGGGCCTGCCCGACGAGCGCTGGGGGGAATCGCCGCACGCATACGTGGTGTTAAAGGCTGGCGCCAGCGCCACGGATGAGGAGCTGCGCCAGTTCGCCCGCGACAACATGGCCCACTTCAAGGTGCCCCAGGGTTTTCACTTCATTGATGAGCTACCTAAGACCGCCACGGGCAAGATTCAGAAATACGTGCTCCGCGGCGGCCAGGCCGCCATCGCTCGGCAATGAGGCGTGGCTAGGGCGAGCCGTGAAGGCGCCACTTGCGGCTCGCTCTCACCACTTAGTTCAGCACTTCCTTCGCAATGTTTTGCGTCTTCTCGGTCTCCTCTAGCAGCTCCTCGTGCTGGATGTTCATGAGCTTTTCACCGCGCTTGACCTCGGTGGCAGGATCGGGGACAGGGATGTCAGCGCGCCGAGGGTTGTCTGCCACGTTGGCAGCCCACACCTGAGCGGCCTCCTTGGTCAGATTCCAGTTGATGAACAGTTTGGCCGCCGCGGGGTGCGGCGCGTCTTTCAGGAGTACCATGCAGTTGAAGCCGTGACTGGTGTACTCCAGGTCGTCCAGCGGAATCGGCTTGAGGTTATGACCGAGACCCTGTGCGCGGAAATCGTTCAGGATGTTGCGGTCAATGGCGCCCAGCGCGAGCGCGTAGCGGCCACGGGCCATCAGTTCGGTCGGCTGGCGGGCGTCCGTGGTGAGCGTGGGCTCTTGATCCTTGAAGAGTCTCTTGATGATATCGTCATCGCCCATGCGCAGGCGCATGACCATGGCCGGGGAAAATCCCGAGCCGCGTGTGCGTGGGTCCGCGGCGATCATCTTCCCCTTCCACTTGGGGTCCAACAGGTCCTGAACCTTCGTGATCTCACCGTCCTGCACCAGATCAGTGTTCACCCAGAGCGATTGCGACTTGCTCAGTGTGATGCCGTACGCCCAGCGCTTCTCGGTATCCGCGAATCCAGCCTCGAAACCGTCGATCCAGGCATTGTCATCCAGCACGTCCGGTCGCACGATCATCGGGCGGATTGGCTCCAGCCCGCCGCTGGGACGTGTCTGGCGGAGCTGCTCCTGAGCCGGCATGAGGGCCACATCCCAGGTGCGAATGCCGGCCTTGATCTCCTGGAGTAGCCGCGGCGTGAAATCACGCGAGGACGATTGGAACTGGGCCTGCTCGACAACAACGCCAGGGACCGCCTCTTGAAATGCCTCAACGACTTTGCGGTAGCCGCTACCGGCGTAGGTGGCAATACTGAATTTGCCCTCCTGCTGTGCCGCGGCCACCAGCGCGTTCCAGTCCGCATCGCTGAATCCGGCGGGTGCGCTCGTAGGCTTGGGTGCGGGCACGGCGGTGGCCGCGGCCGCCTGCGGCACAGGCGCGGTTGTTGGCTTCGCGGCCGAGGTGGGTGATGCTGGCGTGGCTGCCGGCGCACACGCCGAGGCCAATGCCGCCGAGGCTCCTAGAGCCGTGAGGCGAAGCATACTCCGGCGGCTCATCGTCATTGATGTTCGAGGGCCCATCGTTGGCCTCCACTCGTTCGTTGAAGAGCAGCATAGCGAGCGAACGAGCGGCTGTCGAGGGCATGGCCAGTCGATTATCAGTTCAGAGCTCGAGGGATGAACACAGGCCGTTACCGGACGCCTGATCTGGTACCCGGCCGAGGCTGCTCCTGCAATCTTGTTTGCACCCGGAGTGGAACTCACTCAATCAGAGTCGTTTGACCTCCGTATGAAGAGCTCGGGGTATGATGCGCACACGAGACAATGGCTGAACAGTAAGGAGAAATCGTTATGCTGGCCCTGTATGCCGCTCCCCGGACTCCCCAGGTGGTTGAGATCCGAGAAGCACCAGATCCTACTCCTTCGGCACATGAAGCGTTGGTCCGGGTGCGCGCAACTTCGCTGAATCTTGGTGAGACCCGCCGCACCAGTCAGGCAACTGACGCGTGGCGCCCCGGCTGGGATGTTGCCGGCGAGGTACTCCAGGCAGCGGCGGACGGGACCGGGCCAGCGGCTGGCACGCGCGTCGTTGGTCTGGTGCGGAGTGGCGCCTGGGCGGAGCAAGCCGCCGTTCCTACAAAGTGGCTGGCGCCAATTCCGGACAAGGTCAGTTTCGCCGACGCGGCCACGTTGCCAGTGGCCGGGCTAACGGCATTCAAAGCGTTGGCCGTTGGCGGACTTCTGGTGGGTAAGGATGTTCTGGTCACCGGCGCGTCTGGTGGGGTTGGACAATTTGCCGTTCAGCTTGGGGCGATCGCCGGTGCGCGAGTCACCGCCGTGGTCTCGCGTCCAGAGCGAGTTGAGAGCGTGGCCCGGCTCGGCGCCGCGGAGACCATCGTTGGCCTCGCAATGAGCGGGTCCTCGTATGACTTGGTCATTGAATCGCTTGCGGGCCCGGTGCTGGCCGCTGCGCTCATGCGCCTCCGCCCGGGAGGCACCATCGTGAGCTTTGGGAGCTCATCTCGAGAGCCGTCTACATTTAATCTCAACGATCTTTCAGGTCAATCCGGATCTCGGACGCTTTACTACAAGTTCACCGTGTTTGAGGAGCTAGAGCGGCAACCGACCGGTGATCGAGACCTCGCGGCGCTCGCCCGCCTGATTGGCGACGGCAAGCTGGACCCCCTGGTAAGCCTGGAAGTGAGCTGGCATGATGCAACTCGTGCCGTGCAAGCACTATTGAATCGCCAGGTGCTGGGAAAAGCTGTGCTTGCGATCGACTGAGACTCCCGAGTGATGAGTGAAGGGTGAAGAGTTGCACTCATCACCCTTCACTCGCCACTCGTTTCCCCGCGGACTCGCGCGCAACGAGCCCCACGAGAAGCGCCGAGGCGACCAGGAAGGGCGCGAAGACCAGAAACACGACACTCGGTGAGGTGACACTGGCGATGACGCCACCTATGATGGGACCCAGCGTGCCGGATGTTTGTCCGACAACTCGTCGAAGTGATTGCAATCGCCCACGCGCCTGGGGCGGCACGATATCGTAGGTGTAGATCGTCATGCTGCCCATGGCGAATCCGCTCGCAACGCCCATCAGCACACAATTGACCGCGAGCACCATGAAATTCGAGCTGAGTGGGAAGATCAGGAAGCCAATGGCACCCAGCGCCGCGGCCGGCACCACCGCCGCCTTCCGCCCCCACTCATCAGACACCCAGCCGGCGATACCGAGCACCGCGAGATTGGTAAATCCCATGATGCCGAAGAGGATGCCAATCTCCGTGGACGAATACCCCAGTTCTGAGCCGGCGTAAAGAGGTAGCATGGCCGTGGACACGGTCTGGCGTAATGTGGCCGCAAGAGTGCAGAAGATGAGCGCAAGGTACGTGGCCCGAAACATCGGATCGATCTCGCTTATGCCACCCAGGCTCCATGACGGTTGTGCAACACGCTCAATCGCTTTACCCTCACCCGCCACCGCAAATGAGATCAGCATCACCACGATGGCCATGCCGAGCGCCACGGCAAAGACACCACGGTAGCCGATGATGTCATTGATGAAGCCGCCCAGAAGCGGGCCAATGGCCACACCCGCTGTTGAGACTCCGATGAAGATGCTCATCACACGGCCGCGCGCGCCGGCCGAGACAAGGTCCACGGCGATCAGCTCCCGACCAAGCTGCCAGAGGCCGGAGCCGCCGCCGGCGATGAATTGGGCGGTAAGTAGTAACCAGAAGTTTGGCGTGATGAGCGTGATGACTGCGCAGGCCACAATGATAATGGGACCCGAGATCATGGCTGACCGTGATCCGTAGCGGTCCACCAGGTACCCCGCGGGGATCATGAGCACCAGGCGCCCCAGTAAGTTGGCACCAAAGACCTGAGCGGCAAGGCCCAGGGGCACATCAAACTCAGACGCTAAAGCCGGGGTGATTGGGACCAACATCCCCTGGCCGAAGCTCACTAGCGCCGATGGTACGTAGAGCCCGACAAGCGTCCGGACTGTCTCGTTCAGATGGAAACGCAATAATCCCCCAGCCCACGATGACAACATTGTGCCCGAAACTCCGGGCACTGTGGGGAACCGGCGACGCGCGCCATTTCCCCTGGGTCCATTCATCTTCAAGTACTCTTCCGGGGATTCCGCCGGTTTATCCTCGCGGATATCATCCGTCCGAGTGCCTCCAGACCTCTGTCACGCTGAGACATGCCGGTTTGCCCGGCTATGACCACCTTAAGATCAAGGGAAGCCGTATATGCCGCAACTGCCGCGGCGTGGACTCAGGACACCTTGAGCTCTCGGCCTGTGTCTGAAGCTTGCTTGATCGTATCGATGAAGCGGTGCAGGTCCACCGCGGTGTCAAATGTGGGGAGGTGGTTCTGCCCGGTCCGGATCGCATCGGCAAA
>JBJXFJ010000185.1:0-5536 GCA_046154735.1 Chloroflexota bacterium | reverse complement strand
GCACTAGTGGGTCACTTGACACGATTGTGACCCTATCGAGGGGGAACGTGACGCGGGTGTGACGCGTGGGGGAGCATGCTGTGTCGGTCGGGCAGACGGAACTGCGCGACTGGGAGCGAAGGGATGGGTCGACGACTCAGCATCCCGTTGCGGTCGTTGACGACCGAGGAGCGGGGGGAATTGGAGCGGGTGTGCCGAGCCGGGAGCGACCGAGCGGATCGGGTCGCCCATGCGAAAGCGCTGCGGGCGGTCGCGGACGGGGCGCGATTGATTGACGCCGCCCACCGTGCGGGGCGGCGGTCGCGCCATGCGGTGGCGTCCCTGGTGGCGCGGTTCAACACCAGCGGGCTGGCGGCCCTGGACCGGCGGCATGGGGGCGGTCCCGCCGTCCACTATGGAGACACCGAACGGGAACGGATTCTGCAGGAGTTTCGTCGCGCACCGGATCGCGAACACGACGGGACCGCAACCTGGTCACTCTCGACCTTGCAGGCAGCAGTGCGCAGGGCCCCGGACGGTCTCCCCCAGGTGAGTACGATGACGATCTTGGACACCCTTTGGGGCGCCGGGTACACCTGGCAGGAGAGTCGCACCTGGTGTCACACCGGGACCGTGGTCCGCCAACGGAAGGCTGGTCCGGTCGAGGTGACCGACCCGGACGCCACGCCCAAAAAAACGTAATTGAAGACGCGTACGCCCTGGGTGAGCGCCTCGGACTTCTGGTGCTCTGCCAGGATGAGGCGGGGCCCTATCAGGCGATCCCCCAGCCCGGCCCGTCCTGGCAGCCTTGTGGGCAGCCGGCCCAATTCCCCCACGAGTACGTGCGTGGGGGCACGGTCAAACTGCTGACGCTCTTCCGCCCGGCCACCGGCGAAGTGTGGGCCGAGCCGGTGGAGCACACGCCCAACACCGTCCTGCATCCGTGGCTCCAAGCGCAACTGACGTCCATCCTGGACGCGCTGCCGGCACCGGCCGCGCTCGATGCGGAGGCCACCCGCGCGGCCTGGGCGGTCTGGCAGGCCGGCCTGACGCAGCCCTTCACCCTGCCGGACGCGTTGCCGCCGTTACGCGCCGTGCTGGTCTGGGACAATCTTGCCGGCCACACAACGCCCGCGCTCGTGTCCTGGCTGTGTGCCCACGGGGTGATGCCGCTGTACACACCGCTGGGCGGCTCCTGGCTGAATATGGCCGAGTCCATCCAACGTATCGTGGTGCGGCGGGCCCTGGTCGGCCACCACCCTGAAAGTACGACCCAATTGAAAGACTGGATCGCGGCCACGGTCCGAGGCTGGAACGCAGCGCCGACGCCGTTCGAGTGGGGCGGAAAACGCGCCGCGCGGCGCCAGCGGGCTCGCGCTCGACGCCACGCCCTGGGTGGCTCGGGCGGGTGGACGCGTTGCCCCATCGCCCGCCGCTCGCGCACTCACAGCACGGCAACAAATGGTGATAATCGTGTCAACTGACCCACTAGGACCGCCGCGCAGCTGAGTTGACAGTTTCTGGCGCAAGCAGGACTTCCGCACTGTTCGCGAAGTACTCACACCCCCAGGCAGATTTCTCCGCCTCCGCTATGCCCTGCTTGAGCGGCTTGCCCATCTCCTCAGCCATCAGCCCGGCCAGCTCTGCCTTCCGCCCACGGAGGATCTCCCCAGCCCGTTTCATCAGCGTGGCGCGCTCCGCGAACGTGGTGGTCCGCCAGGCTTCCCAGGCCTCATGCGATTCTCCGATGGCTTCGTTGGCCTGCGCCGTCGTCAATTCCTCGTACGATTTGATCGTCTTCCCGGTTGCCGGGTTCATTGCTGTGATGGCCATGGTATCGTGTGCTCCTTCGAGTTCGAGAGTGGGCTGCCCTTAGAACTCAGCGTCCATGCGCGTCGTTGCACCAGTGTTCCTCTGGAAGAGAGGACGACTGGGCGATGCATCGCGGTGGATCGACCGGGGCAGCCCGAATCACTCGGCCATAAGGGCAAGGAGCTTGCCATAGGTTCTGGTACCCCTTTTTGTGTCAAGCGCGAAGCAAGAGTCGCGATATCACGCCAACAAGAGTGCCTGCTCAATGACGCAGGCCCGGGGTGTTCGGAAGTGTATTGAGCCGGGTTGTGACGTCCGACTGAACCTTGGAACAATGAGCACGGGAATCTCATTCGGCGCGAAGGGTCTACGCGATTTGATCAACAGCTCCGGGCGGAAGACTCGGGCCAACAGCATTCCTGGTCCTGGCATCTCGTCAATGTCCACGAGCCGATTCCCTATTGGGTCAGTTGGGCACATGAGGCTCGGGAGCTCCCAGTGAAGTCGGGCTTCGCGGCCGAAAGTCCGGGCCATCGAGCCGGACAGTGTCGGGCGAGAAGCCCGCCTCCACCCAGCAATCCACCGCGTCACATCCGCCCTTCCGCACTAGCAGGAAGGACCAAACATAAGCTCGGGACGAAGGTCTCGACCGACTTTCCCCGCTCAGACTGAAAGCTGGCCTTCCTGGTCCGCGGCGTGGACGATTCGGTAGGAGATTGGAGCCGGAAACCCACCTGGGGTGATCACCGGGCCTCCTCGTATTGATCCAGGCTGAGCTCCTCGAGCTTGAGCCTGGTCACTCCCGCGATCTTGTCGAAATCCCGATCGAAGCTGACAATCGTATCGATCCGCAGCCGCTCCATGTGTGCGACCTCGAGACAGTCCACGAAATCCAGAGTGCTCGCGGCGTACCGCTCCAGTGCTTGGAGATAGGCGCGCTTATTGGACAGCTTCAGCCCCGGCAGGCTCAGAAGCTGACTGAGGAGCCGACAAATCTCAAGGCGGGCGAGATGATAGAGACGCGGCGAAGAAAGCACTTGAACCACTTCGACAAGGACGCCTTCACACGTCATGACTACGAGATCCCCACGTTCCACTTGCAGGAAGATCTGCCGGGCCCGCATGGAGTGCTCGGGATGATCCTGGGTGAGATGGCGAATGATGACACTGGTATCGAGGAACCGGATCTCCATCTCGCTAGGGTTCGAGTCCGTCGCGGACAGCCGCATCGGCGGCATCCTCATGGGCAGTCCGCTCGATCTCCTTCCAGCTCCGGGGTGGCGTGAGGGCAGGCACGGCTTGATAGGTGGCGTCAACCGGTGACCCCAGGCGCCGCACCTTCACTACGTCCCCTTCCAGGGTGACGGCCACACGGTCTCTGGGCTTGACCCCCAGGCGATGACGGATCTCCAAGGGAAGCGTGATCTGGCCCTTGGGACTCACACTACTCGTGTACTGAGGCTCGGTTTTACTGGTCTGATTCGGTACAACCTGCATATGTCAATTGTACTATGAATCCGTATGCGGTCAAGATGAAAGCCCGCCAAGGGGGTGACCAGTAACAGTAGGACGAGTCTGTCGTGCGGCGCTCCGAAGCGAGGTTACCATCAACGCTGAACAGGTGCCCGTCAGGGTTTGACTGACCCATTGTGTCACTCTTGATGAGCAGTGATGCTGATGACGGGCATCGTCCAGAAAGGCCCGGTAGCCGACCTTCAGGAGCTACTCGTAGCTGAAGGTCTCGGTAGGCCAAGAGCTACGCTCAGTCGAAGAGCTCATCCTGCGCTAAGACGTCGAATCATACCCATCACCACTTCTTCTGGGCTCACGACGGTCTCTAACTTGATGCACCGAAGCGACATATAAAGCGGGAATCGCGTTCGGATCTTCTGCTCCTCCCTCGTAGCATCGGCTCGGAGGTAGGGCCTCGCAAGTTGGCGCTGCACCGTGGTCGCTACGCATTGCTCAAGATCAAGGGATGGGACCAGCAAGATGGTTGATGAGTGCATTTCCACTGAATGCCGTATTGCCGGATAGTCAGCGGTGATCGATGACGGATACACCATGAAACCAGACGATAGTGCGAACACCGTGGGCGCTGATGCCGCCTTCACCGTCGAGCAGTAATTGAGGACTGTCCGCTTCGCGTACTCCTCATACGAGTGAGCACGAAGGTATGCGGCGATGTCGTCGGTGTGGGTAATGAAATATTCGTCAAGGTCGACAAAATCCCAACCAACCCGTGCGGCAAGAAGAGCGGCCGCTGTTGATTTTCCGGCTCCTCCCGGCCCAATTACTTGGACGTGCTTCACCAGCAATGGTTTGTGGGTCTTAGATGCTGTCATCCGTAGCCATCACCACCCGACGATCTTCATCATCCCCACGACTCGTTCAGACAATCACTGCCACGAGACAGGTGGTCGTTCGCAATGCGCGACTCATGGTCATAGGCAGCCTTCCAATTCAACGAGATCAATCTCTATAAATGAATGTGGCTCCGCATAGGGTCAGTTACGAGCGCATTGTAGCAACGTATTTACGTGGGAGCGCATGTACCCGTGAGTACAATTGAGTGGTCACTGCCTTTAGACGCTACACTGGCCTGACGGCTATGCAAGTCATGGGCTGTGGTTGCGCGCCCGCAATTCCGTCGGTAAAGTGACAGCGTTCGGATTGAACAACATCCGGAGGACGCGCATGGCGCCAGTTCGGGAAGCTGAAGTCTTCCATCGATACATCATCGGCTCGATCACACACCTACTGGACTGTCTCGACGGGCTCACTCCAGAGCAGATCAACTGGAAGCCACCTGCCCCTGAGACCAATTCCCTCTACGCTCTTGTGGTCCACACGATGGCGAATACGGAAGAGAATGTGCTGGGCGTAGTCTGCGGTCTTCCGATCGATCGCAATCATGATCAAGAGTTTAGTGCCGCGGGGCCGTCAGTATCGTCACTTCGAGCGCGCTTTCTAGAGCTTGCAGATGAAATGCGTCGTGAGCTGGCTAAGCTCGAGTCCGATGCGATGGATAGTGAACGGCCACACCCACGACGTGGCTCCATTACCATTCGAGAGGTTCTCCTCGTCGCTGCGCGCCACGCCGCCGAACATTATGGCCAAGCGTTACTCACGCGAGACCTGGCTCTTGCGCAGGCTATGCCGTCGATGGAGTGAGCATGGCGATTGCAATTTCTGCGTGGTTCGACGATCGGACAGAGTCGTTCGTCCGCGAGATCTGGAAAACGTTGGCGGACGCAGGTCTTTCAAGGACCCTCCACGATGGCCCATACCGGCCCCATGTGACCCTGGCTATCTACGATTCCGTTGACACGTGCGGGTTTCCCGACACGCTTCGACGGAGCCTTGTGCCAGAAGGTGCGTTTCCCGTCATCTTTGCAGGGCTCGGCGCATTCTTAAATCATCCGCCCACCGACCGGGGTCTTTTCAAAGTCGAGTCTTTATCGGGACCGTGGAGCACGGCGCCCTGTGCATGGAGCTCCCGCACGTGCGATTGCGATCACCGGCTTTCGCGTTCCAGGCAAAGGGGACAAGCCCCTTCGCTACTCCGGTGAATGGTCCGCCAGGACAATGAAATGACCCTGCTCTACCACCCACACGGTTTGACACCGCTGCCGCAAGATGCTTGAATGCTAGCCTGCACTAGAGCGCATCATGCGCTGACCAGAGAGGACCATTGCCAATGGCGCAGGAAACCACGACGCCCGCAAGCTCGACCGAATCGAAC
>JBJXFJ010000180.1:0-4725 GCA_046154735.1 Chloroflexota bacterium | reverse complement strand
TGAAGAGTGAAGAGTGAAGAGTGAAGAGTGAAGAGTGAAGAGTGAAGAGTGAAGAGTGAAGAGTGAAGAGTGAAGAGTGAAGAGTGAAGAGTGAAGAGTGAAGAGTGAAGAGTGAAGAGTGAAGAGTGCGAGCAGCCAGTGCGGACGAGTGTGTGCTTGGCTCCTCATCTGTCCCTCCTGACTCTGCACTCCGCACTCCTCATTCTTAAGTACACCGTAGTGGCTTAACTACACCGTATTGGGCAGAGACGCCTGTCCCACCGGAATGGTCCTGCTCATGACAACTGACCCACTAAGGCCTCGTGACTGAATAACTCAGGCTAAATTTAGTCAATTCGAAGCGTGAAGCTATTGGAGCTCGGCCCAAGCTATCTTGTCACGAGTCCTACGTATAACTATGCCCAGAAGGCTCGGGAGTCTTTCGATGATATCGGGCTTCTAGCCCGACTGTGTCCGGTTCGATGTCCAGGCTGTCAGGCTAGAAGCCGAGTCCACCGCGCCGCTCCCGGTGCTCATTTGCCAGACTGTACTAGACGCCCCGCGCGAACTATGGCATAAGTTGCGGGACATCGTGCGCCCGCACACCACATCAACTCAGCCAGCACAACTAGAGGAGACCGCGCAATGCCTACCATTGACTCCGATGCCCACGTTGTGGAGAGTGAACACACCTGGGACTATATGGATCCATCCGAGCGGGATTTCCGACCGCAGCTCGTGCGTCCCTCGGGAGACGGCAAGCGCGAGTATTGGATGGTGGATGGCAAGATTCGTGGTCTGGCACGCCAGGTTATCAATACAGATCAATTTCAGGAGCTCTCTGAGCGCGCTGGTCGGAAAATGGATACACCCAAGGAAACGCGGGAGATGGAGAATATTCCCGCGCGGCTCAAGCACATGGATGAGCTTGGGATAGACATTCAGGTGCTGTACCCCACCATCTTCATTGAGCTCGTGGCGGATCGACCCGAAGTTGAGATTGCTGTCTGCAAGAGCTACAACCGCTGGATGGCTGAAATCTGGGATCAGGGGAAGGGTCGGTTACGCTGGGTGACCCCGCTCCCATTGCAGACGATTGATGAAGCCGTGGAGCAGCTGCGTTTCGCGCATGAGCATGGCGCCTGCGCGGTTTTCATGCGCGGAATCGAGGGGCAACGTTTGACCCACGATCCGTATTTTGACCCGGTCTTTCGCGAGGCCAGCGAGCGGAATATGGCGATTGGCGTACACATCGCCAACTCCAATCCGTATATCTGCGATGTGCTCTCGCAGCGCAACGGCGGCGGCGCATTCTGGAAGTTCCGTCTGGCAAACGTGGGCTCGTTTCACTCGCTCATCATGAGCGGCCTGCCTCAGCGTTTCCCGAACCTGCGTGTTGTGTACGCTGAGGCGGCGGCCCAGTGGGTGCCCTTTGTGCTCAAAGATCTCAAGAGGCGTTGGGCCGCCCAGGGCAAAGTGTTTCCTGATTACGCCATGCGTGATTTTGGCCTGTATGTCACGTTTCAAAACGACGATGACATCGACTATCTCATGTCCTACGTGGGCGAAGACAACGGGCTGATCGGCACGGACTATGGACATAACGATCAGTCCACCGAGATCGAAGCCGTTCGCAATCTGCGATCGAGCGGACTCCTGACTGAAGATCAGTATCGCAAGATCACCTGGGACAACCCGAAGGCGCTTTACGGGCTTTAGGTCAACGGGACGGACGGAGGACGGAAGACGAAGGACGGAAGACGGAGGACGGACGGAGGACGAAAGACGGAGGACGGACGGAATCGAGGAGACCACCGGCTCGGACTTCCGTCCTCCGTCTTCCGTCCTCCGTCTGCCGTCCATCCTCTCCAGCCGTGACACGCATTCAGCCATGCCACGTTGCAGTGGGAGTTGGTCTATGCTCCGTGATCTTCCTTCTCGCACTGCTGGCGCCGAGGCAATTCGATCCATCAGCCCTGGTGAACGCGGGCGACAGGCTTGTGGACGCGGCGGCGGCCCCTCCGAGCTTAACGGTGATTCGCCCGGGTGACGGCTATGATGGTCAGTTTTCATATCGCCTCGCTCTCGATCCGTTTACAACGGAGCGGAGTGCCGAGGGTCTGACGCTTGATATTCCCGCCTATCGTCAGCAGCGCATCCTGCATCCGCTTCTGGCCTGGGCCGTCTCATTGGGACGCTCCACGCCGGTGCCCCTCGTTCTAGCGCTGCTGAACATTGCGGCCATCGTTGCGCTGTCCTGGTTATGTGCCCACTACGCTCAGGGATTCGGCAAGCACCCATTGTGGGGGCTCGGCCTGGCGCTCTTGCCGTCCACGGCTATTGCGCTGGCGAATGATCTTCCCGAGATTCTGCTCGCAGCCTGTCTGGTTGCGGCGGCCCTGGCGCTTGAGCGTCGACGAATCATCTGGGCCACACTCGCGCTCATGCTTGGCGTCCTTACCCATGAGCATGCGCTGGTGCTGGTGCTGGCGGTGGCACTGGTGACACTGAGTGCGCCCGAGCTGCGATTGCGGGGTTGGCAAGTGATGTGGTGCCTTCCTCTGGCTGTATTTGTGGCGTGGCAGGTGTACCTCACGCATGTCTGGGGTGATACTCCGCTCCGTGTGGCCATGGAGTTTCTCAACCAACCGTTCCGCGGATTGGTCTCCATTGGTCGTCACATGCTGCCTGCTCAGAATGTCAGCACGGTCATCCATCTCAGCGGATTTGCCGTTGCCGCTGCTTTCACGCTCGCCTGTGCTGGGGCGCTCAGTGTGACTCGAGCGCACCGCGCCGTCTGCCTGGGGTGGGTGTTTTCTACGATCGTCCTTTTTTTGGGCACCGGGGTAGTCTGGGAGACGGAGCTTGCATTCTGGCGGGCCTCCACGGCATCAATGACCTTGGGTACGCTCATGTTGATCGGTTCAGAGCTCCGACTGCGCTGGGCGGTAATTCCAGTGAGCGCGGCATTTGGCGTGGTGTTTGTAGCACGCCTCACGTGGTTGGCCTGGTTGTGATCCTCTGGAGCACGCGTCAGGACTTGATACTTAAATCGGCACGCTATACTGCCAGTGCTGATTGACGATGAAGGCCCTCCAGATCGTACTTCGCCCGCTGCTCATGCTGCTTAGCCTCGCCACGCTCGCCACGGGACCGTGGCCCACACCGGCGTACGCTCAAACCATTCCGGAAGCCTGTGTGAAGGCGCTCGCCATGGATGCAAGGCGTTGGGACGGTGTTCCGATGGACGTCTTCATCTGGGACGGTGCCCCAATCAGGTTGGGTGAGATCGATCTGGCTCCGGTATCGCTCTGTCGCGCGGAAGGTCCCTTGGAGATCCTCCCTCCAGCGCAACTCATCGGCTGCGTTCTGGTCGGCGTTGAGCCTACGCGCGTTGGCGATGATCTCGCCTGCGGCGCCTATCGAGATATCCGATTGTTTGATGAGACAACGCTGCTCTGGGTGGCCCGGAGTAGCGCGGCATCCAATGAGGTGACCGCGCTCAGTTGGACCGGCATTCGCTTTGAGCGGAAGCTGGCATATGTTGCGTGTTGGGATGATCCACTCACGCCGATCACAGACCCGGTAGAGTGCGGACGCTAGCGTGTGGAGCGATGGGCTACAGAGACTGAGCTGGGACAAGTGGGATTTCGTCCCGCGGCCCCAGTAGGCGACGCCCCGGGGCACCAGGATCACTAGGGAAGCAAGGAGCCATGCATGCACATTGGCATAGGTTTGGACCAGCGCTTGCATCTGTCATTCGCAGACCAGAAAGACCTGCTAGCTGAGGCTACCCGGCTCGGTTACCAGTCCGCCTGGACTCCGCATAATGTCACACAGGATGGGTTTCAAATCTGTAGTCACTGGTGGCGGACGAGCGCTGAGGTGAGCCCGGGTGGTATCGGGACGGGGATCTCGGTGGTGCCGGTGCCCGGTTGGTCGCCAGTGAACCTGGCCGTAGCGGCCGGAACTGTCGCGGAGCACACCGGTGGGAAATTCATCCTGGGTGTGGGATCCGGAGCGATTTACGATGAAAAGGCGCGCCACCAGAATAACTGGCCGCCGCTGAAGCCCATCGGCATGATGCGTGAGTACCTCACCGCGCTCCGTGGGCTGCTCGATGGCAACTCAGTTGTCCAGGAGGGGCCGGCATTCACCGTACGCGGCGCATCGCTCTCATTCAAGCCGCCGCGCGTGCCGATCTATCTCGGCGCGCTTGGTCCCCAGATGGTGCGCCTGGCCGGTGAGCTGGCTGACGGGGTGGCGCTGAACTGGTCGTCACCACAGCAGATTGCGGTGAGTCGGGAGCAAGTGGCCGAGGGCGCGCGCAAGAGCGGCCGCGACGCCGGCGAAGTGAACATCATGCAATACATTCGCATCTGCGTGGACGATGATGAGGATATTGCCCGGCGTGCGTTCACGAAGGCCGTGCTGGGCTACGCCATGGCCCGCCCGGGCGCATCCACGGAGCACGGCTATCGTGGGCATTTTGGGCGCATGGGGTTTGAGTCCGCACTGCGTGAGCTGGAGGCCATGCGCGCTCACGGCGAGTCAGAGGATGCCATTGTGGAGGCGTTCCCGCGCGAGCTACTGCACCAGGTGGGCTATTACGGTGCACCAGCCGGCGCCGGCGCCGCGTTTAAACGTCTGGCCGAAGGCCTTGATACGGCGGTAGTACGCGTGGTATCCGCGCGTCCCGGCGTGGATTCAGTAGCCGCCGTGATGAGGGCATGCGCGCCGGGCTGA
>JBJXFJ010000179.1:0-2633 GCA_046154735.1 Chloroflexota bacterium | reverse complement strand
GCCGGGGATATCAAGCTGGATCAACTCGCCCGGTTGCCACCTCTCAGGTGGATACCACCATAGCGCGGCCAGGTCGTCACGGATGAGGGAGCTGCCGTCATTGAGTGAGAGCGTCAGCTCTGGCCAGACCCACTCGGGCAGGGCGCTCTGAGTCTGCCAGACCGTGCGCAGGATGCCCCGTGGACCGTCTGGCTCCACCGCGCCATTCGAACTGGGCATGATCGTGGCAGTCAATAATTCGAGCTGGCCGTCAATGAAGGATTGAATGACCGGGGGAGATTCCGTCGATTTCCCCAGCCGGGTGAAGGAGTAGAACTCCATGGGAATGCAACTGAGCGCGGCACACGCTTCGGCGCGTGTAGGCTCAGCATCGATTCGCTGGAGCAGGATCACACCGTTCCGGGCGGATTCAACTGTCCACTCACCGCTCTCCAGCATGGAGCGCACCCGGAGAAAGACGTCCCCCGCGCTGGTTGGGGCGGGACTGCCAGCCACGTCCAACAGCACATACTCGGCATCTTCCACGGCGGGAAACACGTAGCTCGAGGCACGTTGACTCAGGTGTGGATAGATCGATGCGGTGCTGCTGACGCGTGCCCGCTGAGGGATGCTGGCGGCAACTGCGCGGGCTGTGAGTGCGTGGCTGGTGACAACGGCGGGAGATGCATTGGCAGCAAACGGGCCAGACCCGGCTTGCAGATACCCAGCTCCCGCCCCGGCCAGGAGCGCAATGGACGCGAGTCTGGGCACCAGGTGGAGACCCCGGAATGTTGGTGGAGTACAGACGCGGGTCAGCGCACCCAGGGTGGTAGCAGCGGCAGTCACGAGAAATGGGAGCACCAGGATGGAGTAATGAGCCTTCCCGCTGGCCATCCAGGGTGAGTTGGAGAACACATTCATTGCGAGCAGAGGGAGCGCCGGGGCGAATGAAATTGGCGCCAGTACGCTCAGCCAGGCGCCGCTCAGCACGAGGGTCACGAGATACTCGGTCACCGCGGGCTGCCGGAGCGCTTCCAGCATTGTGGTGGGGCCGCCGAGCACCGCGCCGTATCGCACGATGAAGGGCGAGCTTTCCCCGCCACTGTATGCCTTCATCGTCATGAGTGCGCATGCGGCACCGAGCGTCCCAAGTGTTGCGAGCATAAGGCCGGCTCGCCACCGACCAGAGAGCGCGATGACGCAGCCCAGTGCGGCGGCCGCCACGGCGGCGTCTTCACGTGCAGACGCCGCCAGGATCGCGGCTACGAACGCCGTTCGAGCATGGCCGGTCGCAAATCGTTCCGCGGCAAACATAAGCAACGGCGCGGCGAGCGCCGTGGTGTGGAAGTCAGAGAGCACGGCCCACTGGCCCAGTGGCGAGAGAAGCCAGGCCGCCCCAATGGCGAACCCCGCGAGGCGCAATTCTGTGAGGTGATACGCGAGTCGATAGGCTGGAATGGCACCCAGTGCGACCCCGATTGCTTGAATAGCCAGCAGGTGCTCCGGTCGCCCGCCGGCGGCATAGACGGGGGCGAAAAGCAGCAGCATGGGCTCCACGTGGAACGAATTGAGCGAATTCGGCCGCCGAACGGTACTCATGTCAAGCTCGATGTTCCAGGACGCACCCTGATAGACGGTCATCTGGAACCAGGCGCCGCGCAAGAAGTTCCAGATAACTTGATCGGTAAAGCCGAGGTCCTCTGCATGACTCCCCAGTGCCTGATGGCGTGTGACGGAGAGGTTTGTAAAGAGCGCGCCCCAGGCACATACACCGATCAGGAGGAGCACCGCGGTCCAGGACCGCGCCAGAGTAGCTGACGCCACCCTGACCCGCTTCCAGGCCTGCCCCGGAGCCCCCGCCTGAATCATCGGAGCCTGTTGCGGTTCCGAGATCGTCGTTCTCTCCACAGCATGAGCGCTCACCGCGAGGCGCTCCTCGAGGCTGCTTCAGCCACCGGGGTCCAGCGCGCGTATTTCACGGCGCAGGAGGATAGTTTCCAGGCGGCTCCGGCCGTGCCCCGCACCGTGCCGGAGACCTTGGAGCGCCCGCCCAGTCGAGGCCGATAAGTGATGGGGATTTCAGCGATCCGAAGCTTGAGTCGCACCGCCTTGACCAGCATCTCGGTGGTCCATCCGTAGGTCATTTCGGACATGCCGAGACGATCCAGTGTTTCCAGTCGCAAGGCCTTGAAAGACGGCAGATCGGCAAGTCGGTATCCGGTAAGCCCATGCAGGGCTGCCAGTACGAGGCGATTGCCCAGCCGGGCGTGAATCGGGAGTGCCTCCGGGGCAGCGTGCATCTCGCGCACGCCCAGGGCGAGATCGGTCTGGCCCACCAACAAGGGCGAGAGCACCGCGGCGAGGGCAGAAGGCGGATCAGAATAGTCCCCGTCCAGGAAGGCGATGACCTCCGCACCAAGCTGCCTGGCGCGTACGACACCGGCCCAGCATGCGGCTCCGTAGCCCACGGCGTTGTCGTCCACAACCTCGGCGCCTCGATCGCGGGCGATAGCATCCGTGCCGTCGGTTGAGTGGCCGCACACCACCACGGTCCACTGAGCGACGTTTGGGGGCACCTCGTTGAGGACCGCGCCGATGCAGTCCGCCTCATTCCACGCCGGGATCACCAGGGCTACGCGAGAGCTTGCCACCCG
>JBJXFJ010000170.1:0-20703 GCA_046154735.1 Chloroflexota bacterium | reverse complement strand
GCCGGGGCGCCATCGGTCACGCGGTGATCAAAAGCCAGGCTCAGGGTCATTTGCTCACGGGGGACCACCTGGTCACCCACCACGGCCGGGCGCCGGGCAATGGCACCCACGCCCAGGATGGCCGCCTCGGGCGGGTTCACGATGGGCGTGAACCCCTCTACGCCGTACGCACCCAGATTGGTGAGAGTGAAGGTGCCGCCGGTGACATCGTCTGGCGTTATGCGACCACTCTTGGCCAGCTCAGCCATGCGCAGGAGGTCGGCGGAGAGCTGGTGGAGGGGGCGACGATCCGCCTCCCGCAACACCACCACGACGAGGCCTTCATCAGTGGCCACGGCCACCCCCACATTGACATCAGAGAGGAGCTCAATGGCCGGTTGCTCGGTGCCCACCCAGCGCGCGTTCAGCGAGGGGTGCTCCGACAGCGCCAGACCGCAAGCCTTGGCGATCATGGCATCGTAGACCAGTCGCGCACCATGCCGTCGCTCAAACTCTGGGCTGAGCTGCCCCTGGAATTTCACGGCCTCAGCCATGTCCACGGTGGAGGTGAGCGTGACCCGCGCGACGCTTCTCGCGGAGGCGGCCATGCGCTCCGCGGTAATGCGCCGCACGCGGCCCAGCGGCTCAACCCGGCTGGCCGGCGATGCTGACTCAGGAGTGGCACCAGTGCTAGTCAGGGATTCTCGCTCGGACAGGGCCGCATTCACGTCATCAGCCGTGATTCGCCCACCAGGGCCGGTGCCCGAGAGCGCGGCGAGATCAATCCCCTGTTCACCGGCCAGCTTTTTGGCCAGCGGTGAAGCCATAATCCGCGTGGCCGGCGATGGGACGGCGGCTGCCGCTGCGCTGTGCACATCCCGCTCCACAATTCGACCGCCGGGACCTGAGCCGATCAGCGTCAACGCATCCAACCCGAGCTCACGCGCAACGCGACGTGCGCGCGGGGAGGCAAATCGCCGTTCGCCTAGACGTGGAGCAGCAGGCACCGGGGTTATGGCAGACGGAGTTGATCTGGGCGCCGCGGCAACTGTCACGGGCGCAGCCATAGTGGGCGCGGCGACGGACTCCCCGGCTTCACCCACATAGCCAATGACGCCGCCAACAGCGACCGTTTCACCTTTGCCTGAGACGATTGACAGGAGCACCCCGGCAAACGGGGAAGGCACTTCCAGCGCGGCTTTATCCGTCTCAACGACGAGCAGCGCTTCATCTTTTGCTACTGAGTCACCTTCTTGCTTCAGCCACTCAATAATGGTGCCCTCATCCATGGTGAGGCCGAGGCTCGGCATGATGACGCGTTCTGCCATCGAGGTATCCCTGCCCGTTTGATCAGTGTGCTAGAGTTGGCCTCCGAGTGTACAGCACAAGCGGACGGGCGGAGGACGGAGGACGGAAGTCTGAAGAAGCCGTATCCTCGTTTCCGTCTTCCGTCTTCCGTCTTCCGTCTTCCGTCTTCCGTCTTCCGTCTTCCGTCTTCCGTCCTCCTTCGAATACTGATGCGTCTCCTGCACTTCGCCGATCTCCATCTGGATACCCAGTTTGCCTGGCTGGCCGGGAAGCCGTCACTTGCCGCGAGCCGCCGGCTATCACTGCGTGACACGCTCGAGCGCATTGTTGATCTGGCAGTGAGTGAACGGGTCGATGCGCTCGTTTGTGGCGGCGATCTCTATGAACATGAGCGCTTCACCCCGGACACCGTGGAGTTTGTCCGATCATCCTTTGCACGTGCTTATCCACTGTCCGTGTTCATTGCCCCGGGGAATCACGATTGGTTGGGCCCGTCAAGCTTGTATCAACAGGCGGACTGGAGTCTCAACGTGCACGTGTTCAGGGAGGATTATCTCCTCCCCTTCCCTCTGGAGGAGGGACTCACCTTATGGGGAGCCGCGCATCGAGCCCCGGCCAACACGGATGGCTTTCTTGACGCATTCAAGGTGGATCGGGCGGGGGTCCACGTCGCATTGTTCCACGGGTCAGAGCAGGGCGCCCTTGGATTTCAAGAGCGCGGTAAGGCTCCCCACGCGCCCTTTCGGTTGGAGCAGATACCAGCCGCGGGGCTGCACCACGCCCTCCTGGGGCACTTCCACAGACCGCGCGCCACCGAGCATTCCACGTATCCAGGTAACCCCGAGCCGCTGAGCTTTGGCGAAGACGGCCAGCGCGGTGCCGTGCTGGTGACGGTGAACGCTGATGGCTCAGTCCACCAGGAATGGCGCAGCGTTGCGGCCGGCGCGCTCCATACGGTGGAAGTGGATGTGACGGGCTGCGCGAGTCAGCGCGACGTGCGGGAGCTCATCGCCTGCTCGGTCCGAGGACTGGACGGATGTATCCAGGTCACGCTCCGAGGTGACCTTGTGCCAACGATCGCTCTCCAGGCCGGTCAGCTCATGCCAGACACCGCGTCGGATACGGCGGTCATCGTGCGGACGGGCGCTGTCCGACACGCGTATGACCTTGAGACCATCAGAGCTGAATCCACCGTGCGCGGTCAATTTGCGCGCGACGTGCTGAGCAGCCCGGACCTGGACGATGAAACGCGTCAGCGCGTCTTAATCACGGGTCTTCGGGCGCTAGACGGACGCGACGATCTGGATGCGGCGGATTGACGAGCTCTGGCGAGTGTAGCTCCGGCTTCAACGTCCGAGCGGACGGAGGCTCCCGTTGCCACCGAGGACGTAGTGGCCGCGGCTTCAGGTCATGTAGGGGGAGCACCACCCGCAATGCGCTTTGAGAAGGTCACTGCTCAGGCATTCGGACCATTCACTGACCGCTCGCTGGAGCTAACGCCTGGGCTAAATGTCATCTGGGGACCCAACGAAGCCGGCAAGTCCACCTGGCACGCGGCGCTTTATGCAGGCTTATGTGGGATGCGCCGGGTACGTGGAAAGGCCACCACAGAGGACCAGCGTTTCAGTGATCGGCATCGGCCCTGGGACGGCGGGCCCTGGGAGGTGGGTGCCACCGTTCGGCTCGAGGACGGCCGGCGCATGGAGCTCCGCCACGATCTTGCCGGACGAGTCAACTCGCGCGCGAGCGACGCCGAGCTGGGACGTGATTGCTCGGCTGAGATCATTGCCGATGGCACGCCGGATGGCGCACGTTGGCTGGGTCTTGATCGACGGTCTTTCGCGGCCACGGCCTGCATCCGGCAGGCGGACTTGCTGGGCTTATTAAGCGATCCGTCGGTGCTTCAGGAGCAGCTTCAGCGTGCTGCCGATACTGGCGGCACGGATGCAACTGCCGCGGCGGCACTGGAACGCATCGAACGATTCCGTGCTGAGAGGGTGGGGACAGACCGCGCCAGCTCGTCTCGACCACTTCGGCAGGCCCTGCTCCGGCTGGAGACCGCGCGGGCCAGGCTGGCCGAGGCTCGCACGGCACACGCGGACTATCTGCATTTGATTGAGGAGATCGATCGCCATCAACGCACAATGGCGGAACCCTCCAGAACACCCCAGGAGTTTGAATCTCAGATCGGAGGGCTCACAGCCGAAGAGCTGCGCGCACGGCTCGGCGTGCTGGCCAACCAGGTTGCACATCGGCCCAGTCCGCCGAGCTCCTGGGCGCCCATCGCGGGGCTGAGCGTTGTGGTCATCGGCATTGGTCTCATCCTGAGTCAACTTGCACTCCCGGGCGTTGGGCTCGTGTGCATAGGCGCGCTGGCTCTTGGCTGGGCCGCCGCTCAAACCTGGCGTCACCATGGAACAGTGCTTCAGCTCAAATCTCTGGAATCAGAGCGATCTGAGCTTGAAACTCAGCTCCAGGCCCGGCTCCGTGATGACGCGGCCCGCGCGGATGCTCAAGCTCAGCGCTCCAACATGGCATTGGAGTTGGCCGAGCTGCGAGGCCGGCGTCAGCAGCTTCAGGCAATTATCCCCAGCGTGGCTGACGCCGAGGAGCGCTACGCAGAAGCTGAAGCCGAGCTGAACCGCATCAGAAGTCTGGAGCATGTACTGAGGTTGACACATCAGTTCCTGACCTCTGCCCAAGATCAGGTACATCGCAGCATAGCTCCGATCCTGGCCGAGTCTGTGCGTGCTCGACTTACACGGATCAGCGCCGGCCGCTATACCGACGTGCGGGTGGATCCAGCCACGCTGGAGGTGCGTGTGCAAGCCCAGGGGGGGCCGTGGCGAGAAGCCGCGCTGCTCTCACATGGCACCGCGGAACAGATCTATCTGCTCCTGCGGGTGGCATTAGCGGTGCATCTCACCCGATCCGGCGAATCGTGCCCGCTGATCCTGGACGACGTCACCGCTCATTGTGACGATGAGCGCACGCTAGCGGTCGTCGAGACATTGCACGAGATCAGTCGTGGGCGTCAGGTGATCCTCTTCAGCCAGGAGGCACAGGTTTGCCGGTGGGCGGAGACGGCGCTTGATCTCGGTCAAGACCAAGTCGTGCGGCTCAGTGCTCCGAGTCAAGACTTGGTGAAGATCCCACCGTTGTAACAGTCTGTCGCAGGCACGGCTGGAAGGGTAATGTCTTGAACGATGTTGCCGATTATAGAGAGTGATGCGCGCTGGGAGGCAGGTGGTGCGGTGCTCCATTGGAGTCCGGCCGAGCATGCCTCCCCAGTAGACGGCTTGAAAGACGCCACCAAAGTCTGATCGGGTGCGTTGGGCCTGAATTGAGCCGCCCTCGGTGTCCATGGCTAGGTAAAGGTAGGCTATGTCCAAACTTCATGTGAGTGTTCCCGCGCTGTTGATCGGGGCGGTGTTCATCGTGATCAATGCTAACGCGCTCCTCTCCCACCGGGTCTTTGGTGGATTGACAGAGTCGGTGGAAGTGAGCCAGTTTGCGTCAGTGGAGGCAATCGTCACCGCCAGCCTGCGTGATGCTGAGAACCGGGCGTTGGCCCGGGCCCAGATGATCGCGGATATGCCGTCCACCAGGTCCGCGTTCGCCGGCCGTGACGCGGCTGCTCGGGATCGTCTACTGTCCGAATACGGCACGATGTTCGCAGTCCAGCGTGACAAGGCTGGTGTCGACCAGATGCAGTTTCATGTACCGCCGGCCACGTCGTTCCTTCGCCTGCACGCGCCCGGCCTCTATGGTGACGATCTGACGGAGTTCCGGCCGCTGGTGGTGGCAGTCAGCCGCGACCAGATCGCCCGCAAGGGGCCGGCCGTGGCGCGCACCGGCCCGGCCGTTTTCGGCGTGGTGCCGGTGTATGACGACCAGCAGCGAGCGATGGGCACGTTTGAAGTCGGCATTGACTTTGGGCCGATCTTGGATACGCTGAAGGCTGATCACGGACTGGAGCTGGCGCTGCTGATCAACGAGGAGACATTGCGGAAGTTTGGCTCACCAGACTTCACAGCGCCACTTCTCAATGAACAGAACCGCGTGGGTCGGTTCGTAAAAACAAATGCCACGCATTGGGACCTCCTGAAGCAACTGGTCACCGCGTCCGAGGTGGCAGCGCTGGACGGCACGGAGCACTACACCGGGTCCATTGATAGGCGACCGTATGGCGTGGTGCTGATACCCGTTCGAAATTTCGCCGGCGACACGATGGGCCTGATCGCGGCGGCCAAAGACTTTAGTCCGTCGCGCGCCGCTGCCGGACAGTCAGCGGTGCTTCAGGGGCTGTTGGCGATCTTTGCTGTGGTGGCTCTCAGCAGTGTCATTCTCCTGGTTGTCCGAGGAATGCTGCTTGATCCACTCAATGAGCTGAGGGAGCTGAGCTCAAATGATCCGAGCCGATTGCCAGACCGGAAGGAATACCAGGCGTGAGGGGCGTGGTTCTGGCACTCACACTCTTGGCCGTCACAGCAGGGCCCGCTTTCGCACAGGGGTCTCCGGCGCCTTCAGCGAGCCCCGACCTGACCTCTATCCCTACCGAGCGGGGGCTCCCTGTGGTCGTCCGCACGGCCCTGCATATGGCCGAAGTCGCTTCGATTGAGGAGCAGGATGGAGTCTTCACGGCCACCGCGGATGTGCGACTGCGCTGGGAGGACGCCCGTTTGCGGTTCCCAGCCTCGGAAGCTCTCGGTGGCGTGGTGGATCTGCGCGGCGATCAGGCTGAGACGCGGCTTGCCGAAATCTGGGCACCGCGCGTGGCTCTTGCCAACCTCATCGATTCACCAACGTTTCAAACCCGTCGGCTTCGAATCTACCCGGACGGACGGGTGGAGCTGATGCAGCGCACGAGCGGCCGGTTTACCACGTCTTTCGATGTGGAGAAATTCCCGTTCGATCGTCAGGAGCTCGCGATCGACCTCATTGAGCGCCATGAACCGGCGCACCGCCTAACTCTGGACTTCCGGCAGGATGATGTGGAGTTCAGCCGCGCCGCGGATGGACTCGCAATCGAAGGTTGGCAACCTGGACTGTTGCATTTGCACCGTCAGCCAGAGCCCTCCTGGTACGGCGAATCACAAGCCCGAGTCCGGGCCGCTCTGGAGATCACTCGACACTCGGCGAAGACTGTCGCTTCCATTTTCATCCCCCTGATGGCTTCATTGCTGATCCCGTTACTCGCTCTGTGGCTGCAGCGGGTGGAGAATGGGGAGATCAAGATCGAGACGTTTGAGTTGAGCAATATCTTGATCGGTGGACTCTTTGCCATCATCGCTTTGAACTTCACCATTAGCTCCAGCTTCCCAACGCTGGTCACTGGCGACAACACCGTGACGCGGCTCTTTGGCCTGAACTACCTCAGCCTCGCCCTGGGGCTGCTCATCAATGTCACCGTATTCCGCTTCAACGCGGTTGGCCGCCTCTTTGGAAAACACGTGCTCATGCAGACCTTCCGCTGTCTCACCTGGGGCCTGCCCACCGTGGTGCTCTCCACGGCCATGGCAATCATTTTGATTGCCATGGCTTGAAGCGACCCGTGGAGAAACGGCGGTGAGTCCCTAGAATTCGCCGGCGAGATACTCCAGAGTGGATCTTACGGGTACCGCACCGACACCTACTTCAGCAGCTCCGCTGAGAGTTTCTGAGTCTTCGCAATCTCTTCAACTTCGATCTCCGTGTCCGCGTAGGTCAGCGTTCGGATCTCCTCATCGGTTGGGTAGCGCTCGGGAAGAACGGGCGCGACATCCGTGCGCCGGCTATTCTCCAGCAGTGCCATCTGGTTCCAGGTGGTCTGTCCCTCTTTCGTCAACAGCCAGTTGATAAAGAGCTTGGCTGCATTGGGATTGGGCGCCTTCTTGAACAGCCAGACTGATCCGCCGGCGAGCGTGGTTGCGTCGGCAAACATGACTTTGCCCACATTCACGGTAACTCCGGAGTTTTTGAAGTCGTCAATCAAGATATCGGTGGGGCCGGTGGCGATGGCCATGCCACCGCGAATCAGCATCTCCGTCGCCTGGCGCTGATCACGGGTGATCACCGGCTCCTGATCAACCAGCACGGACTTGAGAAAATCATCGCCATAAAGCTTGCGCGCGGGCGTGAGCGGCCCGGCCGTAAATCCGCCGGAGCGAGGATCCATCAGGACCATTTTGCCCTTGAACCGGGGATCCAGGAGATCCTTGGCGTTCTGAATCTCGCCCGGCTTGATGAGGTCCGTGTTGATCCAGAAGTTCTGGCTCTTATTAATGGCAAAACCATAGCCAAATTGCTTGCTGTTATCCAGTAGGCCACGCTCAAAACCGCCTCGCCAGTACTTATCGTCAGTTACTTCGGGGTGAATGATGACCGGGCGGATAGGGTCCCAGGCGCCAGCCGGTAGCAGGTCAGAGAGGGCTGTAGTTGCCGGCATCTGCGTCACATCAAACGCATAGACGCCCGCTTTTTGCTCTGGTATTACTCGCACTGCAACTTCTCGGGCAATCATCGTTGTGTGATCGATGCTGATACCCGGGAAACGCTCGGAGAAGACGGAGAGAGCCTGACGGTAGCCGGTGCCAGGAAAGGTATTGACGGCCAGCTTCCCTTCTTTCTTCGCGGCGTCAACGAGCGCATCCCAGGTGGCCGTGAAATCCGGTGCGGCCGTGGGTGCTACCGCGGCTGGAGCAATTGCTGGAGCGGAGGTTGGCGCTGCTGGCGCACTCGTGGATGCGGCGGCCTTTGGCGCCGCCGTGGGTGCCGCGGCCGGAGTTGCCGGAGAGCAGGCGGCGGCGGCGACGAGACCTGTGGAGCTTACGCCAAGCCAGTGCATGAACTGGCGTCGTGTGACCATCATGGTGATCCGTATCTCCTTCTCCCTGAGCCGTTTGCCATGGCGTGAACGGCTGGGATTCGCTGTATCGGATGCCTGAGGTTTAAGTTAGGCCGGGGACGATTCGAGACGACGCAGCGTGAACTGCGAGCCTTCAGTGGTCTCCTTTCGAGCATGTGATGCTCAGGTTGTCAGCCATATACGGAATGCCGGTCTCGGACGGCCAGTCATTGGTAGGGAGTGTAGGCACGTGTCGAGGGGCTGTCAACGAATGGGCCCGGAGATAAGTGTTCAGATTCCACGTGACAAATGCTCACCGCAGAGACTCGGAGACGCAGAGAGAACGACGAAGTGACTCTGCGTCTCCGAGTCTCTGCAGTGAACATCCTACGAGACGTGAACAGTCACCCCCGGAGGCGTGCTATGCGTTACCCACATCCTGAGTGATGTGTGCGAGACAATGTTCGGCTTGATTCCTGCGTGACTTCGTGCGATGCCGGCTCAGCACGGCGAAAACACCGCGGTTCTTAGGTGCCCGGCCTGCCCCAACCTCGTCGAACGGCAGTCCGAAGGACATCGAACTGCCGTGGAAACGTTGAGGTGGTCCACACCGGAGGCTGTGGCCCATCAAGCGACCGGATGTGTGGGGAACCCATAGATCCGGAACGAGCGAATCGGGCGAGACATCACTCGGTTTGTTCGTCGCTGACCGGGAGATCGCGGCGGGCGACCGGCCAGTCGCCCCTACGGATGGCGCCGTCCTCGAGAGCGGACGCGGTCTGGGAACACCGATGCGGATGCCGTAGGGGCGACCGGACTGTCGACCTGTTCCACCAATATGCCCTAAAGCGGACTCGACGGCTCCGCGCAGAGAAGCTTGACCATCACGGTACCGGCCGGGGCCTGTGATAGAATCACGCCGAGTGGAGGCAACGCATGGTTACAGCAATTGTCTTGATTCAGGCTGAAATGGGCCGGACGTCGAGCATCGCTGAGTCACTCCTGCAGCTCCCCGAAGTTTCAGAGGTGTACTCCGTCGCCGGAGAGTTCGACCTTGTGGCGATGGTACGCGTCCCGCACTACGATCAGATGGCCGAGGCTGTCCCCCAGAAACTGGCCCGCGTTGAAGGTATTCAACGCACGCAGACACTGATGGCCTTTCAGTGCTACTCGCGCCATGATCTTGAACGCATCTGGGGCATCGGCATGGAAGGTGAGTCGGCATGAGGCACACCACTCACCGTTGATCCGATTTGCTCCGATAGCAGTCATCCTGCTCCTTATGGCAGGCTGCGCGGCCACTGGCGTACCCATGCGGCCGGATGAGCTTCAATGGTGGTGGTCAAATCAAGACCCACCGGAAATCCTTCTGTCAGGGCCAGGCAGTGCCGTGCGCTCCCGAACATCCATACAGGTAACCCTGCGACCGGCAGACCGCGCATCACTCATTACGGCGTCTCTTGACGGCCAGGACGTTCCGCCCGAATCGCCTCTCGTCATCGAGACAGCCCTGCTGCCAGACGGGCAGCACACCATGAACGTTGTTGCTGAGGATCGATCTCGCCGAAAAAATCGGTCCGACGCATCGATCACGTTTCTGTCGGACAACACTCCGCCTTCTCTGACTTGGGACATTCAGCCGCAATCGATTATCCAAGGATCGGCCGCCGTGATTCGTCTCCGATCGAATGAACCCACCGCGGTGGAAGTCACAGCGGACACCCAGATAGTCCCGCTCAATGTTGGGAATGGATATGCGTGGACCATCATGAGCTTCGGACCTCTGGCGCCGATTGGCGATCGATCGCTCAACATCGTTGGGCGGGACGAGGCCGGGAATGAATCACGATCTCCAGCGGCCATCTCCGTGGGCCGAGGACGCTTCGTCTCGGAAGACGTTCAGGTACCCGCGGCACTGGCGCGGTTGCTCACGCCCGAATTTCGGGCCCAAGAGGAATCAAAACTGGCGGAAATCTATGGTCGGTCAACTGGGCCGCCGCAATGGAGAGGTCAATTTCGAGTGCCCACTGATGGCGCCATAGTCACGGAGTTCGGTACGGAACGCGCCTATAACGGAGGGCCATTAGTTGGCCACCACGCGGGCGTCGATATTGCCGCCCCCGCGGGTGCGCCAGTCCTCGCCGCCCAGTCAGGCCGCGTGGCGCTGGTTGACGAGCTCACCGTACGTGGCAACACCCTCGTGCTGGACCACGGTCATGGCGTCTACACGACCTACGCCCATCTTCAAGAGATCCTGGTGCCACCCAATGCACTCGTGGACGCCGGGCAGCGCGTGGCTCGCGTTGGAAACACTGGGCTCTCCACCGGCCCGCACTTGCACTGGGAGGTCTGGGTTGGCGGCGCAAATGTGGAACCTATCGCCTGGACCAGGCTTGACCTCCCATAACTCACTCCTTTTCCAAGCCGTATTGGAACCGTATCGTCAGCCCTTATCCCTGTAGCGGCCACGTGACCCCGGGCTGCGTACACTGCCTGCACGTGCTACTGCGCGAAGCAAGGGGTTGCCCGTGGGCTTCCGACTCCATACTCGACTCTTGTTCTGGGGGGCACTCTTCGGCCTTCTGCTCCTGCTCCCCTTAGCTCAACCGCCCGTCGCGTCGGTTGACGCCGTTGAAGGCCCGCGCCGTCATGTGGTGAAAGCCGGTGACACACTGAGCTCCATTGCCCTGGAGCACGGCGTTGCCATTGACGAAGTGATTAGCCTCAACAGCATTGCCAATCCCAACAGAATTGGTGAGGGAGCCACACTCAAACTTCCGGTGGGCGCTGGAGCGTCCGGTCAGCGCGAGTATATTGTGAGGCCGGGCGATAGCTTGTCATCCATCGCGGCTTCAAACGGAACGAATCTGGCGGCGGTTTTGGAGCTGAACGAGCTTGAGAACCCACACCGACTTCGGGTTGGCCAGCGATTGAACCTGCCACCGGGTGGGGCGGTTTCACAGAGTCCGCAGGCCCCGCCTCAATCCGCGGCACAGCGCCCGCCAGCAACCCAGGTAACCACACCAACAGCACAAGCTGCAATCCTGAAACTCATCCAGTCCAAGGCGCCAGCGGGAGCGCGCGTGGGCATCCACGCTGTGAACCTGAGCACGGGAGAGCGAGTTGAGCATCGAGCGTACGAAACGTTTCCGGCCGCCAGCGTTGCTAAGCTTGCCGTGCTCGTTGAGGTCCAGCGTCAGGTGGATGCCGGAACCATCACCCTAACAGATGCAATCCGCAATGACATGCGGAATATGATTGTCCTGAGCGACAACCCATCCGCAAATCGACTCATTAACTTGGTGACCTCAGCCAGAATCAATACCACTATGGCACAACTGGGATACAAGAGCACCGTGCTGCGAAATCTCTTTGAAGGCGCCGCTCTCCCTGGGTGGACCGGACAGCTCAACCAGACGAGCCCGGCGGACATGGTGGCACTCCTGACCAAGATGAGCACGGAACAGCTCCTCAGCCCCACGAGCAGCCGGGCTATGCGTGACCTTCTCCTCGCCACGCGTGACGGCTCGCGACTGCCGAGGCTACTTCCCCCGGAAGCTCGCATTGCTCATAAGAGCGGGTGGTACACCGGCGTCTCCAATGATGTCGGGATCATCTACGCGCCCACGGGTCGCTTCGTTGTGGCCGTCTTCACAACCGGCTCCAACGATGCAGTCGCGGAGAACCAATTTATTTCAGAGGTAGGGCAGACGCTCTATAGGACCTGGGCACAGAAACCCGGCTAATCTCAGTGGTCTCTGGGTTCAGGAGGCGGCGGAGAGGCAATTGGCACAACGGCCAATCAGGGCAAAATGCGACAGGTCAAGCTGAAAGCCGTACTGACGGTCCAGAAGCTGGCCGAGTGGACGCAGGACCTCCACATCCAACTCTTGCTCGTTTCCACAACCGCGACAAACGAGATGCTGATGGAGCGCTACTTCGGCGAGGTGGTACTGGGCAACGCCGTCATCAAAATGAGTATGCCGCACCAGACCAAGCTCCTCCAGTAAGTCCAGGGTGCGATACACCGTGGAAATATTGATCTGCGGGAATTGATCCGTGATGCGAGTATGCACGGCGTCCGCCGAGATGTGCCCCACCAGTGATTCGATCGCATCCAGAATGAGCTGGCGCTGGGGTGTCATTCGGAACCCACGCTCTCGAAGTACCTCGGCCAGTTGACTCATGGCGCCTCCCTGGAATCGCGGGATCGTTGAGGCAGTATAAGCGAGCAGCGAGATCTGCTGACTCGGAGAAGCCAGGGTCCCGGTCCATGCCGAGGTGCGCACCTGGAGCACGACCAGAGCATGTTGAGAAGCGCGCCTATCAGTGGCCGGCTGCTACAATCCGCGCTTATCCAGATGCTCTGGAGTCGGACAAGCGGAGGTTGCAATAAGCATGTCAGAAGCAGTGTCAGCCGAGGGCGTCAAGGACCAGCCCGCCAGCGCTTCCACATCGATTATTGAACGCATGTTCTCCATTCAGGCGCGTGGAAGCACCGTGGGAACTGAGCTGTTGGCCGGCGTGACCACCTTCATGGTCATGGCCTACATCATCTTCGTGAACCCGGCAATTCTCACCTTTGCCAGTGCCCCACCGCTCCAGGGGCAGGGCCCACCGTTTTCAGCCACTCTGGCGGCCACGTGCCTTGTGGCCGCCGTCACAACCATCGCCATGGGGCTAGTCAGCAACTACCCCTTCGCCCTTGCCCCGGGGTTAGGCCTGAACGCAGTTGTCGCCTTCACCCTTATCGCCGGTCTCAAGCTCCCCTGGCAGGCCGCAATGGGTGTCATTGTTCTCGAAGGACTGCTCATTACGCTTCTGGTGATGACCGGCTTTCGGGAGGCGGTCATGCACGCCATACCGCTCTCACTCAAACGGGCTATCAGCGTTGGCATCGGCCTATTCATCCTGTTCATTGGCCTTGAGATTGGCGAGCTGATCATTTGGGGATCTCGAGACATCGGGACGCCGGTCGCCATCGCTCCACTGAGCTCGCCGAGACACCTGGTAACCATCGTTGGGCTCGCGTTCACGCTGGTGCTGTTCACACGCGGGATCCGTGGCGCCCTCCTTCTGGGGATTCTCGGGACGACGATATTTGCCGTGATCGTCAATGGTCTGACGGGCAACACCGCCTACACAATTCCAGGCATGGCCACCGTCCCCACCACCATCGTGAGCGCACCCGATTTCTCCACGATCGGCCAGGGACTCAATTTCTCAGTGTTCGCGCACATTGGCGTGCTTGCCGCGGCGCTCACCATATTTTCGCTCATGCTTTCCGACTTTTTTGACACGATGGGAACCGTAATTGGGGTGGGCGGGGAGGCAAAGCTGCTTGATGAGCAAGGCCGGCTGCCCAAGCTCAACCGGGTTCTCTTCATTGACTCCCTGGCGGCCGTGCTTGGAGGAATCTTTAGCGCCAGCTCGGCCACCACCTATATTGAGAGTGCCGCTGGAGTGAGTCAGGGCGGAAGGACGGGACTGACTTCAGTCGTGGTGGGCCTGCTCTTTCTGTGCGCGCTATTCTTCTCTCCACTCGCCGCGGTGGTACCACCCCACGCAACAGCGCCCACACTGATCATTGTGGGCTTCCTCATGGCAGGATTAGTCCGCCAGATCCCATTTGAGGACGTGGAGGAAGGGTTCCCAGCGCTCATGACGATAGCCCTGATGCCGTTCACTTTTAGCATTACCAATGGCATTGGCGCGGGATTCATCTCCTACGTGTTCATCAAAATCGCCCGCGGCAAGGCCGGTGAGGTCCATCCTCTACTGTCCGGGGTTGCAGTGGCTTTCGCCGTCTATTTTGCTCTTGGTCCAATCAAATCAACACTGGGAATCTGAGAACTTGACCTATACGGCCACCACCGCATCCAGAATGGGGCCTCTAGCGAGAGCCGCATAACCAGGTTCTCCGATCCAGCTTGAGGATAAGATAGCGGTATTCCCGCACATCTCACGCCAAAACATTCCGTCGAGTTGGAGGTCGTGTGTTACAATCCGAGCACTCGGATACAGGAGACGTGGCGTGATCGGTCGCATCATTCGCCGGGCTTTCGTGCGAACCGTAAGCGGAATCGCGCAACATTGGGGCGGACTCCTGCTGCTGGTAGTCCTTGGAACCGCCGCGGGAACTCTTGCATTCTGGCAAGGGCTACTGAAGCTTCCCGGCCTGGGCTCGGATTCGTTAGGACAAACGCAAGAAATGTCCGTTGAACGGATCGAACAGACCCGTCAGGCCGGTTCGTACAACGTTGTGCTGCGCGAGAAGCGGGGAACCCGCAGACTCAGCGTCACCGTGGGGCCAGCCGAGGCATTCGCTATCCAATCTGACCTGGCCAACGTTCGATCCGAACGTCCGATGACCTATGACCTCATGCGTAGTTTGGTATCGGGGCTAGGCGGCGATCTGAATCGCGTAGTGGTCAACAATGTGACGGACACCACGTTCTACGCGAAAGTCATCATGAGCACAAACGGTCGCGAGGTGGAAATTGATTCTCGGCCGAGTGACGCAATTGCCTTAGCACTGCGAGCTAAAGTGCCGATCTTTGCAGACGTGACCGTTCTCGACAAAGCTAGCACCGGCCCCGCGAACAATTAGCGCGCTCTCAGCGCGCACCTCCGTGAAAAGTCGGCACCGCCTCCTTCTCTGGCTCTGGAAGAATGTCCCTTTTCCGCAATGGCTGCGCGACCTCTACATTGGGCTCACCCATCCGCGATTCCATGTGGGAGTTGTGGCCTACATTGAGGATTCGGAGCAGGGGGTCCTGCTCTTCCACCACACGTATCGACGGCACCATCCCTGGAGTCTTCCGGGCGGTTATCTGGAGAAGAACGAGTCTCCCCAGAAAGGCATAGAACGCGAAGTCCGCGAGGAATCATCCCTGACAATCCGCGCCGGACGCACACTGGCTGTGGCCTTTCATAGCCGCAGCCAACTGGACCTTCTGATTCACTGCGAAATTATGCATGGCACGCCAGTGGCATCCCCGGAAGTGAACGGCTGGCGCTATGTGAAGCGGGCTCAGCTTGCCGAAATTCTTCCGAATCATCAGCGTCTACTTCGTCAGGCGCAGCTCATCCAATAAATCAGGAGCTCGCGCTGGTGACCACCTGGTAGAGATCACGATCATCAATCACGCGGCGCGCTTTGAACTCGGTTCTGGGTAGCGTGCCCGGTGACTCGGTGCGTATCGTTGTTCGTAATCCCAGTGTTGCCCGTAGCTCACGGCTGAGTTGCACGCGGAACGTTGCAAGTCTCTCAGTGTCGGCAAATATCTCAGCATCCACTTCCGTTTGCACAACGAGCTCGTCCATTGTCTGCTGACGACTTACGATGATGCGATATTCTCCCCCGTATCCCGGGGTTGCCAGGAGCACGGCCTCGATCGCACTTGGAAGCACATTTTCACCTCGAACGGTGAACTGGTCGTCAATACGGCCGTAAATTCCCTTTGGTAATCGCGGATACGTGCGTCCGCATGGACAGGGATCGTTCGTCCACGTTGTGAGATCGCCGCTGACCAGCCGGATCATGGGTTGCGACGTCCGCTCAAGGTGCGTGTACACCGGAGTACCCTCGTGTCCATACGGGACCGGCTGAAACGTGACTGGATCACAGACCTGCCCGTAAACAATGTCTTGCCAGAGATGCATACCGCGACGCTCGCTGCACTCACCGAGGTGTGCCCAGGGAGTCATTTCAGCCATGCTTCCTGAGTCATGGCACGTTGCCCCGAATGTTTCTTCAATGCGTCGCCGAGTCGCGGGAATCCCAGCCCCTGGCTCACCAGAAAAGAAGAGTACGCGCAGGCCAAAATCGCGCGGATCAATCCCTTCTTCACGCGCAATCTCCGCGAGATAGAGTGCGTATGATGGCGTACCGTAAAACGCCGTCGGCTTTGTCTCACGCATCCAACGCGCGGCCAGCAGCGTCTGGCCGGGTGCACCGGCGCCAAACGGGAATGCCGTGGCACCCAGCCGCTCGCAACCCGCCAGCGTGGCCCAGCTCCCCATATAAAGAGAGAAGAATGACCCAATGAACACCGTATCAGTTGGGCGAATGCCCATGGCCCAGAGTACACGCGCATGGGCATTGGCTATGCGTCGCCAATCATCCTTGCCTACGCAGAATGCCGTGGGCTTCCCGGTGGTTCCACTCGTGCCGTGAATACGGGCCACATCGCCGCGGTCTATACAGAGGTAGGAGCCAAAGGGAGGGTGATCCTCCTGATTCTGGCGGAGCTCGGATTTAAGCACGACCGGGAATCGATTGAGATCATCCAGTGTCTTGAGCGTGGACGGACCCACGCCTGCCGCATCCCACCTGTCTCGATAGAAGGGCGATCGCTCGTAGGCCCAGGCCACCTGCCCCTGGAGTTTTGCCAGAATCCGTTCCTCGCGTCGATCCGATGACTCGGTTTCCAGCGAGCGATTCCAGTACGAATCGTCCATGCTTGGGGCGTAGTTCGGGGCGTATTCTGGTGGCCAGATGCCATCCGCGCTCGAAAGGAACGCGCTCATGAAGGCGCGCCGATCTGAAGGCCGTCCGCATAGTGCTTCGTGATCCACTCCACTGTGCGGTCAGTTGGCGTATCCTGAAGGAAGATTTCGGCCACGCCCATTGCTCGGAGCGCTGCCGCGTCCTCGTCCGGCATCACGCCGCCCCCAAAAAGCACGATATCATCTGCCTGCTGCTCGCGCATGAGCTCAACGATTCGAGGGAAGATCGTAAGATGCGCCCCTGAAAGGATACTGATGCCCAGAAAGTCGGCGTCTTCCTGGACAGCGGCCGCGACGACCTCTTCCGGCGTGCGATGGAGCCCGGTATAGATGACTTCCATGCCCGCGTCGCGCAGCGTGCGCGCTACGACCTTGACGCCACGATCATGGCCATCCAGGCCAACCTTTGCGAGCACGACTCTGATAGGCCTCGGAGGGATACTCACAGCTCACTCCTCTCCAGCCCGCGCAAGCTAAAAGACCGGCGCTTCAACGTGCGTTCCATAGATCTCCTTCAACGCATTCACAATCTCACCGGCCGTTGCGAGGGCACGAACGGCCTCAATCGTTGGCGGCATCAGGTTATGGGCATCCGCATCATCATGCCTGGCTGCATCTTGCAAGGCTGAGAGTGCCATCTGCACACGCGCGTTGTCTCGGCGCGCCTTCAACTCACGCACTCGCTGAATCTGGCGTGATTCTACATCCGCGTCCACCTTGTGCAATTCAAAAGGCGCAGACTGCCCCTCACCATCGGGTGCTTGATGCCGGTTCACACCTACCAGCACCACCTCATTTTGGTCCTTGAGTCGCTGATATCGATACGAGGCGTCCGCGATCTCACGCTGCGGGAAGTTCTCTTCCACGGCTGCCACCATGCCGCCCAGCGCATCAATCTCATCGATGTAGGCCCGCGCACCCGCTTCGATTCTGTTAGTCAGATTCTCAACAAAATACGAGCCAGCAAGAGGATCAATGGTGTTTGCCGCGCCGGTCTCTTCCAGAATAATCTGCTGAGTCCGTAAGGCTATCCGCATGGCATGCTCAGAAGGGATGGCCAGTGCCTCGTCCCAGCCGTTGGTGTGGAGAGACTGCGCTCCACCCAGTACCGCGGCAAGAGCCTGCACGGACGTCCTCGCCACGTTATTGAGGGGCTCCTTGGCCGCCAGAGATGAACCGGCCGTCTGGCAATGAAAGCGCAGACGCATACTCTCAGCCTTCTGTGCACCAAATCGCTCCCGCATGATTCTGGCCCAGAGCCGACGGGCGGCGCGGAACTTGGCGACCTCTTCAAAGAAATCTCGCTCGGCTATGAAGTAAAACGCAAGTCGCGGTGCAAAAGTATCAACCGGCAGTCCCGCGGCAATGACGTCGTCCACATAGGCAATACCATCGGCCAGGGTGAAGGCCACCTCCTGAATCGCCGTTGAGCCAGCCTCTCGGATGTGATAGCCGGAGATATTTATCGGATTGTAGCGCGGCAAATTGCGCACTGAATAGACAATCAAGTCCCGCACAATGCGCATGCTGGCGCGTACCGGGTACACCCATTCCTTCTGCGCAATGAACTCCTTGAGAATGTCCGCTTGAACAGTACCGGATAGCATTTCGCGGGGGATACCCCGTTCCTCAGCCACCACCAGATACATCGCCAGAAGGATCCAGGCAGAAGGGTTGATTGTCATGGAGACGGAGATGCGCCCGAGGTCAATGTCGGCGAAAAGCTCGCGCATGTCTTCGAGTGAATCGATCGCCACCCCCTCACGTCCCACCTCGCCCAGTGAGCGGGGGTCATCGGAATCAATGCCCATCAGGGTCGGCATATCAAAATCGGTGCTAATTCCGGTCTGGCCTTGGGCAATCAAGAACTTGAATCGACTGTTGGTATCCGCGGCCGTACCAAATCCGGCGATCTGACGCATGGTCCATGGACGGGATCGGTACATGGTTGGATAGGGACCACGCGTATATGGATAGGCTCCAGGAAACCCAACATCACGCAAGAAATCATTACCGGACACGTCATTGGGCGTGTAAATGGCGGCGACGGGCTCACCTGAAAGCGTGGTGAATTCCGCCTTGCGCTCCGGCACCACCTGGCGGGAAGCCGCGTAAGCGCTGGACTCCCATTCCTTCTGGCTATGCGCGATATCCTCGGAGCTCTGTTTGAGATGGTCAGTCGGCGGGGTGTCACGTTGATCAGTTTGAGCCACGTTGTTACCTCGTCTCAGTCTGGTCTTGAAGCCACATGTTTACGATGGCCCGGGCCGCGTGATGAGCATCAATCTGCCCTGAGCGCACTGCCACTATGGTATCGCGAAGCTGGCTCTGATGCTTTACGGCATGTGCAAATCGGGCACGCATTTGCGCAAGGACGAGATCCAGCACATGCGCTTCGGCTCTGGCTGCGCGCCGCTCCAGCAGCCGACCAGACGCCTTGGCTGATTCATGGTGCGTGCGCACCGCTTGCCATAGCTCATCCAGACCCTGACCTGAAGCCGCTACGGTCTCGAGCAACGGCACATCCCAGTTCGGCTCTCGACCATGACCGAGAGTGAGCATGGTTCGCAGCTCCGCGGTTGTCTTGCTTGCGCCCGGACGGTCAGCCATATTGACCACCAGGATATCCGCGATCTCGAGGATTCCGGCTTTCAGAGTCTGGACTGAATCACCCAGGCCGGGAGCCACAAGCACCACCACGGTATCCGCGGTCCTGACAATGTCAATCTCGCTCTGACCAACCCCAACCGTCTCCACGAGAACGACGTCGTACTCACAGGCATCCAGAATGTTTACTGCGTCTCGCGTGGCCACCGCCAGGCCGCCCAGCGCGTTCCGCGCGGCCATACTGCGAATAAACACGCCGTGATCACTCGCGTGACGATTCATGCGTACTCGATCCCCCAGGATGGCACCGCCGCTGAAGGGACTGGACGGATCAACAGCAATCACGGCCACGCGGAGCTCGCGCGTGCGGGCCTGGTCAATGAGCTTATCCACAAGCGTGCTCTTACCAGAACCGGCCGGTCCAGTGATTCCGATCACGTGTGCCCGGCCAGCGGCGGGAGCAACGTGCCGTTGTTCATCTGGCGCGGCATTTTCCGCGAGCGACAGTCCGCGACCAATCTCCCGGGGCGTGGAAGCTCGATTCCAGGCGCGCGGGTCGCTGGAGAGGAAGGAAGTAGTTGCTTTCGAACCCTGACTCGTCACGGGTCCGAAGTATACTCTCCGACATTGATTGCTCTCAGGAGCACGGCTGCACTGGGCAGCATGCTCCACTACGAGTCACTCGCTCCACCCACGGTGGTTCTCCGGCTCAGCCGCGAACGGGAATCACGTGCGGCTCCAGTTCAACATTTCAAGGAGATATCATGTCAAGGCTGCCTTACCTCGACTTCTGGCCCACGCTACCCGTCAGCGTCTTTATTGCCCCGGGTGCTTCCGTGATCGGCCGCGTCACCATGGGTGAGCACTGCAGCGTCTGGTTTGGCTCCGTTGTTCGGGCTGATAGTAACGAAATCATTTTTGGGGATGGTGTGAACATCCAGGATAACTCCACACTTCACACTGATGCCGATGCTCCCACCATCCTGGGCAACGACGTCACCGTTGCTCATCGTGCCGTGGTACACGGCGCCAGGCTTGGTGACAATGTGATGATCGCAATTGGCGCAGTAGTCCTGAGTCGGTCAACAATTGGAGAAGGATCGATCATCGGCGCTGGCGCACTGGTTCCTGAGGGCGCCACGATTCCGCCGCGATCACTTGTCCTGGGCGTGCCCGGAAAGGTCGTGCGCGAGGTCCGGGACGCTGAGTTTGAGCGCATTCTGAGGACTGCCGAGAACTATCGTCGCTATTGCGCACAGTATCTGGAGCGGCTCGGGAGTGACATAGAGGCACTACCGTTTCTGGACGATAGTACCCGATAGTCCGGACTCTGCCAGGCGCGCTCCATCCAACTTGGCCTGCGGGCTCTCCCGACACCACCTATTACATCCACCCAACGATCCATGATTGACAGTGCGCTAAGCACTCGCATGTAAATGGATCCTAGATTCCAGTACGGCCGTGGAGCGTGC
>JBJXFJ010000152.1:0-2638 GCA_046154735.1 Chloroflexota bacterium | reverse complement strand
TCCGGGTCTGGACGCTACCTGGTGACGACGGGTCTCCGTACCCGCCAGTGCGAGGGCCAGTGGCGGGTACGGAGACCCGTCGTCACCAGGTAGCGTCCAGACCCGGATGTGAGCGTTTTTCCCGCTGTGAACTGGCGGGTACGGAGACCCGCCGCCACCGGGAGGCGTCCAGGCTGCTTGAGGGGAACCGGGTGTATCCAGTCCGTACGCAGGTGCAGCGATCTGTTTTGCGAGATTCCCGGGATGAGTCTATGATGCTGGCACCGAATGTGACGAACCGGAGGTTGCAATGCTACCCGTTCAGGATAATGAGCTTCTCACCAAGGTAAGCCAGGGAACGCCGATGGGCGAGCTCATGCGCCGCTATTGGCACCCGATCGCGGCTGCCCAGGAGCTCGAAGACAGTCCGTTCCGGACCAAGGAAGTGAAGATCCTGGGAGAGGAGCTTGTTCTCTACAAGGATCGGCGTGGCAATCTCGGCCTCATCGAGCGCTACTGTTCGCACCGCCGAGTGAACCTGGCGATTGGCGTGGTTGAGGATGACGGGCTGCGCTGCCAGTATCACGGCTGGAAATTCGACGCGACCGGAGCGTGCGTGGAGCAGCCGTTTGAGGACACCATGCACCCGGAAGCGGCCTTCCGCGCCAAGTGCAATCTGGCCGGCTACCCGGTGAAGGAGATGGCCGGACTCGTGTGGGCGTACATGGGGTCAGCGCCGGCGCCGGAGCTGCCCAATTGGGGTCCGCTGGTGTGGGGCGAGACGGTGCATGATATTTGCATCACTGAGCTCAACTGCAACTGGCTGCAGTGTCAAGAGAACTCGCTGGATCCGGTTCACACGGAGTGGCTGCACGGCTATTTCGCGCGCTACTTCGGCGAGATCATGGAAGGCCAGTCACCCAGCTTCACCAACCGGAGTCGGCCGCATCAGAAGGTCGGGTTCGATGTCTTTGATTACGGCATCATCAAGCGCCGTGTATCACTCGGGGACGAGACGGACAATGACGATTGGAACATCGGCCACCCCATCCTCTTCCCCAATATCCTGCTGGTGGGCAGCCAGTATCAGGCGACCATGCAATTTCGCGTACCGGTGGATGATGAGAATACCCTGCACCTCTCCATCTATACCTGGCGCGCCGCGCCGGGAATGACCGCGCCACAGCAAACGAGCGTGCCCTATCGGCATGTGCCACTCCGTGATGATCGTGGCAACTGGATCCTGAAGAACACCTTTAACCAAGATTACATGGCCTGGATCACCCAGGGGAGCATTGCCAAGCGGCACCTGGAGAAACTGGGTGAGTCAGACCGCGGCATCATTCTGTTCCGCCAGCTTCTGAAGGATCAGATTCAGAAGATGCAGAACGGCGAGCCGCTCATGAACGAGTTCCGCGATTCATCGCAGAATGTCTGCATTGAGCCGCCGCTTGAGAAGATCAAGTTCAGCAATCGCGAGGCGCCCAAAACGTATGTGCCGGGCGAGGCCGGGTACAGCCGCGACGCGGAGTTGATTGAAGCGGTCATGAAGACCTGGGGCAGCCCCGCTCGGGAGCTGGTAACAGCGTAACTCGCGAACCTTTCCTATTACGTTACGTCGAGGACAGCAAGAAGGGCGGGAGATCATCCCGCCCTTCTTGCTGTCCTCGACGTGAAGTTTATTGGGCTGATGATTCACCGAGGCACGACCTGTAGCAGCCTGCAAAGCGCGAAATAGTGCAGCACAACGTAACAAACCTGTCACAGGGGACTCCCCGGACCATTGAACAATTTACGAAACTGCCGATGAATAACAGGAGAGCCGATCTGAAGGGTTTGCAGCGTATCTGGCTCGCGATGAAGACGTCGGTAGGAATGCGTGCTGACGAGCGAGCAAGAGGGTAACGGGCCAACAGGATGACGGCCGCGAAACCGGCGTTTCTGGGGAGGAACTGCCTTGCGGATCAATACGAATATTCAGGCGATCGACGCTCAGCGGAACCTGATGATGTCAGGCGATAAGATGACGAAGGCCATCGAGAAACTCTCGAGCGGACTGCGCATTAATCGGGCCGCTGATGACGCCGCGGGTTTGAGCATTAGTGAAAAGCTGAGGTCGCAGATACGAGGCCTGGCTCAAGCTCAGCGCAACGCGCAGGATGGAATCTCCATGCTGCAAACCGCTGAAGGCGCGCTCACCGAAGTTCATGACATGCTCCAGCGGATGCGAGAGCTATCGATTCAAGCTTCTAACGATACGCTATCCAGCCAGGATGCCTCTGGTGTCAACGTTGAGATCCAGCAGCTCCGCGCGGAGATCGATGCAATTCGAAGTCGCACGCGATTTAACGGGATGCAGCTTCTGACAGGAACCCTCGTTACGACTCTGGCTGGTGCCACCGCTACTGATCTCGTTGTGAATGATGCCGTGGATGCCGCGTCGAACACGATTGCTTCGGCGATTGATGTCTCGGGTGCGCGCTCTGGCGCCACGTTTACCTTGACCAGCACCGCGGCCGGCACCCTCACCATGACGCGCAGTGGCGACCTTGTGGCCCAAACCATCAACGTTGGTGCGATCGTTGCAAACGGTACGCAAATGCTTGACTTTGCCACGCTCGGCGTCAAAGTCACGCTGTCTTCAGCCGGTGGCGTGTCG
>JBJXFJ010000140.1:0-2999 GCA_046154735.1 Chloroflexota bacterium | reverse complement strand
GTGGATGACGTGCTGTGAATGGGCATGGGCGAGGGCCTGGCAGACCTGATGGGCAATCGTGATGGCGGAGTCAATAGGCAAGCGGTGCTCCGGAGCTTCCGCGAGCCGGGTGGCGAGATCCCCGCCGGTCATGAGCTGGCTGACGAGATAGGGCTGGTGTTGTTCATCGCCGATATCGAACACAGTGACGATGTGGGGATGATCGCCCAGGCGACCCATGGCCCGGGCTTCGCGGCGGATGCGTTGCCGGCCGGCATCATCCAGCCCTTCGGTCTTGATCAGGGCAAAGGCGACATCACGATCGAGCAGCGTGTCATGGGCCAGGTAGACGCGCTTCTTGCCGCCTTCGCCCAGGAGGCGGGCGACCTGGTAGCGGCCGTTGGCGAAGCTGGTGGGTGCTGACGCGGGTAACGGCTGTGCCTGCGCGGCCTGAGGGATGAGCGCGGATGCGCACTGGTTGCAGAATCGACCGCCCGCCGCATTCTCGGCGCCACACGCGGGGCAGGTCTGTGTGCTTCGGAGAGGCGCCGCGCATTGAGAGCAGAATCTCGCCGAGTCGTCGTTATCCGTGGCACATGCCTGACAGTGCATCATGACCGGCTGTTGCTCCGTGAGTGCGGTGTCTTTTCGCGAAGTCCAGGGTCGCCCAACGTAGAATACAGTCCGAGGGCTACGGAATCAGAGCTAACGAAGGGGCGGATCAAGTCTATGGTCAACGTTACGGTATCGCTCTCATCGGGCGCCTACGAGCGCCTGGCTCGACGCGCACAGCAACGTGGAGCCCCTCCAGAGGAGATCACCCGGGAGATCCTCGAGGCGGCGCTATCTGACGAGCGGACGGATCGTGAAATCATTCGGGGCATTCTGGACGCGAAGGGGCTCCTCTCGAAGCCCAGTGCCCGTACCAGAGTCGCGGGTGCTCCAGAGATCTCACTGGAGGAAGTCCGCGATGCGCTCACGGCGACGGATGGACCATCGCTTAGCGACATCTTGCTCGAGCAACGCGGTCCCAAAGATTGACCCGCTATTTCCTCGACTCGAGTGCGCTGGTGAAACGCTACGTCAGGGAGATCGGGAGCGCGTGGGTGAATGAGATCACCGAGCCCAGGGCGCAGCACGGCCTGCTGATCGCGGAGATCGGAATTGCTGAGGTGGCCGCGGCGTTCGGGGCTCGCTTTCGCAACCAACAGAACATAGACCAGCAGATTCGAGAGCGAACACTGCGGCGATTTCTCGATGACTGCGATGACCGCTTCGTGATTGTCGCGACCGATCGGGCAATCATCGATAAGGCGGTGGAGCTTACCGGGCGCCACCGACTCCGGGCCTACGATGCGGTGCAGCTCGCCTCTGCGCTGAGCATTCGGGATGCGCTGGAAGATCCGGGGCAGATTCCGCCGATCCTGGTCTCCGCCGACTCTGAGTTGCTCGAAGCCGGAATTGCAGAAGGAATGATGGTGGAAAATCCGCTCAACCATTGACCAGTGTGACGTCAGGGACGTGCTGCTCTCATGGAGAATCATGTGTCTTCACCTGGGCTCAATCGCATGGGGCCCTCAGACCAGTTCACTGCAAAGATGCGGTGGAGCCCCTCGAGGCCTTTGAGCGGGATGTCGCGAGCATCGTCGAATCGAATGGTCCCGAGGGTCTGAGTCAGGTCCCTCAAGAGCGAGGACACCAGAATCTCCCCACCCCGGGCTTGATTGGCGATGCGCGCGGCCAGGACCACGTGCTTGCCGTGAAAGTCATCCGCTTCTTTGAGCGCCTCGCCGGTGTGCAGGCCGATGCGCACATGGATCGCTGCGTCTGGGTGCGCCGCGTTGCTCGCTTCCACGGCACGCTGAATGGCCACCGCGCAGTCCAGCGCGCGGCGGGCACTGCCGAAGGCCAGCATGAAGCCATCGCCCTGGCTCTTCACCTCAAAGCCGCCGTGGTCGTGGACCTGCTGCCTGATCAGTGCATGATGCGAACGGAGGATCTCCAGCCAGCGCTGATCGCCCAATCGCACCGTCAATCCGGTGGAATCTTCGATATCGGTGAAAAGCAGGGTGACCGTGCCGTCCGGCGCGGCGTGGGGCTGCAGATTCCGCCGCTCCGACTTCACCGCGATAGTCAGGGCGTCGATGGAAGTGGATGGCGACACGGAGTCCACGCCCTGGAGCTGCAGCTTGCGACGCAGGGCGCGCTCCAGGAACGTCTGCATCTGCATCGCCTGGAACTCGGAGACCGCGAAATCCAGGTGCTCCAGCGCCTCGGCACGCAGCCCCCTCTCCCCCTGGGAGAGGGTTGGGGTGAGGGCCGCCGCAACGTCCAGCAGCAGCTCGGCTAGCTCCAGCCGACACAGTGCCAGCTCGGGGCGATGGCGGCCTTTCTGACAGATGGCGATGCCCCGCTGGTAATAGCCACGCGCCTTCTCCGGTTGGCCCAGCAGCCGGGCGGCTCCGCCCAGGTCGCGGCCGACGCAGTTGGTGAGGTTCGCCTCGGTGAACAGCAGGTCGGCCATGGGCGCCGCGAGTGGCTCGAAGATTGCGGCGGCGTGCTGATGGCCCGCGGCCACGGCGGCCTCCAGGAGAAAGCGCACCAGGGTGGCGGCGCTGCGATCATCCGGCGCGGCGAAGTCGTGCTCGGCGAGAAACTGGTCGAGGATGGCACGCGCAGCCTCGGTCTGGCCGGCGTGAGCGAGGTAAACGGCCCGCTGCGCGGCCAGGGCGCCACCCACGGCCCAGAGTGTGGGAAGAGTGGGAATGCTCGCGAGCACTTCCTCGGCGCGCCCCAGGTACAGGAGCGCCCGGCGCCGAGCGCGCCCCGCGTATTGTCGGGCACCCGCTTCTGAACCCGTCTGCTGACCGTGCGTGACGATCACATCGGCCAGCTCCAGCGCGCGCTCAAGCTGGCCGTCCCAGGTCGCGAAGGTGGCCGGCCCGTTGAGCAGGACGGACTGCAGCTGGGACTCCCGTTGGCGCTCGGCAGGGGCGGTGAGTTGGTCAAAGGCACCTTGG
>JBJXFJ010000139.1:0-5769 GCA_046154735.1 Chloroflexota bacterium | reverse complement strand
GTGCCTCATACTCCCGGGCGGAGCTGGCGGATGGGGAGACGGATGATCTCCTCTGGAATGCCTCGCAGCGGGAGCTTCGCCAAACCGGCCGCATTCAATCGTATGTGCGAATGTACTGGGGAAAGCGCCTTGTGGAGTGGTTCGCGGACCCGGAGGAAGGGTTGCGGACCGCGCTGTGGCTCAATGATCGCTATGCACTGGACGGCCGTAGCCCAAACGGCGTGGCCAATATCCAGTGGTGCTTTGGCTTGCATGATCGACCATTCCCGGATCGCCCGCGCTTGGGCCAGGTGCGACCGCTGGGCATGGGCGGTGTACGTCGGAATCTGGATCTTGATGGCTACGTGCGCTGGGTCGCCGCGCTGGCCTCCTGATGGCGATCAATCTCGCGGACCCGAGACCCCGCGGAACCGCCGAAGTGTTGAAGCGAGCGTAAATGTTTCCTTCAGCTCCGGTGTGAGCTGAAGGAAAGCTCGACCTCGGGGCGAGGCTCGACTGGCCGACCGACGTTGATCCCAGCGCCCGGAGCGCCGCGCTTGACCGAAATATCGCCATTGTGCGGGCGGCTCGCTCGGCCGTTGCTTCTCGAAGGCACGTTGAAACGGCGCCGGGGCCCGGTGTCTGGTGGCGTCTTCCGTCCAGCATCGTCGCGGTCACCTTCCGGACGAACGCTCGAAGCGTCCTGTCGGTCTTACGAGTCGTTGGTTTACTCGCGGCCATGCGTCGCGCGCCCCCGTGGAGAATCCGCGGAATAGACGAGCCGCGAATGAAGGTGGCTGCATCCAAGTCTCTGAAGCGTTGCTCGCAAGTTCGTGCGACATCTCCGTCAGCTCTTGTTCGCATTCGGTTAACGCGGCAGCCCGGTCGGGTTCGGCGCGAGGGCTGATTTCACGGCCGAACCGCCAGCGTGTATGCCTTGTGCTTATCAACGTGGTCTTGCGTGAATCCCAATCAAACAGTACTCCAAGGAGGGGCGCTCCCTGCGCACCGAGACCACCGTCAACGATGCCTATGACTTCGGCATCACGCGAGGGCTGAGTAGTTTTGGCCGACTCTGCGATCTGGGGCAGCGCATCAACACCCGGGTTGTGGAGGCCGAGCGGGCGGCCCACGATTGTGGCCTGGCCGAGGCAGACTTGGCCACGCTCGTGCAGCCAGGCCGAAACGCGCGTGGCCAGGCAACGCCCGGATTGAAGTTGGGGCAGCCGCGGGTAACGGTGCTGCTCCCGGCGGTGTGCCTGCTCGGCTTGACCCCGGCCGAACTGACCAATGCCCGGCTCCGACCACTCACGGCCCAGCTCCTACCGATCCCTCTTCTTGGTCGTCGACCTGGAGCGAGCTTCCTCTACCCTGAAGTTGACGATCTGCTCGATCAGACCCAAGGGCATCGGCTTGTCGATGGGAAACTTCACCGATCCCTTCGCGCCGTCGTACGGTGAAAGCTCCTCTTTGAACGCCTCAATGCCGGACGGTGTTGGGTAGAACCCGACATGGTTCTTAAACGCCGCGAAGTGGACTAGATTCCCGTTTAGAACGAACGTTGGGATCTGGTACTTGATTGCCTCCTCTGCTTCGGGTGCGACGTTCTTTATCGTCGCTCGTATCCGTTCAAGGATCTCTTGCACATCTCGCGGAAAGCCAGCTATGTACTCGTCGATGTTCCGGGGCGACTCCTTGGCAGCGTTCATTCATCGTGCTCCAATGCTCCCCTGTCTCGATGCACCGTATAACGCTCGGCCTGCAGCGGCGGCGCGGAACGCTGTTCGGTCCATGCTGTTGGCTTGATGCAGGCATGACGCGATCACGGGCGGCTCCGTGGGCGAGTCGCACCTGTCGCAGTATTGAAGACATCTCGCTCAGCCGTCACGATGACCTCGCCTGCCAGCCCAAAACAGCAGTCCATGGGTTCACCCAGATCCAGTGAGTCGATCATGGCACCATTATCGAGCGACCACCGCAGGAGTCGCTTTCTGCCACCCCTCTCGAATGGCCACTCGACGCCAAGAAAGCTCGGCTCTGCTGCGCGATACCCTAGACGAAGAACGTGACGTCCAGCTTGTGGCTGGTAGCGCCACCGTTCCCTCCCCGTCCCGATGTCCACACATCGCACCGGCCCCCCTGACTCCGAAATACCGAGTAGTCACGGCGCGAACGCAACATCCAAAAACGCAAACGTCGTTCGGGGGACGAAGAACCTACGCCTGCCAACGCTATCAAGAAGCTGAGGTCTCGTGCCGTCGAGGAACTGCACCGCATCATATGGGCTATCGTGGAGGCTGCGCGCCCCTCTTACTCCACGGATGGTCTCTCCCGTACGCAAATCGATAACGGCCAGCGAGGCTCCTTCCCTTCCGCAGTACGCCCTCAGGCCATCACGGGACAGTGTGATGTGCTGAACCTTCTTGATGTCCTTTCGTCGCCAGAGCTCATGCCCTGTGCTGCAAGAGTAGAAAGCCAGTCCATGCACGTGATAGGCAGCGGCTATAACGCCGTCTACCTCATCGGACAGGGCAAGACGGCGGCCGCCAAAGTCAAATGTCGTCGTCAATCGTATCGAGCAAGTGCTACGAACGAGATCTCGAACGACAACGAAGTGCTCGAAGGCACCGAACAAGATTCGGCGACCTGTGGATGACGGCTCCACATGACGGCCTTTGAACTCAAGCATAGCGCTCCCCTGCCATTGAATGGTTGAGTTCAGCCGCGTGTGAAGGCCGTGGGAGATAGCACGTCGGCTGGAGCAAAATGGGTTAGACGCTTTGAACAACAAGGCGAACCATGCCCATCGTTCCAGCTTCACGATGGACGTTGAGCCCGCGAGACTGGAGGCTGGCAATCAGATACTCAGGTGACAACCGCAGCTTGCGATAATGACTGACTCGCGTTTGCCAACCTTCCGGTGTGCGCTGGTGAAGAATGTCGTGGACGAGGACGGCTTCAGGCTCGTATTCCAGGAAGCAGGTAAGCACGCAAGTGTCGTCGGCCCGTACGGGGATGAAACGCTTATCCGCGATACGAGGTACCGGGTAGTCCCGGAACGAGACCACGAACCTGCCCCCGGGTGGCAGCTCAACGGACGCTCTTTCGAAGAGGCTCTCGACGGCGCCGACGTCAGGCAATTGAGTGATCGTGTCTCCCATGCACAGAATTGCTGACGGTGCTTCCGTGATGTGACGTTGAAAGGCCAGCAAGTCATCGTTGACCGCCTGGACGCGCAGGGTGCTACCAAGTTTCGAGAGCGCACGCAGTAACTCGGACGATGTGTCTATTGCTACGACTCGCGCACCTCTTCTTGCGAGCGGAATGGTATGCATGCCGAAGCCCGCACCAAGATCGATAACGAGGACTCCGTCGGCGAGCGGTAAGTTCAGCGCTTCAATCTCAGCAGCGCCGGCCTGCAGCGCAGCCTCAGAACCGCCGGCCATCCAAATGTAGATCGGGCCAAGGTGAATTGCGTAGTGTTCCGCGACAGAGGCCATGCGATTGGTTCGAATGGGTAATACCCGTATTTTACAGGCCGCACAATCAACGTCACCGCGGTGTGGTGGTCTGCACAGGGTCATTTCATTGTTCGTCCCGGACCAGTGCACGGAGGAGCAAACAGACGTGTCCCGGTGCCGTGAACGCGAGCGACAGTGATCGCAATCACCGGTTCAGGAGCTCCAGGCACAGGGCGCCGTGCTACTCCTCCCGCCGTCAACTCGACTTTGAAATGCCCCTGGTGGTCCGTATACACCTCCTCCAACCAGCTCCGGAGATCCACGGCAATGCTCCCGACCAAACGCGAGCGGCCCCGACACGGTGATCGCGATCAGTGGCTCAACTGCCCAGGGCAAACGGGACAATCTCCTCGCAATACCGCGGACTGGTCCGGAACGGACAGCGAAACCTCCTTGCGCTATCGGCCAATGATCTTGCGAATTCATGCCAATCTTGGTGAATCGGCTCTCCACCGTCGACAATGAATCCAGATGCACTCTCCATTGACACAGGCAGATCTCCGCTCCGCAATCCCTGAGTTTTCCTGGCGTGCAGTGTTTCCTGCGATCCAGCGGGCGCTGGGGCGTTTTGCGTTCGTGGGCATGTCACCGATTCTGGCGTTCTACACGGCTTTTCGCGCGTTTGGCCCGGTTGAAGGGATGATCGCGGGAACCGTTACGGCCACGGTGGTGCTGCTGATTCAAGCTTACCGTACGCGCCGACTCGACCCCATAGGCATCGTGCCTGTGGGCGCGGTATTAATCCAGGGAGCGGTCGGGATCGCCTTTCAGTCCGTGGATCTGTATCTGGCAGCGCCGGCTCTGGAGACGGCGCTCTGGGGAGTGGTGTTACTGGTCTCGGTGGCCCTGGGCCGACCGATCATCTTGCTGGCCGCCAGCGAATTGAAGCTGCTGCCCGCGCCCATTCGGCGTGCACCGACGGTTCAGCGAGCATTCAGTCAGATTACGGTCATCTGGGGATTAATGGCCTTTGTCAAATCTGCCACGCGCTTGTTGCTGTTGGATGCGCTGCCGCTCGAGATTTTCCTCATTGCCAATACGGTCATCATTACGAGCATGAATGTGGTGTTGGTGGCGTTCACGTTCTGGTTTGCCCTGCGTGCTGCCAGGCGGGCGTCAGCGCCAGATACACGTGTCATCCCTGTAGGGTAACTGTTCACGTCTCGAGGGACATGAAACACAGAGACGCAGACACGCAGAGTCATGGAGTTGGTCTTCTCTGCGTCCCCAGGTCTCCGCGGTGAACATACGTCCCGTCGAATCTGAACACATACCATGCCGGTGTGAGCCTGCCACGCCCGTGCCATGGGTGCTACAATCGCGCCATATCGGATCCCTTGTCGCTCACTCTGCAAAGGCCTGTGCGGGCGGTCGCTTCCCAAATGGAGTGGCTGGTACGCCTCGGGCTGGAGATGATCCATCTCTCCAGGTGAACGTGCTGAAGCTCGTGGATTCTTCATCCGATCGGGCCGGATGCTTGGGCGGTTGCAACACGCTGCATTCATTCATTCTTGATATGAGCTCCATAGAGCATTTCTCGTGATTGCCGACCGGCTGCTGCCACGGACGATAGACCTCGGCTCGCTGGCGCGGTTGCTTCCGCTTGCCCTGATCTGCCTGGCAATCCCAGTAATCGCGGTGGTGCCCACACCGGAAGTCAGCGTGGGCATCATGGGTGGGTTATTCGTGGCTATTGCCACGTTGATCCGTCCGGGTTTCGCGCTGGTGCTGTTGCTTGCGCTCGTTCCGTTTTCCGGAATCTTCAAGATCTCACTCGGTGACTTTGATCTCTCGCCCACGGAGCCGCTGTTCGCGTTGTTCATCGCCTCCTGGGCGCTCAGCTCCACCCTCTCCCATATCGTGGCACTCCCCCGGGGACGCTATCTGGCGCCTGTGGCAACTCTGTTCGTCCTGGTGCTCGCCTCAGCCATTGTCACCACAAAATTGCCGCTCACTGCAAAAGAGGCCATCAAGTGGTTGGAGGTGCTGCTGATTGGCAGCTACGTGGCGGTGCACGTGCGAGAGCGGGGGCCCATGTTGGCTCTTCTCTCAGCGCTATTTCTCGCGGCCGGACTGGAGGCACTGTTTGGCGTCTATCAGTTTGTCACCGGGAGCGGCCCTTCGTTCTTTGCCATCGGTCCATTTATGCGGGCCCATGGGCACTTTGGCCAGCCCAATCCCTACGCCGGCTATCTTGCCAGCGTGCTGCCTCTCGCGGTTGTCTGCGCCATCGCCAGTCCTACGCGGCGCTTTCGTTTGCTCGCCGCCG
>JBJXFJ010000137.1:0-4479 GCA_046154735.1 Chloroflexota bacterium | reverse complement strand
CTCATGACCGCGCACCGCCGGGAGAATTTTGGGGCACCCCTCGAGGACATTTGCCGCGCGGTCCAGTTGCTCGTGGAGCGCAATGAAGACATCGAGATCGCGTATCCGGTGCATCGCAATCCCAATGTGCGTCAGACTGTGGAACGGATGCTGAGCGGGCATGCGCGCATCCACCTGCTGCCGCCGCTCGAGTATGACGAGTTCATACTCCTGCTCAACCGTTGCACTCTGGTACTCACCGATTCCGGCGGGGTGCAGGAAGAAGGACCCGTGCTGGGGAAACCGGTGCTGGTGATGCGTGAGACAACCGAGCGGCCGGAAGGCGTGGCCGCGGGCTCCAATCGATTGGTGGGCACGGATACCCAGACCATCGTGTCCATGGCCGAGCGGCTGTTGCATGATCCGGCTGAGTATGAATCGATGGCCCGAGCTTCGAACCCGTTTGGCGATGGCCACGCCGCGGAGCGGATCGTGGACTTCTTGCGACGCCGAGGAGACGTATGAGCTACATCCCCTGGAGTGAACTGTTCGGAGTGAACGGTACAGAGCGTGGGAAGAAGCCAGACAGCCTTCACATAAGCGCATGGGAATCTCATTGCAGCGTCTGATCGGCCCGGACGGCTTCTGGTCGGACGTGCGGCGGCATGGGCCGCTACTGGCGTTGGACGGCGTGCTCACGGTGGGCGCGTTCTTTCTGGCGCTGGCGCTCCGATTTGATGGTGACATCCCATTCCGCTGGATCACTCGGTTCATCCTCTGGGCGCCGTTTCTGGTCCTCATATTCTGTGGTGCGAACGTGCTGTTCGGCATGTATCGCCGGGTCTGGCGCTTTGCAGGTCTCCATGATCTGATTCGACTGTGCTACTCCGTGGCGTCAGCCGGAGCAATCGCGCTGGCAGGCTGCTTGGTGCTTACACCGCTCGATCGTCGGCTGCCGCTCAGCGTTGTCCTGGTGGGTACCGGAGCGGTCTTTCTCTGCTTCGTGGCCGCGCGGCTCTTTCCGCGCATCCGTGAGTCATTTCAGGAGGGTCAGGCGTGGCGTGAGGCGCCAGGCGTGCTCATCGTTGGCGCTGGCCGAGTGGGCCAGGGGCTAGCGCGGGACTTGCTGGTCAATCGAGCGTGGAACTATCGGCCGGTCTGCTTTGTGGACGACGACCCGGCAAGCGTTGGCCTGCGGGTCCACGGAATACCAATTCGCGGTACTCGCGCGGATATTCCCAATCTCGTGGAGCGCGAGGGGATTGACGTGGTGGCCATCGCCACGCCATCTGCCTCGGGCGAAACTATCCGAGATCTGATCGAAATCTGCCGACAGACCGACGCGCGGATTTTGACCGTGCCAGGCGTACCGGAGCTTATGCAGCCGGGCGGTGAAGGCCGCCAGCTTCTGCGTGAGATGACCGTCATGGACCTGTTGGGACGCGAGGCGGTTGAGATTGATCTGGATGCCTGCGCGGGCTATGTGGCTGACCGCACGGTGCTGGTCACCGGCGCGGCCGGATCTATTGGCTCCGAGCTCGTGCGCCAGATCTTGCGGCTCGGCCCCTCGCGGCTGCTGATGCTGGACAACAACGAAACCGGACTCTATGACCTCAACCTGGACCTAAGTCCGGATCGCGGTGAAACCGAGCTGGTCAGCATTGTGGCGAACGTGGCCGTGGCTGAGACCATGGCGGCTACCTTTGAGCAGTATCGTCCGCGGGTGGTATTTCACGCAGCCGCTTACAAGCACGTGCCGCTCATGGAGGAGCACCCGAATCAAGCCTTTACCGTGAATGTGCTGGGCACGCGCAACGTGTGCACCATGGCCGCCCGTGTGGGTACCGAGCGGCTGGTATTAATCTCCACGGACAAGGCCGTCAATCCGAACAACGTGATGGGGCTGTCTAAGCGCCTGGCCGAGCTCATCGTGATGTCTTTCGCGGCGCAGGGCCACCGGTTTTGCTCCGTGCGCTTTGGAAACGTCCTCGGCAGTCGCGGCAGCGTCGTGCCCACGTTTTTGCGCCAGATCGAGCGCGGCGGTCCACTCCAGGTGACGCATCCTGACGTGAAGCGATTCTTCATGACCGTGAGTGAAGCCGTGAGTCTGGTTATCCAGAGCGGTGCCTTTGCTGATTCCGGCTCCGTCTATCTGCTGGAGATGGGCGCTGAGATGCGCATTGCCGACCTGGCTGAGAATATGGTCCGCCTCAAGGGGCTACGGGTGGGCAAAGACATTGACATCATCTACACCGGCCTCCGCCCGGGCGAGAAGATGAGTGAAGAGCTCTCCAGCACCGTTGAATCCGTGGAGCCCACCGCCCACCGTCACGTGCGCCGCGTGCTCACCCCTGAGCTACCGACCCGCACGATGCTGGAGCTGGAGCTAGAAGAGCTCATTCGTGATGCTCGAGATCTGGATGCAGCCGGCCTGGTGCGGCGGATGTACGCGCTTGCTGAGCGCTTTTCAACAGCCACAATTGAACGCACCCGCGTGGCGGGTGGCTGACGGCCCCGAGCGACACCAGCTCAGAGTACCGCGAGCTCCTCCTCCGCTACGAACCCTTCCCGGCGATGCAAATCATCGGGGGTTTCTAGGTGCACGTCCTGATGCAGCAAGTTCAGTTCCAGCAAGCGTGATATCGGACAATAATTTGGCCGATCACGGCGGACCCATCGGAGTTAATCAGCGCTCAAGAGTGAGATCGAGTGCGGGGTGAAGTTCAGGACACCCGGCTTGATCCAGTCGAGGTATCCGAGCTCGGCGGCGTACGTCCAGAGATTCTCATAAGCCGTGAAGCACTCAATACTTCCCAGCCCAAGCTCATCATGATTCTGAAAGCAGGAGCTCGTAAGGATCGGATCGTGTGCCCCAGCCGAGTGTTAGTTCATGCTCCAGAAGCGAGGCGAAGCGTAGACACTTTGGTCCTAGGCGAGTGGATACGGAGCATCTCGAAAGCAGGCTTACCACGGCACCGCGGATCGGTTACTGATGCGACGATGCTATCGAAGGCTCCGGTTACCGTGCCCTACGGGGTCCCCAGCTCACCGAGGAGGTGGTACTCGAAGACACGGGACTGAGCCACTCATCTGGGGCCCGCGAACTGGCTCAATCACCCTGGCGAATGACACCTTCCTCAACGAGCTCCGCGACGTCGTTCACCGACGCCGCGGAGTCGGAATGCCACTAGCCAAAACGTAACTCGGATCGCCGGCTGACGCATCGCGAGCGGGGCAGCCGCCGCTCGATGGTCCACGAGGTGAAGCAACGGTGCGAAGATAGTCGCTGTTCTGATCGATCACTCGCCGTCGTCCTGGCTCATCTGCCAGCAGGACCGCCACTCGGGTTGTTCTCCATGGCTGAAATCCGACGTTAGCGCGGATGGATTGGCCGAGCGACGGCGAAGGGGGCATGCTTCCTGCCAGGACACTCATCACCGTTGCCCCATATTGACAGATCGTTCACTCTGGGCAGTGGCGACACCAGATCATCATTCGATTGCCACGCTCCCGGTTGGATTGAGGCCAGGAAGATCTGACATGCAAGCGACTCTCCACGCCGCGCTCACCTACTTTGGGGCGGTCTTTTCAATCGGATTTGTGTTCGGCGTGCTGCGGACACTTTTCTTGGCACCCTTGCTCGGCGGCACCGTTGCGGTTCTGGTCGAATTACCGCTGATGCTCACTATTTCCTGGTTCACCTGTCGTTGGGTTATACGTCAGTTCGCCGTTGCAGAGGATGCGGCGTACCGTCTTGCCATGGGCTGGGGTGCCTTTGCGCTGGTAATGATCGCGGAGCTAGGCGTCTCACTCTTCGGCTTCGGCAGAACGTCTGCCGAGCACTTTGAGTCCTATCGCACCGCAAGCGCGTTACTCGGCGTGCTGGCTCAGATTGCCTTCGCGCTCTTCCCCACTCTCCAGTTGCGCCGAGGCCTGACATAATGCGGGCGGATTGCGCACCGCCAGCCAGGGCGCACCGCACTCGATCGGGCCAGGCCGGTACTCCGCGCCGAATCATTTTGTTCTTCGGTGTCATAGTCATCACGCTCAGCGTGAGCCTGGCGTTCCAGTCCAGCGCCGGAGCGAAGCGGCAGGAGCAGACCGACTTGCGTGCGGCCGATCCAACGGACGCGCAAGACGTCCAGGCGTTCCTGGACGGAGCTCTCCTCCAGAGCATGGGCGAGCGCCGTATTGTCGGGACAGCGGTGGCGGTGATCGCGGACGGGCGGCTGGTTCTGGCCAAGGGGTATGGCTTTGCCGATCTCGACCGGCAAACACCGGTTGAGGCCGACCGAACGCTGTTCTACATCGGGTCGGTCGGTAAGCTATTTACCTGGACCGCCGTGATGCAGCTCGTGGAGCAAGGTCGGCTCGACCCGCACACCGACATCAACACCTATCTAGACTTTACCGTGCCGCCCGCCTTCTCAACCCCCACCACCATGGCCCACCTTATGACCCACACCGCTGGCTTCGAAGAACAATTCCAGGCACTGCTCA
>JBJXFJ010000135.1:0-17565 GCA_046154735.1 Chloroflexota bacterium | reverse complement strand
CTGGATGCCTCGTCCAGGTCTCGACCCGCGCCAAAGGGCTGAATTCCGACCCGGCGCAGATGTTCGAGGGTATCGATAAGGCCGTCCGGACCTCGGTCAAAGGCATGATTGTTTGCCAGGCTTAGCCCTCTGAACCCCGCTTGAGCCAGAGCCTCTGCTGCTGCCGGCTGGGCATTGTATGACCATTGCTGATCCGGAAAATACTTTGTTTTCAGCGTAGTGATCGGACCTTCGGCATTACCAATAGTGAAGTCAGCGGCCAGTTCCGCGCGGAGGTGTTGAAACGGAAAGCTATACCCCTGAGCTCTCAGCCGCGACTCGGCAGCGTCACCAAGCAGGATGTCTCCTACCCACACGATGTGAAACGGTTGCCCGGGTTTCGCTCCTCGGGATTGGCCCAACCTTCCGGGCGAATCGGAGTGAGCGGGGCTCGCACTCAGCGCAAGCAAGATCGCGAGACCGATTGTCGTGCCAGTTTGACCCGCGCTTGACTTCGATCCGGAAGAGAGACGGATGGCCTGGAGCCTGGTCATGAATGCCACGAGGCGCGCTGGATGAATCCAGCTCAGCACGCGATCCCAGGGGACGAATGGCGCAAAGGCGACGCCGGAGAGTTGATACGGAAACTCGATACCCATGAGCAGCATGATGCCGTAGTGCATCAGGAACACCGATGGAACCCATACGGCTGCAAGCCAGCCTGACACTACGGCGAGTGGCGCACCCAGCTCCAGCACCAATGTGCCAATCCCAAGGGCGGTGAAAATCCAGAGCTGGTCATAGATGGCAAAGATCAAGGTAGGCGGGTCTGCTACCAGAAGCTCTTTGCGCCAGACGTCAAATGCCACCTGCGACCTGAGCGATTCTCCAACGCCCCATGAAGCCCCCATGGGCCCCATCAGCTTTGCGATGCCCGAGAGGCAGTAAGTGAGCGTTGTGACCAGGCACACCAGCCGCACCGCGTATCCGTACTGCCAGTGAGCCGGCGGATGAGCCAGGCGCCAGCCACGCAGGATACTTGCAGGTTTATCGTCGGAGGGTGCACGTCGCAGGGCTCCCAGTGAGAGTGCGTCCGCTGCCCGGGTGAACCCGAGTACGAGAACCTGCAGAGCCAGGAGATTATCGACATGAAAAATCATGCCCCATGAGTTGCGATACGAGAGCACCCAGAGCAATAAGATGCCAAACAGCGGACCTGAAAATCGATAACCAAGGCCGAGAAGAAACAGAACATTCAGTGTCACAGTGGCAATGAGCACGATGAGAAATACATTGGAATCAAGCGGTGCAGCGATCACTGTGACGGGACCAACAGGTTCAAAAAGCGTGGGATTGGTGCGAGCGTTTCTCAGGTATGAGTCAAATCGATCCGTGATGGAATAGAGCGCGTACCCGCCAATCATGATTCTCAAGACCGCGAGCCGAGTCGCTGACGCCGGAGAGAACCACCACTCATTCAACCGGTGGAGCATGCGTGCCACGAAGCTCATCGAGCCACAAGACAGGTGGCTCGATCTCGTTCAGAGACTGGCCGTTTGTTGCCTGAGAAATACTGAGCGAGGTCATAGGTGCCGGTGACAATCTTGACGGAAGCGATCCGTGACATCGCGCCGGTGCGACGCTGACCAAGCCGAAGGCTCACGAGGTGACATAACTGCGCGGCTTCATTCCGATTCACCAGCTTGTCAATCTGGCGTCGGACTTGATTCATCCCACCGGTCCCGGCCAGCGTGTACGGAATTGGTACGCGCCTCCCCTGGCCGTCGAGGCCCACCAGGTACGTGAGCCGCTGCAGTCCTGATCGCTCGGTGGAGAACATGGGGTAGTAGGAGAGTGGAAAATTGTCCACTGGCTCTGGTTGCCAGTTCTGGACAATGGGAGAAAGGACCAGGAGTACGGTGATCAAGCTGAAGCCAATCGCCATGTAGCGGGCTCGCACGTCGCTGGCACCTGAAGCGGTTTGATCTGAATCGACAACCGTGCCACTCTCCATGGCGAAGCCAGTTGTCACGGCACTCACATGAAATCTCCCTCGCCACACGTCTGCCGAGCACTATGACCTCGGCAGACGTGATCCATCTATCGGCCGAGTGAGCATACTGGCGACCAGCACATGAGGTTTCCCCGAACTGGTCGCCACCGCAAGTATGAGAAGTTCTGACTTTCCTAGACGAGACTAGTCGTCGTCGTCGTCGTCGTCGTCGTCATCGTCATCATCATCATCATCATCATCATCATCGTCATCGTCATCGTCATCGTCATCGTCATCGTCATCGTCGTCGTCATCGTCGTCATCGTCGTCATCGTCGTCGTCATCGTCGTCATCGTCGTCATCATCGTCGTCATCGTCGTCATCGTCGTCATCGTCGTCGTCATCGTCGCCCGAGGATCGTGATGATGCAGGGGGAGTAACGCTACCGATAACTGTGAGGCTAGATGCTATGAAGATCTTTGACGGAATGTTGTACTGACCGGTGAGTGTGACAATGCTACCTTGCTGCACACTGACCCCGGCGGGTACCTGGACAGTGAGCTGTTCTAGCTGGCTCGGATTGCTAAGCGCCGGACGCTCAAGCTGGAAGGTGCCGCCGCTCACGGACACAACCGTTCCAGACGTGTTCTCCACAGGGCCAAGTTGCGCTGATGGCGCCGCCTCAGCATTCTTTGCGACCGGCGCTCCGCCTATTGCCACTGCAACCAGAATTGCCAATCGGGCAATGAAATGACTGCCAACCACCGGGTTCAAACGAATCATCTGTGCAAACTTTCCCATCACCGAGCCTCCTTATATTTCGCCTGCCGAATCCGCCGTAGTGCTATGCAGAAGGTGAATCAGTCCGCATCCTCACCCCGGCAGTAAGCACCGGACTCCAATCATACTGGGCCCGAGCCGGCAGAGAACAATGTCAGTGGATGCGTCTGGTAATTGCCCCACTAATTCGCGGCGCGTCGCTGGAGAAAGTCAGCTTTGCAGACGACTATTTCTCGGCCCCTGCGCTCGATAGCGCCGCGATCTTCAAAGTATCCAAGAATCTTATTCACACTGGCGCGTGTGGCGCCAATCATGCCGGCAAGCTCTTCTTGCGTGAGTGGGACGCGGATGGCGATTCGACTTCCCGCGGCCTCACCATGTGTCTCAGCAAGCTCAAGCAGCTTTTTTGCCAGGCGACCATGCAGGTCCAGAAACATCAAGCCGCCAATGTCTTCATCAGTCTGCCTGATGGTCTTGGCTAAGGAAGCGAGGAGCCCGTCCACCGCGGCGGGCACTCGTCGCAGGAGTTGGAAAAAGTCGGATCGGCTGAGTACGGCCGTTTCCACTGCTTCTAGCGCTGTCACCGTGGCGGATCTCGGCCCACCATCGAGAATGGCCATTTCGCCGAACACGTCACTGGGTCCGAGAATGGCTAACACCGCCTCTTCACCGTTTTCGCCAGTGATGACCACTTTGAGCTTGCCCTGGCACACTACGTGGAGTGATTCCCCGGGGTCGCCCTGGTGGAAGATCACTTCGCCGCGACGATACGTCCGACGATGCATCGCGCCGGCGAGCTGCTCGAGCTCTTCTCGCTGAAGTCCACGCAACACGACCGACTGAGCCAGCGCGTCGATATCGAGATTCGCCATTACGAGCATCTCCATTCTGCGGGTAGGCACCAGTGTGCCAGGTTTGGAGCGCCCGGTCTAGGTACGCTCAGGTTACCTGCGCGTTCAGATTCGCGGGGACGGATAGCCACCGCAGAGACGCAGAGCGAACGAAAAGAGCTCTTTGCGTCTCCGCGTCTCTGCGGTGAACATCCCTCGAGGCGGGTACAATTACCAGGTTACCTGGCACGCCGCCCGGCGGAGCGATCAATCAGGATCTCAGCTCTGGACGAGAGGGCTGATTCAATTGTGCCGAAGTTCATCGCCGCGACAGCGTGATCGAGTCCATTTACTCTTTCAGAGTGACCTGGTGCTCAAGCGAGATCTCCCGCTGTTCCCGAGCGGATTGATAGATGGCCAAACAGACCTCCATGGTCGCCTTTCCCCAACGGCCATCGTGCGCTGGGGTGTCATCGGTTCGGATTGCCTCGCAGAGCTCATCAATGACCTCAGCGCGGATCGGTGCTCCCTGACTGGTTGGTACGGGCTGGACGATCCGCCCCTGCTCGCGATAGACCGCAACACCATTTTCCCAGGGGCGGAGATCTCCACGTTCGCAGTGTGCCACGGTGATGCCAAAGTGCTGTTGGTCTGTGCTTCGTGGAGCGTTTGCCCAGGCCTGACCACCCCAGCTAAAGAGCGTGCGCTTGAGCTCTCCCTCACTTGCGCCTTTCCCGTCTTCATGAAGTGCCCGCCGTGCCTGACCGTAAGCCCCATCCGATTTGCGCCGCCCGGGTTCAATCCAGGTCTGAAATTCGCTACTGTCAAACCCGTCGTACCCGGTATAGATGATGACCGCGGAGGCGCCATCAGCGCACTGGAGGAAGACCTGGTAGCTTCCCTCAGTTGGGCGATCTTTGTCCCAGGTGCCGATGGCCGAGCGAACGCTGAGCACCCGGCCGCCGGTGAGAAAGCGCACGATGTCCACCTGGTGCGGCGCCTGGTTATAGATCACGCCTCCGCCCAGCAGTGTATCCAGTTCTTCCGAGCGCCTGGCACGATACAGGAAGTCATTACTCTCCCAGGTATTGACCATGCGCAATGGGCCTAACTCGTTCTGGGCGATGATCTGGCGCATGGCGCGGATAGCCGGCGCAAAACTCATGGTGGGGCCAACGATGAGCTTGACCCCGTTGCGTTCTGCCGCGCTGATCATGGCGTCACAGTCATCCAGGGTGAGCGCCATGGGCTTCTCAACTATGACGTGTTTCCCATGCTCCGCGGCCAGCACCGCGTGCTCTCGATGAAACTCGTGCGGGGTAGCAACAAACACGACATCTACGGATGGATCGGCGCACATGGCCTCGACGCTCGCGTAGCCGCGGGCCTCCAGATCCAGAGCAAAGCGCTCGCGTACTGCCGCGGTCCTTGCAGCCCCGGCCACAACGCGCACACCCGGATGGTCCAGAATGCCGCGCACCATCAGCGTGGCGCCCATGCCTAGCCCGGCGACGCCCAGGCCAAGAACGCTTGTTGACGTCACATGTGTCTCCATATGCACCGAGGGGTGCGGGGGAGCCATCCCTCCCGCGCACCCCTCGGTTGATTCAAACGACGGTTGGTGCGGCGTTAGGCCCAGTGGCCGAAGGCCATTCCACAGCCGGTGCCTGCCTCAGAGCGATAGCAGGGCACGTAGTTCAACCATTTCGTATCCAGATGCTCTGTTGCCGCGGACATGGCGATCCAGCTCTTGATCTCGGACGTGCCCGATTTGAACAGGTTCTCGGGAAGAGTACGTAGCGCTTCGCCGTCGCGCTCTTGCATGGCGCGCACTATCTTGCGGTCGAACTCCTCGAGTACCACAAAGTGGCTCAGTCCGCCGGACGACATCACACAAACGCGCTCGTTGCCCTTCCAGGAGTCCACGGCGCGTTTGACAGACTGGCCAAGCTCATAGCAGCGATTAACCTTGGGCTGATTGGGTGGGTAGTAGGTATTGATATGGATCGGTACCACTGGAATGTGCCGATCGTGCATCACCCGGTGAAACACAAATGTCCAGGCATGGCCAATGCCCTGGCCATCCTTGAGCTCTCGACTGTGCGCAATGTCGTATTCGTCATCGATCAGCGACTCAATGATGTGCAGTCCCAGATCTGAGGCAACCGGCGCGTTCATGGGCTTGTCGCCGTAGGCCCACTCAGAGACACGGGCTGCTTCACTGTTGGAATGACGCGGCTTTTGCAGCGCCGTGTCGCCCCAGTAGACGTTGATCGCGGGCATATTATCTTGCTTGTAGACTTCTTCTTGATCGTCGCCAAGCAGAATGACCACGTCCGGATTGACCTCGGCCAGAACCTCGCCCACTCTGGCAATGCCGTCCTGGCACTCCTGCCACCGCTTTTGGAAGATGTCTGGGCCGATCTCCCGAGCAATTGCCGCTCGATCTACCTTCTCCAGCAACTGCTCGAAGTTGTAGTACTCACCGTCTTCCCAGAGTAGCCTGGGGTTGCGTCGATCGATATCCGCGCGCAGCCCCCAGTGCTCCGCGGGCGTGCTGAGCTGCGGGCTATGCGATGTACCAAGTCCCAGAACGATTTCTGCCATGCCTACGCCTCCCTCAAACCGAGCCCCGTGGTCGCGTATCCACGAGGTGTGCCCCTATTTCGCTTTCATCCCTGTGAGCCGGTCGCAGTCGCTGGAAGTGGATTGTGCCGGAGTGATGATCCGTCCGAATCATTGCTGATCGGTCGGCGCGAGCGTGTGGGACCCTGGAATATAATGGGGCTTCGTACAAGAGGAGGCAAGCAATGAATGATCTCCAGGCCTATCTCATCGGTGAGTTCATCGAGGAGTATGAGGACGGGGCGCTCAGTCGAGCGGACCTTGAGCGTCGCGTGCAGGGCATGGTGGACGCCCACGAGGCAGCCAGTGTCTTGAGTAGCGTTGCACTCCGGGGCGGCGCAACCCGACCGCGCGTGGCCGCGATTCGGCCGATCATCGGTGGCGCGGATCTCGAGACCATGGACGTGCAGATTGCCCTGGGGCAGGGTGAGCTATCGGGATATCTCGCCCGGCCCACTGATTACGGCAGTTTTCCAGCGGTCGTTGCGATTCACGAAAATCGAGGCCTCGTGGAACATACCAAGGATTGTGCTCGCCGCCTGGCCTCCGAGGGCTACATCGTGCTCGCCCCGGATCTGCTTTCGCGCCAGGGCGGAACGGGCGCCTTTGCTGACCCGAATGATGCGATCGCCGCGCTCGGACAGAGCGATCCGAACCAGAATGCGCGTGATCTGGTAGCCGCGCTCGATTGGTTGTCGAATCAGCCGGACGTGAACGGTGGACTGTTGGGCGTGACCGGTTGGTGCATGGGTGGCGGCTACACCTGGCGCGTGGCCACGCTGGCGGGCTCACGTATTCGCGCGGCCGTGCCCTGGTATGGCCCCAATCCGCCGTCCGGCGTGGAGAACATTGTGGCGCCCGTCTTTGCGATCTATGGGGCGCTGGACGAGCGAATCAACGCCGGTATTGATGGCATCACCCAGCAGATGTCTGCTGCTGGAAAGTCATTTGAGAAGAAGATCTATCCCGGCGCTCCCCACGCTTTCAACAACGATACCAACGCTGAGCGATATAACGCCGAGCAGGCGCCCGTAGCCTGGGCCGACATGCTGACGTTCTTCAAGACCCACCTCAGCGCCTGACTCGGACACCACGGATCATCAATCACGGGGCCCGAGATCATAGTGATCTCGGGCCCCGCTAGCCAGGCAGATCGAAGATGAGCATGTACCCATTGACCATCAGGACGGTTGCCACGCAGCCGGCCACGATCGAGAGTGCGAGCAAGCGATTGCTGGTGGAGATGATTGCAACTGACCCAACGACGATGGCGATCTGAAATAGGGCAATGGAAAAATCGAAATTCGGGTCTTGCTGCTGCGCAAGGTCTCGCTTGGCTTCAAAGTCACGCGCTCTCGCGGTGAGCTCCCTTTTCCCTTCGCCCTTCAGTGGGTTAGTGGGATCAGTGGGATCAGGCTCGCTCTCGTAGCGCGCCGCGGTGGCTCGGTACCGATCAATTCGCTGCTGAATCTGTTGTCGGCTCTCCTCGCTTATTGTCGGCCCTTGTGTGAGGAGGATCACCTCGAGATCGTTCGCGGCGAGCTCATTGGCGGTTTGCCGGATGTTCTTGGCCTGATAGAACGCCCAGGTGTCACTGGCGTGAATATTGGAGTCGATCATGGCCTTCATGGCGTTTTCGCCTCCCAGGCTTGCGATGGTCAAGAGCATCGCCATGATGGCGATTGTGATTGCCGCCCGTGACTTGAACCGTTCAACATGCTTCTGACTTGAGCGTTCGTCTTCTACCGCTTCGCGGAGCTGTTCCGCGACGTCTGCCGCTTCCATGAATCCCTCCGGGATGTGAACCTCTACGTCGCCGATTGTAGGCATCTCTGATCCCAGACGGCCAAGTCTGGGAGCCCCAAGAGAGTGCCAAGTTGGTCCGGTGCGGCAGTCCCGCTCAGCCGACCTGCCGCACCAGCGGCCAGAGTAGCAGGCCAATAACTCCAGCCGCCAGGACGACTACGGGCTCGGGCGGCTTGAATCGCCATAGTACGCCCAGACTCACCAGAGCGATAGCCGCGGTTGGCAGGTCAAAGATCGCGCGCTGGGCGAGCACTACGACGGCGCCGCTGATGGCCCCGGTGGCTGCCGCTGTGGCGCCGTTTACAAACGCCTTGAGCTGTGGATTGTCTCGATGTCGCTTAAACCACGGCGCTGGCACAATGGTGAAGAAGTACACCGGTAGGAAGATGCCGATGGATGCCATGATGGCACCCGATAATCCTGCTACCAAATAGCCGACGAATGCCACGGTGATCACCACGGGGCCGGGCGTGATCATGGCTACCGCCACGGCATCCAGAAACTGTGTCTCGTTGAGCCAGCCAAACTGCTGGACGACGCCCTGCTGGAGGAAGGGAACAATAGCCAGGCCGCTGCCGAACACAAAGGCCCCGGCCTTTGTGAAGAAGAATAGGATCTGGAGCAAGATGTCGTCGCCGCCAAAGCCGAGCGTGATGAACCACCGATCTATCAGCCAGATCGCGAGACCCACCAGCATGCCCGCGAGACCGAACATGAGCGCGCGCCGAGGGCCGGGCCAGGCATGCACAAAGAGCACCAGGAGTCCAGAGGCAATAAAGAATTCAGCCGGCTCCGCCTGTGCCCAGACGGTCACCACCATGAGTACGGCAAAGATGGTCCACAGGAGAGGGTCGCTTTTGTTGACCGAGCGGGTGAGTTTGTACGCGGATATCGCAATGATTGCGATCACCGTTGCCCCGATGGCATAGAAGACCGCCTGCATCCACCACAGTCCACCAAACGTGACATAGGCAACGGAGATCGTGACGACCATGAGAAATGAAGGGAGAATGAAGGCCAGTCCAACGGTGGTTGCCCCCAGAACGCCATGCTGAAAGTAACCCAGCGCAATAGCAAGCTGCGCCGCCAGAGGCCCAGGCATAATCTGCGCAAGGCCAAGGGCCAGTTTGTACTCCTCCTCGTCAATCCAGCCGTGCTGTTCAACCAAGTCGCGGTGCATGAACCCGACCAGCGCCGCGGGGCCGCCGAATCCGAAGGTCCCAAGTTTGAGGAAATAGCGTGTGAGGGAGCCAAGGCTCACAATGGGGCCGCTCAACTACGAAATCCTGGCGAAGCTGGCTGTCCGAGGGCAGCCAGCAGAGTCGGCTCTCGCCCGCTGGACCGGGGAGCTCGCGAGCCAACATCTGCCACGCGGCTCCGAGACCGCGGTTTATCCACGCTGTATACAGGAGGCATGGAGGGCATCACAGACCGGACGCTGCTTCTCTAGGAGCTCTTGATCGTCGCTGTATGCCAGGCGAAAGCCCTCGGCAATCGCTTCAAGTTCAGAAGTTTCCGGGGCAAGCCCTTTGGCATCGGAATCAGCCGCGCGCACAATCGTTGATAGACGATGTAATTCCGGGTCGATCAAGTCGTATGTTCTCATGAGCGCGTGAAAGGAATGCTCCTGCCCGTGGTGCCCGAGCTACATCCGCTCTTTTGTACTAACTCTACACCGGGCACGTCGAAGGGCGTGGCGCCTTCCCGCTCGGCAACGGCCATGACTTGTACCGGTGAAACATAGAGAAACTCCGCCCGCGAGTCCACGAATCGCATGGTCAGCCACGGACAGGCCAGTCGACTGATCTTGGGACGTGCGCAAGTAACCCATTTCACGTCGCTTTCTTCCGTTTGATTCAATGGATTGTGCAGTCGATCTCGACTATCTCCATCGCGTTCATGATGACAGGTTCTGCGTTTACGAAGTTCTAACATTTGCCTAATGCGTCTCTAATTTGGCATCGCATACTATTGCAGTGATAGGGAAATGCATCCGCTGTTGACGCTGTTGAAGAGACCGAGCCTGCGGGAGTTGCCCGTGGCCTCGGTCTATTTTTGTGGCCGGCGACGCGTGATGAGCGGCAGTCCGCAGATGACCCCGAGCACGAAGATGATGGCGGCTGTGCTGAGGGCGGCGCCGAGCCGAATGGACAAGGGGTCGAACACGAAGTCAACCGAGTGTGCTCCTGGAGGAACCCGAACTCCGCGGAATAGGAAATCAGCGAGATACAAGGGCGCAGACTCGCCGTCAACCTGGACTCTCCAGCCACGGTGATACATATCGGTGAGTACGAGGTAACCGCCGCGCGGCGAGTTCACATTCACTCGCACATGACCGGGGTGGATGTCTTGCACACTGGCCGGCTCCGGACGCGCTTCCTCGCCGAGATCGGGCTTCGGGATTCCGGTCAATCGCAGGTCTTCAAATGGGCCGTCCTCAATCACCACGGTCTGTCGTGCATCGAATGGCTCAATCGCCAGCCAGTCCAGTGCCGACCGTTCGCGCCGGTCTCGCCGGGCCGTTGCTTCCGGGACGATGAAGGCGCGCGGATACGCTTCAGTGTTCTCTAGCACGATGGCTTGAGCATCTTGATAGACACGCCGGTACTGGGCTCGGTCGGTCGGATGTATCGAGCGTACTTCACCCGAATCCGGCGAGACCAGGCCGATCCCATAGACGTTGGTGGTGCCGGCGGCGGCAATGTGGCGGACTCGCACGGAGCTCACCTCCATCGGCGGGTCCAGTTGGAACCGGGCCATATAGACGTTCACCTGCTCCGCCCGCCCGGAGGGATCAAGATCCGGAACGGTGGCTACAACAGGCGGGTTGTGATGTCGTAGATAGGGTTGTACATCGCGGCGGTTGTAGGCATGCTCCGCGTAGTGCACGCCCATCTCGAGCACGAATACGCGTATGTCACCGCTGTTCGAGCGCACTTCAACTTCCGCTGTGGGAACGCCCTGATCAATTTCAACCGCGTGGCCGGCGGACACGAGCGCCCGAATTTCCCGAGTGGCAAACGGCTCAATCCCAAAATGGGCGCGTCCGGTAGGATTTCCTAGTGGTCCGCTCATGAGCCGGCCGTAAGGCCGATAGGCGGTACCCTCCAGCACCCGAATATCCGCGGGAAGAATGGGTGAAACGACGTAGCGCACCCCCCAGAGATCCAGCAGTTCGTTATCCTGCCGATTGAGACTGGACCAATAGTCGAATTGTCGCTGGCTCGGGAGTGAGCTGTAACCCGCCACATCGCGCGCGCCCGTGCGGATCACGCGATTCGGCTCAAAGCCGGTCAGGGCGCTATTCACACTGACGCGCTCATCGCGGAGGTTTGCGCTCATGAACGCACTCGCCTGAGGTAGCGCAAAGACCGTCTCAAACGGTGCCCGAGGATGAAAGTCTGAAGCAAAGAGCAGGAGATCCAGCATGATCACCCCCACCAGGGCCGCGTACCAGTGTTGGGCGCGTTGCGGGAGCTTCCACCAGGCGAGAAAGATGAGCCCAATAGTGATCAAGAGCGCGATTTGGAGTGCGTTCTTGGGCGCCAACGGATCCAGCGACGATACCAGGTCTTGCAGCACGCGCTGGGCATTGTTATCCACCAGACTGTTTCGCACCGAGAGGTAGCGAACGATCACCCACTCCTCGCCGCGCGCCGTGTCGTGGAGCAGACGCCAGCGAAAGCCCAACAGACCGGCTATCAGGAGCAAGCCACCCATCACACTCGCGATGCCCAGCCACCTGGGCGGGCGGGCTTGTTGGTCGCCTCGGAGCCAGTGATCCACGCACAGCGCGGCGAGTCCGGCCACGCCAAAGACTACGAAGTAGCTAAAGCGGCCCGGTGCGCGCAGGGCCGAAAATCCCGGCAACTGCCAGAGAAGCTGAAAAAGCTTGATCGGGCTTTCGTCAGCGAGTGAGATGCACAAGCCGCTCAGGGCAATCAGTGCAAACAGGCCCACGGTTCGTCGCCGGACGATGAGTACGGCAACACCGGCCAGGATAAGCGGTGCGATGCCCAGATATAGATGGGTTTCCCAGGGATCCCAGAGTGTCCACCAGCGACTGGCGTCCGGGCGGCGAAAGAGGAAGGGCAGGATCGCGGTGGGCAGATTTTGCAGGCTTTGCGCATAGGCGCTAGCTGATTCATAGGTCAGCCCTGCGCCGCGATAGGTGGTGCGGCCCAGCTCAAAGAGCGGAATGAGTTGTACCGCGGCGATCCAGGCGCCCGTTCCAACGACGAGGGTCGGCGCCCAGACGAGATGGAAGATGCGTTCTCGCCAGCTTGCCTCCACTGGCCCGAGGATGAATCGGTACGACGTGTACACACCAATAATGATCGCTTGCATGGCAAGCGCCTGAACGTGGAGCCCTAGAGCGGACATCCCAAAGACCGCCCCGGCCAGGACCAGCCACTGCTGACGTGCTCTGCCGCGGTGGTGAAGCGCCAGCTCAATACACGTCAGCGTGACCGGGAGCCAGGCCGCGGTAAGCACAATGTTCTCGTGATGCATCTGAGCAACAAAGAAGCTACCCAGTGAGAAGCTGATTCCTCCCACGGTGGCTCCCGCACGACCCACGCCCAGCACGCGCAGCAACGCGTACATCCCCCACGCGGCAATAGTGAAATGAATGAACCGTCGGATCGTAAAGGCTAGCTCTGTGGGCAGAGTCAGAAAGAGCAACCAGTTGAGCGGATAGAGCATGCCAATCTCGCCATCAGCAAAGATTGGGTATCCGCCAAAGATCATGGGCGTCCAGAGTGGAAACAGGCCCCGCTGCCATTGGGCGGCCACCCATTCCATGAGAGGGTAGTAGAAGACATAGGTATCTCGTTCATAGAACAGCTCGTTGCCGAGAACGCTGCCTCGAAACAAGATGAACGGCCCCAGCATAAGCAGGAAAAGCGGTGGCAGCTCATGCCACCAGTGGGCGAGGGACACCAAGCCTGCCCGACTCTCCTGGAGCTCGTTCGACGCGCTGGATGGGGACGCAGTCCCAGCCCTGGGCAAGTCAATCACGGGCGAAGCCAGTCCCTCGCTGAGGTTGGAGGATTCGGTATCACGTCGCTTGTTCGATCCCAACAATATAGATGGCTTGGGTTTATGGAGACTGAAACAAACCTTGGCCAATGACAGCGTGGACTTGCCATCGGGATATTAATCCTTGAACTCTGTACATTGACTGCGTTAGCATGGCTGAGTTGTTAAGAAGCTGAGAATAATCTTAACAATCATGGACTTCCGGAGGTAGGACTTGATCGCTCCCACGAATATCAGACGACTCGCGATTGCGGCCGGCTTGGCGAGCTCTGTGATGCTCACTGCCTGTGGCGGCGCGGCGCCCAGCCCCACGCCCGCGAAACCGACGGCCGCCGCTACGAGTGCACCCGCGAAACCGGCGGCTTCGCCCGCGGCATCACCGGCGGCCTCGCCCGCGGCATCACCGGCCGCTCGTTAGTTCTACCCCCCGAAAGGATTGCAGCCCGCCTAGGTACCTCTGGGCGGGCGATTGTAATTTAGCGACGAGCAACCGCGACAATCGATAGGCCCACAGGGATGGTCACGGACGCCGCCGCCCAGCCTTCGGCCCCGAGTATAGCCGCTAGAACGGTGTTGATTGGCTCGGGTGGGCGCCAGAGATCTGGCACGCCCTCTTGATCCGTGCGCTCCAACAAGCGCTTTATGGGCGCCAGCGGGAATAAGAGCGAGTTTGCATAGGTGACGTGCCTGAGCTTAAATCCGGCGCGGCGCAGCTTTTGACTGAGCTCATTGTGCCCATATCGATGCCTGGTATGCACGGACACATCATGCCGTCCTCTCAGCCAGTCATGGGCCGGAACACGTATGAGGAGCATGCCACCCGGACGCAAGACGCGGAAGATCTCCGTGAGGGCCTGCTCGTCACTTTTCACGTCCAGGTGGTAGAGGACATCGAAGCTCGTGACGAGATCAAAGCAGCCACTCTGAAAGGGGAGCGCATCCACGGATCCGCGTGCCAATGTCGTGATGCCACGCGAGTGTGCGCGGCTCAGGGCCGCTTCGGCGAGATCCACACCCGTGACGTTGCCGTAGTCACGGAGCCACTGGACCATCCCACCCGTTCCACAACCAGCGTCCAGAATTTCCGCCGGCCTCGGGCCTCGGTACCAGCGATCCAGCAGGGCCCCAGTGATCTGGCGCATGCCACGGTACCACCAGTGCTGCTCCTCCTGCTGAAACATCACCTCATACTGTTCGAGATCCATTAGTGAGCCGCCAGGTAGTCCTGGCAGGCAGAGATGACGCGGCCCACGCTTGCAGCCTCCAGCTCCGGGAAGAGCGGCAGTGAAAGCACTTCACGCGCGGCGCGCTCAGTCTGGGCGAGGCCCCCGGGGCCAATGCGCACGCTCGTGTAGGCGGGTTGATGATACACCGGGCTCGGATAGTGGACACCAGTCCCAATCTGCCGCTGCTCCAGCCAGGTTTGGAGTCCCGCGCGATCCGTCGGCTGTATCACGTAGAGGTGGTAAACCGAATCCCGGTCAGATTGATGCCCAACGGGATGGAGCTCTGGAATTGATTGGCTGTACTGGCGGGCAATGGACTGCCGAGCCGTGGTTGCTCCCGAGAGATGGCGAAGCTTGACGCGCAAGATGGCTGCCTGAAGCTCGTCCAATCGAGAGTTTGTTCCAGAGAGCACGCTGTGATACTGCCGTTCCCAACCGTACTGGCGGATAAGACGCGCGCGCTCCGCGATGTCTGGCTGGGAGGTAACGATCATCCCGCCATCGCCAATGGCGCCCAGGTTCTTCGTGGGATAGAAACTAAAGGCCGCCGCGTCGCCCATGCTGCCGCAGGTTTGCCCCTGATAGACGGCGCCATGTGCTTGCGCGCAGTCCTCAAGGACCCGCAGACCGTGCTCCCGGGCGATGGCAACAATGGGCGTCATGCTGGCTGGCTGACCATAGAGGTGCACGGCCAGCACGGCGCGTGTGCGCGGTGTGATTGCCAGCCGAAACTGCTCTGGATCAAGGGTGTGCGTGACCGGATCGATGTCAGCCAGCACGGGCGTGGCGTTGGCTAGCTCAATCGCGGCCACCGGCGGTACCCCCGCGTTGGCTACGGTGATGACCTCATCGCCGGGCTCCACTCCCAGGGCCAGCAAGCCAATGCGGAGCGCATCAGTTCCGGAAGCCACGCCAACGCCGCTCCTGGCGTGACAGAAGTCGGCAAACTCGGATTCAAACGCGGTCACCTGTGGTCCCAGAATGGCGCGCCCGGAATCAAGTACCTCAGCAATCGCCGCGTCAATCTCCGTTCGAAGCGCGGCGATGCCAGGTTTAAGATCATTGAATGGGACTGGAGTGGTCATGTGCGCCTTCCGTTCATGCAGGGGCCGGCGTCCAGTATTCCTCGCGGTGTTTCCGGAAGAACTCGAAGGTGTGCGCCAGTCCTTCCCGCAACGATGTGCGTGGCGCCCAGCCGAGGGTGGTTTGAATGGCGTGATAATCAGCATAGAATGAGCCGATGTCAATCGCCTTTTTCTCTTCTGGAAATGGGATCAGCTCAAAGTGGCCGCTGCCATTCACTTCAATCATCAGCGCTACGAGCTCTCGGAGTGAGATGGGCGGCGGGCCGCCCAGGTTAAAGATCTGCCCGTTGGCGGCGTCCGATGACCCGGCCAGAAGAAACGCGTCAACGACGTCTTCCACGTACGTCATGTCGCGAAGTTGGGAGCCATCACCGAAAATCTGGATGGTTTGACCATCAATGATCTGACGGACAAACCACGGCATGAATCCTTGGCGATTGTGGCGCATGAGCTGGCGCGGGCCGTATGTGTTGGTCAGCCGGAGAGATGTGGCCCGGATCCCATACACCTGGTTGTAGAGGATGTGATACCACTCGCCGGCCATCTTGTTGATACCGTTTACATCGGTCGGGTGGAGGAGATGTCGTTCATCCACCGGCAGATAGTCGGGCTTGCCGTAGATCTGGCGGGTGGAGGCGAAGACAATTTTGACCGAGGGATTGGACTCTCGGCAGGTCTCCAGTAGCGCAAGCTGGGAACGGCAATTCACTTCCAGGTCACGAAACGGATCTAGCATCGAGTCGATATGCGAGACCTGGCCGGCCAGATTGAAGATGACCGATTGATCACGCACCAGGCGAGACATGGCTTTGGTATCACCGATGTCATTGATGTTGATCGTGACCCGATCGCGGATGGGTGTAATGTTGTTTTCATCGCCACCGTGGTCCTGCACCATCCGATCGACGAGCAGTACCTGGGCGCCGGCTTCCACCAGACGAATCGCGAGGTTTGAACCGATGAAACCGAGGCCGCCGGTGATCATGACCTTGCGTCCCTGGTAGACCTGCGCCGGGTTACCTGCCATGCTTTGCTCCTTCGCGCGATCGTCGAATCTGCTCCCGCAGTACAACCAGCCGCCACCACAGACCCACGAGATCCAAGCCCACCCGGGCAACGCGACGGAAATTGAAGAATTGAGACTTCCCGTAAACCCGATGATAGTGATGAACGGGCACTTCCACCATTCGGGCGCCGGCGTCCTGGAGCTTTTTCATTAGCTCCACACAGATGACCCCGCTATTTGACGTAATGTCAATTGTCTTGAACATGTCACGACGGATCAGACGGAAGTCACAATCCACGTCGCGGAGTTTCAGTCCGAAGGCCGTCTTGACGACGTGGTGGTATGCCCGGCCAATGATGATGCGCTCCATCGGATCGTGGCGCTGAATCTTATAGCCCTGGGCAACATCGACATCATCACGAAGCTCTTCGAAGAGAAGGCGGACCTCTCGAGGATCGTATTGAGCATCGCCATCGGTATAGAAAATCAAGTCTTTGATGGCATGCTTGAAGCCACTGCGCAATGCCCCGCCATAGCCGCGATTCTGCTCATGCGTGATCACTCGCAGGTGCGGGTAGTGCGGGAGCAGGTCGGCCAGCACCTGAGCAGTGTGATCCGGGCTGCCATCGTTCACGACGAGTATCTCGTAGTCATCCGTGAGCGTGCGCAGCGTGGCATCAGTGGACACGACCATGGACGCGATCGTGCCAGCATCGTTGTAAGCGGGGAAGAAAGCAGATATCGAAGGTGGCACGAGGGATGTCTCAGAAAGCGCACTTCAGAATGCCGGCCTCGGCAGGGCCGGCGAGCGCGCGTGTGCAAGGATATCAAGGACGGATAAAGACACGCCACGGTCCGGGCGCGCCTCAATCGGCTCGGGACCTCTTAACCTTTAGCAGGCACGCATCCTGCAGAGAACTTTCTTGCCCGAGCTCGGGCGAAGACTCTTGAGCTGGAGGAGCATGCAATGGCGCGGCACGACTATGACCACGACGATGATCGTGGACAGTACTCGCGATGGCGAGATGAAGAAGATGAACGCCAGCAGCGTGGAGCTGGCGGTGGCTGGGGATTTGGCGAGCACCGGGAGCCAGCTTCTGGGGAAATGAGTCCTGGATTGGGCCAGGGGCGAGAGCGGGATCATAATCAGGAGTCGCAGCGTCGATACGAGTGGCGCGGGGAATCACGCCCTTCC
>JBJXFJ010000597.1:0-2914 GCA_046154735.1 Chloroflexota bacterium | reverse complement strand
ACCGTTCTTCAATGACCAGATTCTGACCTTCCACGTAGCCCAGGTCGCCCAATGCCTGGCGGAAGACAACCAGCATGCTCCCGGTCTCGGCATTGGCAGCGGGCACCGGATTGGAGTAGTACCCGATTCGGCGTGGCTCCAAGGGTTGCTGTCCGACAGACGGCATCATGCGGCAGCCGGTCATAAGACTCAGTCCGGTGCAAGCCAAGCCTCTGGCGAGAAAGTCTCGGCGGGTGAGGCCGCTCACTGGATCACCTCGGTCGCCTGGGCCAGGACGACCGACGGTATCGTGATCCCCTGCGCCGCGGCAGTCTTCAAGTTAATGCTGAGGTCGAACTTTGTGGGCTGCTCGATGGGTAGATCTGCCGGGTTGGCGCCCTTGAGGATCTTGTCCATATACGTGGCCGAGCGGTAGTAGGTGTCGGAAATGTCCGCCCCATAGCTCATCAACCCGCCGGGAGCGGTGTCCTGACTGCTGGTGTACATCGCCGGCAGCCGATTCTGTCTCACCAGGTCCAGCAAACGCTCGCGGTTCCGCGAGAAGAATTGATTTGGTACGAGCAGGAGCGCATCAGTACCGTCCGCGGCTATCGCGGCAAAGGCTGACGAGAAATCGTCCCCGCTACCTACATCGTAGCGCGCCAGTTGCAGGCCCAGCGTTCTCCCGGCGATCTGTGCTTCGCTCCAGTCCCGGTCCACGGTTGCACCCGGAGCATAGACGAGCGACGCGATCCGAGTGGCGGAGGGCGCCACTTCCGTGAGTAGCTGGAGGCGCTTCGCGATAATCGCCGGACTGGCGAGGCTTAGCCCGGTAACGTTCCCACCGGGCCGCGCCAGGCTCGCAACCAGCCCAGCCTCGACCGGATCGTTGCTCCCGCTGATCACGATGGGGATAGTGCTGGTGGCATCCTTCGCCGCGCGGGCGGCCACCGCCGTCTGTGCCAGGATCGCGTCGACCGGCAGCCGAACTAAATCCGCGGCCAGTTCTCGGAGTCGCTCCTCCTGACCATCGGCACCGCGGTACACGATCTCAATGTTCTGTCCATCCACATAGCCCATGTCTCTCAGGCTCTGGACGAATGCGCGACTTGCAGATGTTGGTGGGTTGTCGGGCGCGAGATAACCAACCCGGGGGACACCTGTCCTCCGCCGTGTAAGAACCCTGACATGGTCACACCCGGACAACAAGCCTAGAGTCGCCCCGGCGACGCTGCCCCCAATGAACCGCCGCCGGCTCATTGGATCACCTCCGTGGCCTGGGCCAGCACCGAGTGTGGGATGGTGATACCCAACGCCGCGGCCGACTTGAGATTGATGGCGAAGTCGAATGGCGTTGGCTGCTCGATTGGAAGATCGCCCGGGTTGGCGCCCTTGAGGATCTTGTCCACGTAGGTCGCGGCGCGGCGGGACAGATCGGCGCGGTTGGGCCCGTACCCCATGAGTCCTCCGCGCGTCACCGCATCACTCTGAACCCACACCGACGGTAGCTTCCGCTGCAGCGCCAACTCGGCAATGCGAGCCTGATTGCCGGTGATGATCCGACCGCTGCTGACGTATAGCCCGTTCACCCCATCACGAGCCAAGGTATCGAATCTTGACACGAGCTCATCAGCGTCGTTTACACCCATGATCTGCACCTGGAGTCCCAGTGCCCGCCCCGCCGCTTCAATTGGCTCGCCTCGAATGTCGGTCAGCGTGGAGTCGATAACAACGGCCACACGCGTCAGCGACGGAACGGCCTCCTGGAGGAGCTGCAACTGTTTGCTCACCGGCTCCGGAGTGGTCAGTCCGGTGACATTTCCGCCCGGCCTGGCCAGGCTGGCGGCCAGCCCACCGGCCACCAGGTCACCGGCGCCCACGCTGACAATGGGGATCGATGTTGTGGCGGCGTGCATGCTGCGCGCGTCAGAAACGCCGGTCACCACAATGACCTCTGGTTGCCGCTGCACCACCTCAACAGCCTCGCTCAGCTCCGCCACCTCAATGACGAGATTCTCGCCTTCCAGGTAACCGAGGTCAGCCAGCCCCTGGCGGAATGCCGCGGATGTATCGCCGTCCGCGGCGGCTGTGGCCAAACTTCCATAGAGGCGAGCGACACGCCGCGTTTTGGACGCACTTGGCCCAGATCGGGAGAACACCGAGCAGCCCGTCGCCACCACAAGGCCCAGGCTTCCCACGACCACACCGTGCCGCAAGAATTGGCGGCGAGTCCCGTGGTTCATTGGGTGACGTCCTGTCCCCATTGCGAGAGGGCGTGCCTTCTGGATGTGCCGCTGAACCTCATCTCCGGATCGCCTCCTTCGGTTGTGCGCGCACAGGATGTGGAGCGCGATCAACCTGAGTCCGGATCACCATACAACCCGTTCTCGGTCTGAACTGGGCATGTTGGACTCGGATGATGTCGATCCGTGGCACGGCCATACGTGCGCTGAGGGGAATCTCCTACACATGATCTCACATGAGATGCATGTCGTCGCAGTGCCGGTTGAGGACTCCTGGCGCGCCTACATTCGGGACCTGGAAAGCCGCGGGGCCGCCACCTTGTGTCACTCGCGCGATGAAGCGCTTAGAAACATCCCGGCCAATGAGGATGATGAAGTGCAGTCCGAATGATGCGGCCGCGTGCGGAGCACCGATCGCGGCCGAACTCTTCGCCCTCAGGAGCTCGCTCCGGGACACCCGGGCGCGCTCTCCGAATTCTGACTCCCCTGGGAGGACCGTGCCAGGGCTCCGGCTCCCACTTGGCTCCCTCAGGTACTCAGCAACACGGATTTCTTGGCCGCACTCTTAGGGCGTTTCGAGAAGGTCGATCCAGCTTGTGGCCGAGAGCAGGCGAGGGCCCAGACGCTCCAGTCGCTCGAGATCCGCAATGCTCTCCAGGATGGCTCGAGTGTCCGCGCTGGGTGGGCCAAAT
>JBJXFJ010000128.1:0-6041 GCA_046154735.1 Chloroflexota bacterium | reverse complement strand
CGGTCGGTTCGTGACTGTCGGGCAAGATGCCCGACACCACCGACTGCCTCCACCCCACAATCCATGATTGACAGAGCACTAGTCCCGTATTCGGGCCAGGGTTATTGACGTACCGTGATTGGATCTTGCACGAAGGTATCAAGCATCACCCGCGCCGTCTGGTCCATATAGTCAAAGTTGACCCAGCGTTCGGTCACTTCCCAGAACTCGGGTTCTGTCACGGCAGAGAGCTCGCGCTGAATTGACAGTATTTCTTCAGTCGGGACGTTGCTTAGGAGCGTGCGGACGGCCTCTGCATGGGGATGCGCCTCGACTGATAGGAAATAGCAGCCGAGCGCAATCGCCGTTTTGTGAAGCTGTCGCCCCAGAATGGGATCGCGCGGCGCCACGCGTTCAGTCATGCCATGCAGGAGCTGAATAAACCGATCCGTGACCGCGCTGTCGCCCTCACGGCGGTGATTATCTTCCGCGAGCACACGCAGATCATGGGCGCTCGCCGCGGCCATCCATAAGAGCCGTCCGCCCGCGGCTTCACCGTAATATGTCAGCCGTTCTGCGATCTGCATTGCAAACTGAGGCTCGCCGAGCAGGGCGGCATCAGCCAGGAGCTCATACTCATAGAGCGTGTCATAGCCGCCCCGTACCTCACCGCGGTTGATCGTGGCGCGGAGGAACGTGTTGAAAAACTTGCTCACAAGCAACATCAACGGGCGATCATTGGCCGCGATGGCGTCTTCTCCCACCATGCGGAGCGCCTGGGCCACAGTGTGGGTGATATCGTCCATGCGCGCGAGCAGCGCGGCATTGAAGAGATCCTGCAGCTCCTCCACGGCGCGCCGCTCGATCCAGATGCCGCTCTGGCGGATCTGTTGAAGTGCGGCTTCATGTCGTCCCCGCACGATGCGTGATTCCGCCGTGAACCAGCCCGGCGGAAGCTCCGACTTGATCTTGAGGTAGTCCTGAAGCGTTCCATGGAGCGCCCAGATGGAGCGTCGGGCGGTGTCGGCGTCCGCGAGATTCACCGCGCTCCGTCCTACATCTCCGATGTTCTCGAGGCGCTCGGCCGCCTGTGCATGACACACACTGATGGGGCTGCCATGACAGGCATTTTGGGCTGCGCGAATGACTTCTTTTCGAAACGAATTCAGTAAATTTGACGGTCGGAGGACCTTGAAGAGGTAGAGCGTGTAGGGGATGAGAAGTGCGAAGCAGAGCGTTGCCAGACTGAGTGCGAGATATGTTCCCAATTCGGGAATGTAGGAGTCGCTAATGGCCACCGAAATCCAGAGGCTGTAGGCAATTGAGATGGTGAACAGCAGGATTATGCCGAGGTTCACCGGGCTAGGTAGAACGATATCGATGATGTTGAAGGAGAAGCGCTGGGCGGTAAGCTGCACGGTGAGTAGCACCAGCGCCATCAGAATTCCAAGTGTCGCGGCGAGCGCCGACGCCGTGGTGTTCAGCGTAAATTGCACGCTGCCAATGGTGCCAATGGTGAAGGTCTGTCCCTCCAGGCGGACCGTTGCCATCACAAGTCCAGCCACCGCAAAGAAGACGATGGCTATGGCAAGAGGAGGATTGTGGGCTATGTTTCTGAACTGCATGTCCGTGGGTCCAATGAATCTGGCAAGGAACGTATGGCGATTCTAGCGGCATCGGATGAATGAGAGCATTGTCATGGGGAATCTCGCATCATGCAGGTGAATAATTTTGAGCGCCCAAGGGATCTGCTAGGTCGGCAGGCGCTGGTAACGGGGGGTGGGCGCGGCATTGGCCGGGCCGTGGTAATGGAGCTGGCCCGACGCGGCGCCGACGTCCTGGTCAATTACTTCCGAAACGAGGCGACCGCTCTGGAAACGGCGGAACAGGCCCGCGCGCTGGGCGTGCGGGCTGAGCCGATCCGCGGCCATATTGGCGATCCGGAGCGAATCGACCGCATGTTTGGCGCAATCCAAGCATCATGGGGCCGCCTTGACATTCTGGTGAACAATGCCGCGTCTGGCGTGATCAGACCCACCCTGCAACTGGACGTCCGCCACTGGGACTGGACCATGAATATCAATGCGCGTGGGGCCTGGCTGTGCGCGCGTCACGCGGCCGCGTTAATGGATCAAGGCGGCGCCATTGTGAATATCTCCAGCCTGGGCTCAGACCGGGTCTTGCCGGACTACTCGGCGGTGGGGATCTCTAAGGCCGCGCTCGAGGCGCTTACGAGGTATCTCGCGGTTGAGCTTGCCGATCGAAACATCGTTGTGAACGCGGTTTCCGGAGGCCTTGTGGAAACTGATGCACTCGAGTTCTTCGCTGGACGAGAGGCCATGCTCGAAGCCGCCCGAGAGAGAACCCCGGCTCGGCGCATGCTGGAGCCGGATGATCTTGCTCGCGTTGTAGGTTTCCTCTGTTCACGGGATGCCTGGATGATTCGCGGGCAGACGATCATTGTTGACGGAGGGTACTCACTTCCCTCCTAGCAACTGACTCACCTGTTGCTGATATTTCCGAGATCATGGCGGAGGCGCTCAATACGGTTTAGTGAAGAGTGAAGAGTGAAGAGTGAAGAGTGAAGAGTGAAGAGTGAAGAGTGAAGAGTGAAGAGTGCGAGCAGGCAGGGTGGACGAGTGTCTGGCAAGCTCCTCATCTGTCCGTCCCAACTCTTCATTCTTCACTAAACCGTATTGGGCGGAGGCAGTTACCCCATGAGTAATCCGGGCAGATCGGTCATCAGCCGTGAATTTGCCCAGACTTCCTGAATGCCGGCTTCCTGAGCCTGGTGTCGCAACTTCAGATCCATGTGCGGGCCAAAGGCGATGACCCGTAGCTCCACCCCTTCCGCCGCGGCCACGGATTGACAGAATGGAACCAGCGTCTCCCACGGGAGCCTGCTGGTAGCCAGCCCGACGAGGAGCAACGCATTCTGCCCCTGCACTTGCTCGATTGATAATTTGAGCTCCTGCTCATCGGTCGGAAAGATGACCGTTGTTCCGCTTGCCGTTGCGGCGGACTCCAGTCGTGAGACGGTCATGAGATCGTCGACGAGTGCGATAACTCTGGCTAATGACATAGATATCTCCAACTCAGAATGCGTCGGGCGCGATAGGGCGGGTTGAGCTCATGGTGCCGGGCGCCGCGCCAGTGTTGCTACACTGAAGCACCAATTCTGAGTATCGAATCGAAAGGGAACATGCATGGCCACTACCATGGAACGCCTTGAGGCCAACGGGGCGTTGACTTCTGCGCGGCCGACAACGTCGCTGAAGCAGAGCGATCCGGAGATCGCCCGAATGCTTGAGCGAGACCGGCAACGGCATAACCGCACGTTGAACTTTATCGCAAGTGAGAACTACGCGTCGCCGGCGGTACTTCAAGCACTCTCGAGTCACCTGAATGTGAAGTATGCCGAGGGCTACCCCGGCGGGCGATATTACCAGGGTGTGGGCATTGTCGATGAGATTGAGTCCCTGGCCATTGAACGCGCAAAGCAGCTCTTTGGCGCTGAGCATGCCAACGTTCAGCCGCACTCAGGCTCTGGTGCAAACATGGCCGCGTATTACGGTTGTCTCCAGCTTGGGGACACGATTCTGGGGATGGATCTGAGCCACGGCGGACATCTGACCCATGGCAGCCCGGTAAGCTTTTCGGGTCAGCAGTTCAAAATCGTCTCGTATAAGGTGCATCCCGAGACGGAATACATCGATTACGACGAGCTGGACCGTCTCGCGCGAGAACACAAACCCAAGCTTATCGTGGCGGGGGCGTCCGCGTATCCCCGCACGCTTGACTTTCCCCGATTCAAAGAAATTGCGGACAGCGTCGGCGCGTTATTCATGGCCGATATTGCCCACATCGCGGGACTGGTGGCAGCCGGCGAGCACCCGAGCCCGTTTCCCTTCGCAGATATCGTGACAACAACAACTCACAAGACCCTGCGCGGCCCGCGCGGCGGTCTGGTGATGTGCAGCGCAAGACTTGCCAAGGGGATTGACCGAGCGCTTTTTCCGGGAATCCAGGGCGGCCCAACGATGTCCGCAATCGCGGCCAAGGCAGTCTGTTTCCACGAGGCGAGCGCGCCCGAGTTCAAGGCCTATTCTCAGTCGATCGTGCGAAACGCGAAGGTGCTAGCGTCCAAGCTTATGGAGCACGGGTTTACGCTTGTCTCCGGTGGCACCGATAACCACCTCCTCGTGATCAAGCTGTTTGATCGAGAGTTCACAGGGGCGGCCTTTGCTGAAGCACTTGAACGTGTGGGCATCATCGTGAGCAAGTCCACCGTACCGGGCGAGACTCGATCGCCACGGCAGACCAGTGGCGTGCGGTTTGGCACTCCGTCGATGACTGCCCGAGGCGCAACCGAGGCCCAGATGCAGACCGTAGCAAAGATTGTCGCTGGCGTGGCGGAGAGCATTGGGGAGCCATCAAGACTGCGCGAGCTTCGTTCAGATGTGCGAGCCATAGCTGACGAGCTCGAACGGATCTAGCGCCCCCGTCTCTCTCTCCTGACCCCCGCTTAAGCACTCGAATGCCCAGCCGTCTTTCCGGCGGCACCGAATAGCAGGAGATACCGTTCGCGGGACGGTACAATGTGGTATGCCACGTACCGTCTCGCTCTTCCGTCTCATTCGCCTCGTAATCGCCGGTCTGGCCGTGCTAGGCGGGGTGAGTGGTCTGGCCGTTGGCGCGCGCGCTCAGGATACGGCGTCCGTGGTGGTAGTCCCATTTGTCGGAGTGGTGAATCCGGTGCTCGCCGGCTATGTTGACCGCGCCATAGCGGAAGCTGAAGAAGCCGGTGCCGCGCTTGTCGTCATTGAAATGGATACGCCCGGCGGGTTGGATTCGTCAATGCGTCAGATCAATCGACGAATACTGGGGGCCGGGGTGCCCGTGGCGGTGTATGTTGCGCCGTCCGGGGCACGCGCTGGTTCTGCCGGTGTCTACATTACCTACGCCGCGCATATTGCCGCGATGGCGCCGGGGACGAATATTGGCTCGGCTACGCCCGTGGCCATGGGGGAAAGTGGCGAGCAGCAGATGTCCGACGAGATGCGCGCGAAGGTCTCGAATGATGCCGCGGCATATATTCGTTCACTCGCAGAGCAGCGTCGCCGGAACTCCGAGTGGGCGGAGCAAGCGGTTCGTCAGGGTGTCAATGTGCACGCCGAGGAGGCGCTGGGCCTCGGTGTGATCGGTTACGTCGCACCAGATTTGCGCTCCCTGCTCCAGCAAATTGACGGCACGTCGGTCGAGACAACTTCCGGGAGAGTGACGCTTCGAACGGCCAATGCGGAAGTTCGGCGCCTTGAGATGAATGCTATTGAATCATTTTTGCACGTCATCACCGACCCGACGATTGCCTACATCATCTTGAGTCTCGGAACCATGGGATTGTTCTTCGAGCTGAGTAACCCTGGCTCAATTTTTCCGGGTGTCATTGGCGGAATCTGTCTCCTGTTGGGACTCTACGCGCTTGGCAGCCTCCCCATTAACTATGCCGGGCTCTTGTTTATGGGGCTGGCTCTGCTTCTTCTGGTCGCTGATATTCTTACGCCCACACATGGCGTTCTCACCGCCGGCGGGCTTATCTCGTTTGTCCTGGGCTCCATGCTGCTGATCAATGCCCCCGCGAGTGCCCCATTCCTGCAGATCTCAGTTCAGGCGATTGGCGCGGTTGTGCTCTGTATGGCGGCGTTCTCGTTCTTCGTGGTGGGCTCGGTGGCGCGGACGCGGAATCGGAAGGTTGTCACCGGTCGAGAAGGGTTGATTGGCTCGCGCGGGATCGTGCGGGTCGCGCTCGAGCCGCGTGGCATGGTGTTCGTCGAGAGCGAGCTGTGGTCGGCCGTGTCCGATGCTGGCCCGATTGAGAAGGACGTGGAGATCGAGGTCACCGGGCTGGATGGGCTGCTGTTGCACGTGCGACCGATTGAGTCAGCGAACGAAAGCGTCGCGCTCGGCGGAAGCCAGGAGCCCACGCGTGTCGGGGCTCAGAAGTAGCGTGGCGAGGACGCCGACGCGACCGTGGGCGCGCCAGTGCTGTGGAGTGCGGGTGG
>JBJXFJ010000114.1:0-3937 GCA_046154735.1 Chloroflexota bacterium | reverse complement strand
CGCGCGGCGATGAGCAGGAACGCCCCATACTGTCGGTCAAGATGCCCGACACCACCGATGACCTCTACTCGACAATCCATGATTGACAGAGCACTAGAAGCGCGACTCCACAGGAGAACTGCCGAGGCTCGGGCACCAGTCTGTGCGAGTGAATCAGGTCGGTCGGGGGTACTCAATCGAGCAAACCGGCTCATCTCACATTGCGCTCAGTTCCACAAGGTGGCATATTGGGATCATGAAGATTGGCGCGTTTGAACTGGCTGAGCCACTACCGGAGTTACGCGAGCCTCACGTCCTTGCAATGGTTCGCCCATGGGTGGATGTGGGCAGCGTTGGGACGATCACGTTACGACGATTCGAACGGCATTTCGGTGCCAAGGAGTTAGGCAAGCTCGAGCGGCCTGGGACATTCTTCGATTTCACTCGCTACCGGCCCAACACGCGGATCGTGGATGGCCAGCGCATTACAACGATCCCGAACAGTCCGATTAATTATGCGCGCACAGATGACGGCCCGGATCTAGTCTTCTTTCATCTCATGGAACCGCATGCCATGGCCGAGACCTATGTTGAGTCGGTCGTCCGGTTGCTTGAGCATTTCAAAGTGCGTGCATACTGTCGAGTTGGCGCGATGTATGATTCTGTGCCGCACACCCGGCCAATCATCATCACCGGAACCGCGGGGGCATTTCAACCGCGTTCGGGCGCCACACCGCCGCTCATTGAACAGCGCCAGAGCCAGTACGAGGGGCCGACCACCATTCTGAATCTGCTCACTGATGAGCTCACCCGGCTCGGCGTGCGCACCATGAACTTCATGGCGCACCTCCCGCACTACGCTCAGATGGATGAAGATTACGCAGGCGCGGCACGTATGCTCCAGGTGCTTTCAGCGTTTTACGATATTCCTGAGACGCTTGGGCCCAGTCGCCGAGGCGCACGGCAATATGCTGAGCTTGATGCTGCTACGGAGCGGCAGCCCGAACTGAAATCACTGGTCAGCCGGCTGGAAGCCTACTATGACTCTCGGTATGAGACGACCTCTGAGCCCGAGAAGCCCACGGAGCTCCCTCCAGAGATTGAGCGGTTTCTCAAGGAGCTTGATCCCGGACCATAACCAGAAGCACACCAGATTCGCACTCGCAAGCGCGCTCCCAGCTTACTTTGATAGAAGGGGCGCTGCGATTGTGGTTCAACAAGAGAGCGTCCCCGAAGATTCGGGAACAACGGAGATCCTAATGAAGTTAGCCCGACTCGACGATGAGCGTCTGGGGCTCGTGACTGATGCTGGGTTTGTGGATATAGCCGGGGTGTTTGCACCCGATCCACATCGACCGTACGTCGACCCAATGGTCCAGCTCATTGAACGCTGGGATGATTTCCGTGCACCGCTCGCGGCACTGGAGCGGGCCGGATTCGCGCACGTCTTTGACCCGGCCCGCCTGGGTCCGCCGCTGCGCCGCCCGCGCAAGATGGTCAATCTCTGCACCGAGATTGATAAGCTTGAGGCGGGTCAGAAACCGCCCATTGACTGGTTCTTTAAGTCTCCTGAGTCGGTCACAGGTCCGCACAGTCGAGTCGTTCTGCCCCCGCACTACGCTACCGGCTTTCATGTGGAAGCCGAGATTGCGGTAGTCATCGGCCGGTCATGCCGCAATGTCTCGGCAGATGAGGCAGATTCGGTGATCTTCGGTTACACGGCGATCGTAGATGGCATGGGCGCGGGCCTTGGCCGAGTTGGTATGGGTACATACTTCAATAAATCATTTGACACCTTTTGCCCAATGGGACCCGCGTTAGTGGTCAATACGAAGTCTGGACTGAACGCGGCGTCGTTTTCCGTGCAGCTCGCGCTCAACGACGTCACCGTAGCACAGTACTCCGTGGGTGACCTTGCTCACTCAATACCGGAGCTTATCGCCGACGTTTCCTCATACTTTCAGCTCTTACCTGGTGACATCGTGGCATGTGGGTCACCGATGAGCGAAAACTTCCAGATAGCCCATCGAGACACCCTAAAGGTGGATGTTTCTGGCATAGGCAGCATGAGCTTGGACATTGACGATCCGCTGTGCCACCATCGCGAGCGTGTGGCCTGAGAATGGAGAATCGTTCATGAAACTCGCTTCGTTCGGGGATGATTTCCGGGTTGGCATCGTCCGTGGCGACACGGTGATCGATGCGATGCCCGTGTTGGGCGATCTGGCAGGTCTCGCGCCCGAGGATCGGGCCATTGCCGTGATTGAGCAGTTTGATTCACTCCGCCCGGAGATGGAAGCGCTCGAACGTAACGGCACCGGCGTGGGGCTATCAAGCGTGCGTCTCCGGGCCCCCTTGCCGCGACCGCGTAAAGTGATGTGCTGCTTTGGTAATTACAAGGAGTTCACGCAGCGTGATCGGGCCCCGCAGGACATGTTTCTGCAATCGCCGGAGTCCATCGCCGGCAATGGCGATACCGTGACGCTGCCACCCAAGCAGGCCATCGCGTACCAGCATGAGGCTGAGCTCGTCATCGTGATCGGTCAGCGGGCAAGCAATCTTAACGCGGCGCAGGCGCGCTCGGTGATCTTTGGATATACCTGCGGGTGCGACGTGTCAGGTCGAGGCCTCGGCAAGGTCGGTCAGAACAGCCGCATGGGTAAGGCATTTCCGGGTTTCAAGCCATTGGGGCCATGGATTGTGACGGCGGACGAGATTCCCGACCCGCATGAGCTGGGCATTCGCCTGAGCGTCAGTGGAGAACTGCGCCAGGTGTACACCACGGATGACATGGAATACCGGGTGCCAGAGGTTGTGGCATTTGCCAGCGGCTTCACCACACTGCTGCCCGGGGACGTTATCTACTGCGGCACGAATCATCAGGGACTCGGTCCCGTGCAGGATGGTGATCACGTCTCGATGGAGATCGATCGCATTGGTCGTCTCGAGTTTGACGTCGTTGATCCTCTGAAGCGCACCTGGGCTCGTGAGATCGACCCGGTGATGGCGGCGCGTGCGCGGGATGCGTTTACGGGGCCGCCACCGCGATAGAGCCCGAGCATGACGACTTCCCCCGGATTGGCCCAGGCTTGTTGTGGATGAAGGCCGGAGATGGGTGCGACCGAATCGGGCGCGTGCCCCACATTTGTCGTGCTGTGCTCGGGCGCACCGCATTCCACAGATCGGGACCATGTTGTCCCAGTGATAGGCTCACCCCTGGAGACGGGAATCATGCTTGCCGCGCCAGGTCTTTCAAAAGATCGGCGAATTTCTGAAGCTCTCGGGTGACACGCTCCGATGTGGGCCGCAGTTGGCCCACAAGTCGCTCAATCCGGTCACGATCGAGCTCAAATGCATAGACGTTTCGAACGACATGGCGGAATCGGAGAAATTCGTCCAGGCGCTCCGCAGTCGCGGGCGAAATGACTGGTGGGCGCAGATCCGGCACATCGACGGTCATCTGACTGAGGAGCTCGCGGTGCCAGTCAAAACCGCGTGGCGATGTCCTGTCGACGACCGAAGCAATGCGCTCAAGCACGCGTTCAATTACCGAGTAATAATCATGCATGTTGAGGGCGACGGAGTCGAGAAGCAGATCCTGATTCACGGTGTCTTGAGCAGCCGCGTTCATGGCGCGCTCGACCCGATTGACGATCTGCTGAGCTTGAGCGAGCTCCTGGAGAATCCGACTCCGGAGTACCGCAAGTTGTTCGATCACATTTCCACGCCTTCCCGCTCAATGCAGTCGCGCATAGACGTTGAGCATGCTCCCATATCGACGAGGTTGACTGGGATGGCGCTATCCAGACGGTGGAGGGTGTCCATGGCGAGTAATGTATCGCCGGGGTCGAGTCCCTCCGCGGCGACATCCACGTCAGAAGCATCGGTGAAACAACCGGAGTGGACGAGCGAGCCGAAAAGCAGGACTCGGTGCGCGTTGAAGCGCTCTCGCAGAATC
>JBJXFJ010000111.1:0-4396 GCA_046154735.1 Chloroflexota bacterium | reverse complement strand
CGAGACACTACGGTATGTCTTTCTTGCGCGATCACGGCGTGTATCGGTTCAGCATTTCGATGCGTACGCCATTCGCCGGCCAGCGCGTGATCGCTCGTTCGGCTGGTTCAGGCTTTGATCTCTTCATACTGGAGGAATGGGGGGCGCTCATGCCAGCACGCCTGCGCGTAAACGCGGAGGGACGGCTCCTCTACCACGGGCGCCCCACGGGCTATCGTGAGGATGTGCTCGTGGATTCAGGCGAGACGGTGGATCGTTAGGAGCTCAGCGCACGGCAAAGTCCAGGATGTGCTTGGCGATCAGTTCAGCGCCTGTGATCTCCATTGTTGCCCACGGCTTACTCATGCGGCGCAATCTGTCCAGATACGGGCCGAGCTCCCCGTTCACGAGTGCGCTGCGCGGAATGAACTTGGCGCGTCCGTGGGTGCGCAACGCCCTGGATAACATGCCATATTCTCGAAACTCGCCCCGATCGCTATACAGCACCGGCACGTGATTCACGAGTGCATCGCTCACGATCCCGAAGCCCGGTTTCGTGACCACGGCGTCCGATGCAACCATTACGTCGACATAACTCACCGTTGAATCCGAGACATTCTGGATATTACCCACGCGGCCCGAGGGCCGCGCTGAGTCAGTTGTCAGAAATAGCCAATCACTCCAGCGCGCCAGGCGTTCAGCCGAAAGCTGGTCAAGGCCGAAGCCTCCAAAACTCAGCAGCGCCACCTGTTGATTACTGGAGACTGCCAGGCGCCTACGTGTGTCCAACCGATGGTTCTGCGCACGTCGACCGATGAGCGGGACATCCTGAATATCATTGAAGCAGTCAAACTCCCAGGCGAAGGGTAGACGCAGCAGTATTGTGGCCTGGTGCTCCTGTCTCCTGATGTGCTCCACAACGTGCCGGTAGGCTGGAAAGCGATGGGCATATGGCTCGTAAATCCAATGCCAGCAGAAATTCGCAACCCCAATACCAGGGATATTTAATCGTTGCGCAATCTCAAACGCGGCGGAAGGGATATCTGCCACGACGCACGAGATTTCTCGCTGACGAGCGAGCTGCACCTCCCTGGTTATCTGGGCTTCCTCGCTTTGCATGAGGCCGTGAAAGGCTTGAAGCGTTTCGAGACGACGCACGTGGAGACTGCCGCGCTGGAGAGCTCCGAGGTCAAGCTGAACAGGCTCCAGCAGTGTGTCCGTGGGAAACAGCCATCCCGGGGCGGTTGTTCTCACCCACAGGGGAAGCTCCGGGGCTAGCGTACGCAGTGCCGATATCACCTGCGCAGAGCGGACGGCATGCCCATAACCGTGACCGCTCACGTAATAAAAGATTCCCGCCACGGCGGGAATCGTATCCGATCTTGGCTATGACTGCGTGGGTGCCCACGAGGCACTCACGCAGTCAATCGTCCCATGTGCCGCGGGCGGAGCGTTACTCCGTTTTGTTTGCCGGGGCGGGTGGATTCACGTTGACTTGAGGCGGGTTGATATTCACATTCGGAGCCTGTTGACTGGGCGGATTGACATTCACGTTCGTCTGCGAGCCACTCGTTCCGCCCATCCGGAATGGTCCGGTGAATAAGAACCACGCCACGGCGAGAAGCACGAGCAGCACCAGTGCAACAGTGAGAAAATTGATTCCCGCGGCACCCGTTCGATCCGAGCCACCTGAAGGATATCGGTCAGCCATCGTGACCTCCATTCGCTCATTAGAGCGTTCTAGTGGTCACTTAAGGCAGATCCTGTGCCAGAGCCGCGGCATTGCATCACTTTGACCGCGTTTGCCACGCCGGCAGACCCGGTACAATGCTCCATGGTGACTTGCCACATTCGGGGGAAAGCTCATGGCTCTCGCGATCGATCGATCAACCGCGCCAGCAACGCGGGCTCTGGCGGCGTTTAGCGCCAGGCTCCAGTTTGAGGATCTACCAGCCGATGTCGTTCAACGAACGAAGGATCTCTTCCTGGACTTCCTGGGCGTGGCGCTGCGTGGGGCAACGACCGATTCGGGCATAACGATGGCGCGTGTTGCCGCGGAGCTCAGCGCCGAGGGCCCTGCCAGCGTTATTGGATTTGCTCAGTCCGCGGCAGCACAATACGCGGCGCTGGTGAATGGCACGTCCAGCCACAGTATTGAAATGGATGATGTGACAACGATCTCGTCGCTGCATCCCGGTGTGGCAGCCTTTCCAACGGTGTTGGCTCTGGCTGAAGAGATTGACGCGGCCCCTCGTGACGTGATTGCCGCGGCGGTAGCCGGCTACGAGGTGATCATGCGCGTTGGGGAGGCAATCAACGGATCCGAGGCGTACAAGGTGGGCTTCCATCCCACGGCCGTGGCGGGCGTATTTGGCGCGGCAGCGGCTAGCGCATCACTCTTGAAGCTCGACGAGGAGCGGACGGCGCACGCGCTCGGCATCGCCGGGAGTATGGCCGCCGGATCCATGGAATACCTCACCGACGGCGCCTGGACAAAGCGGCTCCATCCTGGCTGGGCCGCTCACAGCGGCATCCTGGCGGCCAAGATGGCCCGGGCCGGCTACGTTGGACCAACGACGATCCTCGAGGGGCCACACGGCTTTCTCACAGGGTACACACGCACCGCGTCTCCTGAGCGCTTGACCGATGGGCTGGGTGAACAGTTCAAGCTACTCGAGACGAATATCAAAGTTCACGCGTGTTGCAGATATATGCACGGACCAATTGACTGCGTGCTCCGCTTGGGGGCGCAGCATGACCTGGAGCCTCAGCAGATCCAGTCTATTGTGTGCTTCGTCTTGACTGGTGGCCGATCCCTGGTGGCCGACCCTCTTGCAGATAAGCAAAATCCGACGAACACCGTGGACGCGCAGTTCAGTATGCCGTTTGGCGCGGCCGTGGCAGTGGTGAAGCGGTCCGCTGGACTGGACGCGTTTGCTCAAGAGGTGGTGGATGATCCCGCCGTTAGAGCGCTGCTGCCGAAGATTACCTGTGAATCGGATCCGAGTCTTGATGCGCTGTTCCCGGCCCGTTGGCCCGCCCGTGTGGTGATTCGTCTCACGGACGGCCGCGATCTGCGGCACGAGATTCTTGATCCGCGCGGCTCGGAGTCAGAGCCGCTTGGTTGGGACGATCTGGCGGCGAAGTTCACCGAGCTCACGTCGCCGATTGTGGACGAATCTCGACGGGATGCGATCATTGAGGGGGTTGATGCGCTCGATCGTGCCACGAGCTTGCGTCCGCTGGGGCGGCTCTTGCGCAGTGTGCCCGGATGATGACTCGGTGGGCAGTTCCTGCACGCAATCTTACGAAGTGAAAGACGGCAGCGGGCATTGTTGTCTCTCCTAGCTCCGCACGGGCGTCCGTGGATTGTGGGACATAGGGGTGCGATGGGCCAGGCACCCGAGAACACGCTGGCGTCCTTTAGCCTCGCGCTGAAGCTCGGTGCTGATGCTATTGAGCTGGATGTCCATCTCAGTCAGGATGGCGAGGTGGTGGTTATCCACGATGATCGCCTCGAGCGGACGACGAATGGTCGTGGACTGGTGCGTGACTTCTCGTTTGCGGAGCTCAAGCGCCTGGACGCGGGTAGTCATTTCAACGAGGCATTTGGGAACGAACGCATTCCTTCGCTGGGCGAGGTCTTCGAGGTGCTTGCCAGGCGGGTTCCAGTCTTCGTTGAGATCAAGAATAATCCGATGCCATACGCGGGGATCGAGCAGCGCGTGATCCAGGCGGCGCGGGAGGCGGGCATGCTTGATCAGATACAGATCATCTCGTTCGATCATCCAACGGTGAAGCGCACCCGAGAGGCGTGCTCGGATGTGGCAACCGCGCCGCTGTACATCGGACGACCGCTGGATGCGGTGTCAATAGCGCGCGCCGCCGGCGCGTCAGCACTTGGTCCGCACTGGTCCTCGGTCCAGGCGCTGGATGTCCGCCTGGCTCACCGGGCAGGACTGAGTGTCCATCCCTGGACCACGAGTGATCCGGCCGTTGTGCGGCAGCTTCTGGCCATGGACGTGGATTCGATTACGACGAACCATCCTGATCGCGTAGCAGAAGCGCTGGGGCGGAAACTGGACGATTCGGCCGATCAGCAGCCCGGCGCTCGAACGGCTCCGGAGCTGCTGACTGTACACACCTTTGCGGGTGATGAAACGGATTGACCCGGATTATTCCCCGGAGTTTGGATGAGGTGGATGTGCCCCATGGGGGGTTCCGTCCTAGCGTCTCAGCGGCATAGGGCAACCCTCCGTGCCACCCGGGCGCATGCCTCCTGACCGGCGATCGATCCGAGATAGCGGCATCACCGGTAGCGCGGCGATCTTGTGCCCTTCGCCCGAGGATGCCCGCAACTCGAGCGAGTGTACGGTTCCAGTGATACCTCGGGCGCGGGGCACAAGACCGCCGCGCT
>JBJXFJ010000106.1:0-7320 GCA_046154735.1 Chloroflexota bacterium | reverse complement strand
CGCTGTCTTTTCAGTTGACAATTCGATTTGATGCACCGAAATGAAGGGGTTTCATCGTGAATGAGTTGGATTCGCGGCAAGAAGGCGCGCTGAATGAGCTGCTCCGGGCCGCTGGACGGTATGCCGCAACGGCTGTGGAAAAGCACGAAAACGGCGCTATTTTGGGCCAATTGGTGATCGAGGGTGACTTGGTGCTCAAGGTCACCCTCGATCTGGGCTCCGGGACCGTCTCCACGGCCTGCGTGAGCCCCTCAACGGGCGAGGAGGCCGTGGTGCATGTCGCCCACTTTAGTACCACCCCACCGCTCCGGGCGGAATCGGCCAATTGAGGTGGTGCAGGGTATAATTTCTCTACCATCGCCTCCGCGGATCCGCCTGAGCCCAGGCACTCGCCAGCGGAGGCGTGAGAGACACCGATCGCCACCGGCCGGCCAGCCTGAAGCGATCGCCACGACAGCCCTATGGGCACTGAAGACGCTACCGCTGATGCCCGTCTGAGCCCAGGCACCGCCAGCAAACGCGACATTGAGCTCGGCCGAATGAGGCCGGTGGTAGCCCGCGCTCTGGTTCATCTCCACATCGCAGAAAACCCCCGGTCCGATGGCCGGGGGTTTTCTGTGTTCAGCCGAGGAGGCAGTACCATGGATTTAACTGAGATGCGCCAGAAGCGGGGCGACATCATCCAGCAAGCCAACGCCATTATCGAGGCCGCCCCGGGCAGTCTGACCGACGCGGACCGTCGCCAGCTCGACCAACTGAAGAATGAGAACGAGCGCCTGAAGGGCGATATTCAGCGGCTCGAGCTATTCGATACTGAAGCGCGCGAGGAGCGCGCGGCGCGGGAGCCAGGCGGTCCGCCCCCGATGCGGCCGGACGTCGGGGACGATAACCAGCGGGCACTCATGCCACGCCTGGGCGCCACCGGCCCGCGCTACCGAGACATGTTCGGGGCGCCCCGGGCGACCGGGGTGTTCCGGTCGTTCGGGGACTTCTTGACACCCTTCAGCCGCGGCCAGTGGGATCCGCGCTACACCGAGCGCGCGCTGGGGGATGTGGGCAGCAGCGCCGGCCTGCTGATTCCGCCGGAATACACAGCCGAGCTGTTCGACAAATCGCTTGAAAGCGAGGTGGTCCGACCACGAGCCCGAATCGAGCCGATGGTCAGCGACGTCAAGCACATTGCCGGCTTTCGCGTCGACCCGCAAGGCGCTGCAACAGATGAGCCGTTCGGCGTGAAGGACGGCTGGAAAGGCCCCGGCGCAACCCTCGATTCCGGCACTCTCCAGACGCGCGCGGTGATCCTGCGCACGAAAAAGCTCGGGCAGCTCGTGGAGATCACCTCGGAAGCACTTGAGGACGGTCCGGCTGTGGACGACCAGGTGTCGGAGGCGCTCATGCGTGGCCTCGGCTGGCTCCTGGACTTCGCTTGCCTCCGAGGGACGGGCGCCGGCATGCCGCTGGGCATTCTGAACAGCCCGTCTCTGGTCACCGTGGCCGCGGAGGGTGGTCAGACAGCAGGCACGGTGGTGTGGGCGAACGTCGTCAAAATGCTGGCTCGGCTGACGCCTGGCAGCTACGCGAAATCCGTTTGGGTGGTGAATCCTTCGGTCATTCCGCAATTGCTCCAGATGACCATTCCGGCGGGAACGGCCGGCATCAGCCCGGGGCCAGTTCTAACAGAGCGCAGCGGGGAATTCGTCCTCGCCACGCGGCCCGTGGTCTTCAGTGAGAAGATGAGCGCGCTGGGCACTCTGGGAGACATCATGCTGGCAGACTTCAGCCAGTACGTGATCGGGCTCCGGAAAGAGATCCAGATCGAAAAGTCGATTCATCCGGGCTTCACCAAAGACACGCAGCACTACCGCGCCATCATTCGGGTGGACGGCATGCCGTTGTGGGGCGAACCCTACACGCCCGCGTTCGGAAGCACCCTCAGCCCGTTTGTGACCCTCGCGGCCCGCTAGCAGGAGCTGCTCGGGATACATCACGAGGGGCGGCCACGTGGCCGCCCCCCGTGCGTTCTCGATGCTCGCTTGGCGCTTAGTCTGAACTGCCCACGACGCCGCAGACCGTACACGATGCACCGGGCTCTCTGGCATGGTCGACCACTGCCAGAATCGCGGCCTCAAAGCCGGGAAAGTGGGCCGCCGTGGTCCGGATGAGCGCCTGCCATTCGCTGACCGACTGGCTCTCCATTTCGGCGTCCAGCTCCATGTACATTTCTCGCTGCTCAGGCGAAAGCGTTGCGAGGAAATGATCCTCGAGCTGGACTGCCCGGCTGAGTTTCAGGCCGCTTTCAGCGAGGTCAATCTCAGGTCTCACTACATCGGAAACGCGCATGTCACACTCCCGCGGCACCTGGCCGCGCCTAAGTTGAATGGAGTCTGCCATATAGCACCGTTTCGGCACCAATAAAGTACACTGAACACCATTAGCAGTACCGATTCCTGTAGACTGGGGCATGGAACGAGTGAGTATCAATCTTCGATTGCCTGGTGAGCTGCACGCGGCGCTCAAGAGCCTCGCGGAGGACCAGGAGCGATCACTACAGCAGCAGATCATCTACCTACTACGGCAAGCCCTCCGCGACCACCAGTCATCGGATTCAAGCACGCCGGAAGCGCCCGACTGATGGCCGCCACGGACAAGCGCGCGAAAAGCTCAGAACATCGGCTGATCCACGGTTATGATGTCGTGCCCTCAAATCGAGCCGGGACAGCCCCGCACCAACTCGGAGGGGCCAATTCTCCTACCGACACCCTACTTCGGAGTAATCGACGGTTAGGATGTCGCACCCCCGGAACGGTGACATCATAACTTTGGGCCTGTCAGCCCACCCGCGCCCCTGAACGCGGCCAACTTGACCAATTATCAGTTATGAGTGTCTTGGGTACCCGGAGATTGACCGGAATAGCCCGGAATCTGCCCCGAATTTACCCCCATTTCGGCCCCAAAAGCATCGTATCGCGACACCATAACTAGCCCCCGTTTTGACCCCTGTGCTAAGATGGAAAGCACAGCGCTTAGCGTTTTGTACCTTCCAAGCAGGTTGTCGCGGGTTCGAATCCCGTCTCCCGCTCCAATCGCGCATGGCCACCGGTGATCGCTCACCGGTGGCTTTCATTTTGCGGGGTGAAGTTGGTGATGCCCCTCAGCGCGGCACACCGGAGTCTGTCGTCCCGAGGGGCGTCACATTCGCGTCACGAAGATCCGTTGCACGATGACTTCCTAAGTGTCGATGCCGTGGGGCAAGGCCATCGCAAGGTCTGAGATTCCCCGAAGAGTGTGGCAGTTCCGGCCTCAACCGAATTAGAACATGGATTAAACAGGCACGTATTGCTTTACCATGGTCGACACGCTAGAGTAAGGATGTGCCCGAGGATACGCACCCTTTAGGGGAGTTGCGGGCAACACGCGCGTCGTCAATGTTAGGCATGAGACACCGAGACTTCGCTTTCCACGCGCATCCCATCGAACGAGTTCAAGCGTTGTCTCACTCATAGGCTAGATCAGTCTGGATAGTCCCCCCAGATCCCGTGGCAACTGGGAAAAATGCAACTAGATCCGGTTGCCCAGCGCGTCTGAACATCAATTGCGGTGTTTCAGTGCGGTAGCGTGTGTAGAACGTTTCCGGCTCCGCCAATCATCAAGTATCCACCGTGTTCCCTACAACCATTTTCCTTGACCGTGACGGCGTGATCAATGAAAACCGAACCGATCACGTAAAATCCTGGGACGAGTTCATATTTTTGCCTGGCGCGCTCAATGCGATTGCTCGACTATCCGAAGCCGGGATTCGTTTGTTCGTAATCACCAACCAGGCGGTGATCAATCGCGGAATCGTGACGCGTGCTCAGGTAGACGCGGTGAATAATCGAATGGTTGAGGTCATTCATCAATTTGGAGGACGGATAGAAGCAGTGGTCTATTGTCCTCACCGTCCCGAAGAGCGTTGCCCATGCCGCAAGCCAGCCCCAGGCCTACTTTTTCAGCTCTCCGAGCAGTACCAGGTGAACCTGTCTGCCACACTTCTCATTGGTGATGCATGGCCCGACATTGATGCGGGGCGCGCGGCGGGCTGTAACGTGATGTTGGTCCTGACGGGGCGAGGCCGAGAGCAACTGGCAATGGCCAGTCCAGAATATGAAAACGTACCTATCGCCAAAGATCTCTTTGAAGCTTCACTCCTTGTGCTTGATCTCGCAAATGGCCGTCGATAAGATTCCTCGGCCAGGTGTTCGATGATCACAATTACCCATCATGCGCTGGCTATGCGGTTCGCAAGATTCGGCAGGTCTCGCCCCCGTGCAGAGGTATCCGACACAACACTTTGCCCGCTAAAAGCGCGCGCCGTCTCGGCAGCACTGAATCCCCCATTCAACTCATGCCTTTGACCAATTCCTCCCCGCTGCTTTCTCAGGAACAAGCACTGATGGTGGATTGCGTTCGTAGCTGTTTTGGCTTGACGGTCCCGGGGCACGAGTATGCACCGCAATGGGATCTTTTTCGCGCACGGGCCGAGCAATACGGGATGACGCCAGTTGCCCATGCAGGTCTGGCTGCACTCGATACATCAGCCCCCATGGAAGTACGGCGAAACCTGAGTATTGCGTCAGCGCTCACAGCCCTTCGGATTGAGCATCAGATTGTGCCGGCCTTTCACACAGCAATTGCCGCATTGCAGGGTGCTGGCCTCTCGCCGGTGGTGCTAAAGGGCATGGCGCTGGCACACCAGGTGTACCCGCGGCCAGCGCTCCGTACGTTCTCGGATATCGATATCTTGCTGCCGCACCAGCGAATTGAGCAGGCGAATCGGGCGCTCACCCAAGCCGGGTTCTGGATAGGTGAAAGTCGATCCGAGTTGCCCGATCATCACCATGGTCCCGTAGTCTTCTCCGAGGCGGGAAGCGTTGCAGTTGAGCTTCACCACGGCATCGTTCCAGGGGGAAGTCCCTTTGCCATCGATGTCGATGTGATGCTCGCTCGATCCCAGATGGAGTCCATCGCTGGGGTCTCCGTCCTGGTACCTTCGCACGTCGATATGTTGCTGCACGTCTGCACGCATCTTTCGTACGGGCATTCATTCGATTTCTACCCATTTCGATCCCTCATGGACATCTTCGCAATGGTATCGACGTGGGCAAATGAGCTGGACTGGAATGACTTCATATCCACAGCAGTCCGAACGCGAGTAAGCGGCGCGGTATATTGGCCTCTGCGACTGAGTCGAGTCTGGTTCGGTGCTCAGGTGCCGGATGAGGTGCTCGCTCGGCTCGCCCCGGCGGAGCCCTTGAAGCGGATGGTCGCAGCCGTGGCCACGCCGTCGAGGATACTCGATGGCAAGCGCGATGAAAATCTCGGGAACAGCGTTCTAGAGCAACTTCTGCTCCAGCTTGCCAACCGTACTGGATGCTCGTTTGGGGTGCAGGTGCGCTCAGTGTTTAGCAGTCTGTTCCCCTCTACCGACTCGATCACCCATTTGCCAGCCACGGTGACAAATTCGAAGCTTCGGTACATGGCAGCCCTCACCAGTGTGGGGCGGTTCAGTCGTGGCGCTTCTGCCCTTGTGCGACTCCTGGCTCAGGCTCGAACGCAGCGTTGGGACCTGCCCGCGCTTGGCCCGGATGAGCCAGGCATCGACCCGCTCACTCGCATCCCGGCTTCCGCTAAGCGTGCATCACACGCGACTGACGGCTCGAGAGGCCGACTCAGGTCATGATCGTAACCACGAGATTTACAACGAGAACCCCCAGCCCGCATGCGCAATGGAGGAGTCAATGAACGAGGTCACGACCGCAACCGTCATGCTGTCGGTTGTGATTCCAGCGCTCAATGAAGAGAACGGCATAGCCGATATTGTTGGCCGCCTTGAGCGAGTGCTTCCATCGCTAGAGGCGGTGGGTGTGCAGAATCTGGAGATCATTGTGGTGGACGATGGCTCCACCGACCGCACGGCCGAGGTCGCGGCTCGATCACCGCTGGTTCGGGTGGTGAAGCATGAAAAGAACCGTGGTTACGGCGCGGCAATCAAGACCGGATTCGCGGAAGCCCGCGGTGAGCTCCTTGCATTCACCGACGCGGATGGAACCTATCCTCCCGAACGGTTTGATGCCCTGTGTCAGGCCATTCTGAGAGATGGGGCTGACGTGGTGGTCGGGTCGCGCCGATCGGGCGAGGCGTCAGAAATGCCGCTGGTACGCCAGATTGGTAATTTCGTCTGGTCAAATCTCGTCAGCCTCATTGGCAATCACCGCGTTGCGGACCCCGCAAGCGGAATGCGCGTGATCCGTCGAGACGTGCTCGAGAAACTCTACCCGCTGCCCGATGGTCTGAACTTCACGCCCGTCATGAGCACGCGATCCGTCCACGAGGACCTCAAAGTTGTCGAGGTGCCCATTGCGTATCGTGAGCGAGTGGGGCGATCAAAGCTCAGCGTTGTGCGTGATGGCATCCGCTTTCTTACAACGATTGTTGGGACCTCCCTCGAGTACAACCCAGTGAAGGTTCTCGGAATGCTTGGGCTGTTGTCGCTGGGGCTAGCGGCCATCATTGGCGTAGCACTCCTGGGGATCCGTATACAGGGCGTAACCCGGTTGGACACCTGGTGGATCTTCGGTGTATTTAGCGCGCTGGTGCTTTCGGTGGCGGGCGTGAGCCTCTTCGGCCTGGGCGTCACCTTCAATTACCTTGTCACGCTGTTCCATCGGAGGCCGGTGAGGCAGGGTTTGTTTGGCCGCCCCCTCTTTGATCCGCCACTCGAGAGCCGGTTTGGCTGGCTCGGCCTTGGGGCAACTCTCGCGGGGGGCGCCCTGGGCATCGGCAGCGTTTGGTTCAGCCTGAGTGGTTGGGATGCTGCCAGATTGTGGTTCTGGCTTGTTCTCAGTGCTTTGCTGACACTCGTTGGCTTCCAGCTCATCCTTTCTTGGATTCTCACGCGGGTGCTCGAGCGCCTCAGTCAGCGCGAAGTGCGTATCAGCGTTGATCTCCCAGATACATTTAGTCAATCGAACCGATCCGAACCGACCGAAATCTCCATCTCTAGAGGAAGAACCGGTATCGCGAGCCTGAATGCCATACGATCGATGCCATCACCCAGCAACGCAGCACACAGAGGAGCAATCGAATGACCGAGCTTATTCAGCTCGACCATCCAACTACCGATAGTGACGATCTAAAGCAAAATCTTGGCACCCGGCCCATCGCCAAGTTACGTCCGGCCAATTATCCCGATGCTGGGCCGGCCATCCGTGCAGCGCGGGGCACCCGCCAGCATAATGTGGACGTATTGCTGGTGAATCCTCCTTCACCCGATGGTGCCAT
>JBJXFJ010000104.1:0-14266 GCA_046154735.1 Chloroflexota bacterium | reverse complement strand
GTAGTGCATCTGCGTCTCCGAGTCTCTGCGGTGACCATTTCTTGAAACCGGAACAGTTACGATCGTGGCGCTACGGCACGTCACCGTGCGGGAGAGGGCTTGCGCACATGTCCTTGATACGATTCTTGATGTCGTCCTGCTGATAGTTTCGGAGTAAGTTGATCCGATTGCGATTCGGATCACCGCCATGCCAATACTCGTAGATATCCTGGCGCATCCCAAAGGACGACGCGGCCAGATCATGGGCAAACCGGAAGAGGCGGGACTTGTAATCCACCCCCACGTCTTTGCCTCCCATATACCGATCTAGGCACTCCCGGAACTCCGGGTTGGCCAGATCATTCTCACTGGGCTGCATGATGATTCCGGAACCACAAATCTCGATGAGCAGGCCGGTCATCCTCCGGGATGTCTGCGCAATCCACACACCCATGGCCCCCGGCCCAGGCGACACGGGCTGCCTCCCGTGCTCCACGCCGTCCATAGCATGCCGCAACATCTCGCAATACGTGACCATCTCGCCGAGTTTGGCCGCAACTTCTCGGAACTCAACCACGCCAATTGACTCGGCGCACAGCGTGGCCACGGCGGTCATGAGTCGGAACCGATAGTGCGCGCGTGTGAGATTGGCCCAGCCGGCAAAGTTTACGTGTGGTGCAAGCCCGGCTACATTCTGGCTAGAACCACCCAGGTGCCCCCCCACCCCTCCCAATTTGGGCGCCTCGTAGAGCATGAAGACACGATCCCACGGAACCAGGACGTTCTCGAAGAACAGCATGCAGTCTTGCTCATCCAACGACTGAAACGGGTGTCCCCAGGAGCCAAACCACCGCCCCACCGGCTCACGACAGAATATCTTGAGCCCGGGCGCGTTTGATGGGATCGAGAAGGCCAGAACGAAGCGCGGATCATTGCGCGCCGCGAAGGTCTGGGAGAGGGAGACATAGGTCTCGCTGCTGTGCACTGCCGCCGTGGAAAGCTGCTTGCCGCCGTGAACGATGATGCCTTCATTCGTCTCTTCCACAGCGTGGAGCACCACGCGCTCATCCTCAGGCGTGGCCCGCCGCTCATTCTGCGGCTGAGTGCTCCGATCCACCTGAGGATCCCCCAGAGCGTGGGTCAGAAACGGGTCATTCTCTACACACCAGCGATAGTAGTTGATGACGTTCTCGCCAAAGTCACACTTGGGATGCTTGACCGCGCTAAAGGCGGCGGCACGTGGCACCAGGTTGGTAATAAATGGCGCCAGTATATCGGGGCTGCGGCCAAGCTGACCCCAGGTGAGCATGTTCCACAACTCACTGTTTCTGCGTTTTCGCTCTGAGTCCTCGGGGGTTCTAGGTACCATCCAGGATACGCTGGTGCGAACGCCGGCTTCGGGATGGATGAACGTCATCTCATCACGATACTGATCACTGTTCTGTAGATCGTAGACGCGGGCCAGCTCGTGGACCATGTCCTTAAATGCGGGATGAGTGGTGATATCCCGCACCTTTTCCCCATCGATCCAGACCTCGCGGCCGTCGCGCATGCTTTCAATGTACCGCTGCCCGGTCATTGCTCCCGGGGCTTTGGACGGTGTGGCGACCAATCTGACCTCCTCATGAAACCCGGCCGTCAATAGACGTATGCGGAGCCGGGCATGGCACGCAAACCTTCTCCGGCTAGGATATCCAGAGTGGCGCGGCCCACCAAGTGTTTCCGGGAGCATAATGGTCGGCACGTATCGGGAGGAGCACAAATGTTCGAAGATGTTGAACAACGTGTGGCTATTGTCACCGGCGCGGGGCGCAACGTTGGCGAGGCAATTGCGCGATCGTTCGCCTCAATTGGTATCCGAGTCGCCGTTGCCGACATCAACGAAGCGCGCGCGGCGCGGGTGGCGGACTCGATCAGCCGGGATTATGCGGACCGCGCCGTCTCAGTGACAGTGGATGTCACCCGGGCCGCAAGTGTGGAAACCATGGTGACAACCACGCTAACTCAGTTTGGGCGCATCGATATTCTGGTCAACAACGTGGGAATCGTGGATCGCAAGCCGATCCTCGAGCTCGAGGAAGAGGAATGGGACAAGGTGATCAATGTCTCATTGAAGAGTGTCTTCCTCTGCACCCGTGCGGTGGGTCGCGTGATGGCGGACGCGGGCCGAGGTGGACGGATTCTCAACCTTGCCTCGACCACGGGCTATGTAGCGCCGAACAATCGCACAGCGTACCCGGCCGCAAAAGCCGGCGTGCTTCACATGACCCGAGCCATTGCCATTCAACTTGCCCCGCACAATATCCGCGTGAACACCATCACCCCGAACCTGGTGGCGACCGACGTAGATCCCGACGAGCCTCAACGCAACTACCCTATCAAGAACCTCATCGGCCGCCAATGCCAGTCGCAAGACGTGGCCAACGCGGCCATGTTCCTGATCTCCCCGGGCGCAGAGTTCATCACTGGTGCCGACTTTCTCATCGACGGAGGGTCGGTGATTACCCGCTGATGCGGAGGGAAGACGGAAGACGGAAGACGGAAGACGGAAGACGGAAGACGGAAGACGGAAGACGGAAGACGGAAGACGGAAACGAGGATACGCCCGTCCTCCGTCCTCCGTCCTCCGTCCTCCGTCCCCGAGTTACACTCTTCAAGAGACTCTTATGCGCAAATCGTTCATTCTGTTCAGTCGTGCGCTCCTGCTCCGCTGCCCGGCGTGCGGAGGCGGCCCGCTGTTCACGCGCTGGGTGCGGGCGAAGGCCGCGTGCCCGGGTTGCAGGCTCAAGCTTGATCGTGAGGAGGGCCACTTTGTGGGCGCCGTGGCCTTCAATCTGGTAGCCGCGGAGCTGCTCTGGATCGTCGGTCTCGTAACCACCATCGCGCTCACCTGGCCCACTCCGCCGTGGACCGCCATTACCGTGATCTCCGTGGCCGCGATGATCCTCTTCCCCCTCTTCTTTTACCCATTCTCGCGCACGCTCTGGTATGCCTTTGATCTGTACTTTCAACCAGTCCAGCGAAAGGAGTTCCCAGGCGAGCTTTAAGCGGGAGGCAGGAGATCAACATGGCCTCGGAGTCGGCGCCATGCGACCCATCTGCTCCACAAGCCCGCTTATTTGGAAGCCTCACCGGCAAATGCCCCAACGACCTGCCAGGGCGTTTCCAGTGGAATAATCCGCTCCTCACCCTTGAGTTTGGTGAACGGGACGGTGCGCTCCAAGCCAACCGGCACACCCCCCTCCTGGAAGCGACGCACGGAATCCAGCATGAGCCGGCGCCAGCGAATGATGGCCACATCACTGGTCCCCAGGTGCTCGCGCGTCCGGTCGTAAACGGCCCCCATGCTCTCCAATACCGCCTGATCCTGCACCTGCACACCTCGAATCCCGGAGAAGCTCCCCGCCTTCATTGCCGCGCGATCCTGCAACCAGTTGTTCGCCTGATTGGCGAATTTGCGGAAGTGCACGTCGATATCTCGCCCCACAACCGCTCCGGAACGATCGTACTGTCGATCGTGATCAACTGGCGCATCCTCACGCCACTCCACGTGATACATGGCCGTATGCTCATCGTCGATCGGTACGAAGAACTCCACTAGCCCCCAGCCGGCCGGCGGTGCAATAAAGCCATAGAAGGGCGCCACGAAGAGCGTCACGCGGATGTACTGATACTTGTCAGGCTCCTGGATTGGCTTGCGGATCGCCGCGTAGCGAAAGCCATAGTCCGTGTCCTGTGGCTCCAGGCGAGGCGCGCGGTCATTCGTCGGCCGCTTGACAATAAGTCCGGCGTCTGTCGCCTGATACGCGGAGGTCCCGTCCGGCCTAGACTGAGCCGCTGCACCAACGATCTCACTTGAATGTAGAAAGCTGGAATGAGATGAATCAATCACCCCCTCCAGCGACTGCGCCCAATTGCAGTCACCCACCATCTTGACCAGCACCCGCTGCTCCTCGGGGACCACGGTCCAGCCAAACTCAGGGAAATCAGGCTCCGTCCCTGGTGGTCCGAGGTACACCCAGAGCATGCCGCCCTGTTCCCGTGTGGGGTAGGCTATATGCCGGATGCGATCCTTGAAATCGCTCTCTTCCGGCTCACACGGCGTCTCCAGAATGGTCCCGTCCAGGGCAATGCGCCAGCCGTGGTAAAGGCACTGCAGCGCACTGCGCTCATTGCGTGCCAACACCAACGATGCACCTCGATGGGGGCAGAGCTCATCCATAAACCCCACACGTCCATCAGAATCGCGGAATGCCACCAGATTCTCACCCAGGAGGCGCACGCGGATGGGCGTCCCATCCGCCTCTGGCAGCTCACGTGAGAGACAGGCCGGGATCCAGTACCGCCGCAGCATCTGCCCCATCGGCGCGTCAGGCCCCACACGACACAGCAGCTCGTTCTCTTCCTGAGATAGCATTGGTCCCTCAGCCTCCAAATATACCCACCAGGAGCATACCGGAAGCTAAGCTCCGAGCCACGCGGCCTGAGGTACGGTAAGATAGATTCCGAACCAAATCCACGCACTATCCAGCTCCACTCACTCTCCAGGAGGCCGGGCCCCGATGCTGTATGAGCTCAGAATTTCCCGCACCCGCATGGGCGGGCAGCGTGAGCTAGAGGAGCGCATGGCTGACGCGCTTCCGAGACGACTGCGCCACTCCCCGCTGGCCGGCGCGTGGCATACTGAGATTGGCCCGCTGTTTCAGGTCATTGAGCTGTGGCCTTACGAGAGTGCTGAGCACTATGCGGAGATTTCCAGCGCCGTGGCGGCGGATGGTGGCTGGCCGCCCACCGTGGGCGACCTGATAATGCGGACCGATGTGGAGCTGCTCACGCCAACACCCTGGTGTCGCGAGCTCAATGGCACACCGGCCAAGTATGGTCCAATCTATGAGCTCCGCCGCTACCAGGCCAAGGCGGGCGGCGTTCCCACCTTGCTCGAGCGCTGGGCCCCCAGGGTGCCCGGCAGAGATGCACTCTCGCCGCTGCTGGGCAACTGGCACACGCCGTCTGGACTCTGGATCCATCTCTGGCCATATCCGGATCTGGCTACCCGCGTGGCCACCCGTGAGCGAGCCATTGCAGAGAAGGTCTGGCCACCCGCGGCGGGGGAAGCCATGTTGACCCAGGAGAGCTGGATTATGCTCCCTACAACCTTTTCTCCACTGCAATAGTCACATCTCGGCGCGCGACCATAGTTGGAGAAGAGCTACAATGCCGATAGGCCCCACGGGGGGGACATCGCGTGAACCCACCAAAGTCAGCTCGCTTTCGGGACGATGACGTCTTCACTCCTCCGCCAGGGAGCAACATTCGACAGTGCGCCGAATGCAGCATCCTCATTGGGGAAGGCTATCAAGAGACAGACCCAATCCTCGCACCAGACGGTGTCAGTACGGTCTGCTCTCAATGTTATGAATCCCTGCTCCGCCGCGCTCGCCGCAACACGCCGGAGTCTGATGGAACGGCACACCCAGCGGCTAGGTGAGTGAACCTAAGGGTGATGCTTGGTCAGAGACGGTTGCGCGTGCGGGAGCAGCCCTGGAGCCCCTGGTTCGTGGGGCGCTTGAATCGCTGGGCGCGGCCAGGTGGTCCACGGAAGACTCGCATCACTGGCGCGTCATCTCATACATTGAGCAGGCAACGTGGGAGTTGGTTCGGTTTGTCCAGATGGACACTGAGGGGCGCTACCACTATGAGCGCATCCAGGTTGTAGCAACGGTGTCACCCAGCGGCGCGCTGGTGACCTGGCAGATCAACAATGGCTCGGAATTTCTCGGCATCACCGACTTGACCGCATATGGCCTTCAACGTGGGGCGCTTTACCTTCTAGACCATGAACACCGAGAATGGGTGACTTCAGAGCCTCACTTTGTACATTCCGGTGAGCGCTCTATCATCCAGGCTCTCTGGCTCCGCATCCGAAGCATTGTGCTCCCTGCGCCTGACAGGTGATCCGGGCACAGAGCCGTCCGCGGTGAGCGAATCGTGCGGCTGGCATTGAACGAGGTGAGCCCCGTCGGCTGCTACCATACGCCCAACACTCGGAGCATGGGGGGGCAGCATGGAGCTAGCAGGAAAAGTTGCAATTGTGACAGGCGGGACCGGTGGGCTTGGCGGTGTCATTGTGGAGGCCTTCGCCAGAGCCGGGGCTCATGTAGCATTGGTGTATCGCGAATCGGCCGAGCTGGCGGGAGATCGGGCACGACGCATGAGCCACCCGGAGGCACGGGTCATCCCATTTCAAGCCGATGTTGCTACCACCGAAGGCTGCCAGAAGCTCGTCGCGGAGACACTCGCCGAATTTGGCACGATTGACATCCTGGTGAATGACGCGGCCTTCAACCAGTGGGTGCCGTTTAGTGATCTCGAGGGGCTCACTGATGAGGTCTGGAACCAAATTCTTATCACCAATCTCACCGGGCCGTTTCGATGTATCAAGGCAGTGGCGCCCGTTATGAAGCAGCAGGGTGCCGGACGGATCATCAACATTTCTTCGATTGCTGGCGTCCATCCAGGCGGAAGCTCGATTGCCTACGCCGTCTCGAAGGCCGGTCTGAACCACCTCACTCGATGCATGGCTGTTGCGCTGGCCCCGACAATTCTGGTCAATTGCGTAGCACCCGGGATGCTGGAGGGAACGCGCATGACGGACAATCTAGCGCCGCAGTTCGCCCAGGCTGCCAGAGACGGTGCGCTCCTGAAGCGCGCCGCGTACAAGGAAGACATCGCTGCACAGGTCCTCAGTTTTGCCCGCTCCGAAAGCACCACCGGGCAGACTCTTGTCATTGACGCGGGACGGGTGTTCCATTGATACCTGAGCGCGCTCCAGGTGGGTTCAGTAGTATGCTGAATGCTTAACTGGAGCGCCTCGGACCCGCCTTCATCACCTGCCCGGGCAGCTCAGCCCCCACAAGCTCAGCGGTAAACTTGGCGCATTCAATGAGCTTGGTCACACTGGCGCCACTGCTGATGCCCATCTCATCCAGCATGTGCACCATGTCCTCTGTACAGACGTTGCCCGTGGCCCGCGGAGCAAATGGGCATCCGCCCATCCCTCCAATGGACGCGTCATACATGGTCACACCGGCCTGAAGTCCAGCCAACACATTTGCGAGCCCCATGCCGCGCGTGTTGTGAAAGTGAAGGCCTAGATGCAATGTGGGCCATCGCTCGCGAATGGGCGGGATCATGGTCGTCACCTGGCGCGGGTTGGCCATGCCGGTGGTGTCAGCCAGCCCCACTTCATCCGCACCGAGATCCACAAATTGCTGGATGACTTGATGCAGCCGCGCTTCTGAAACGTAGCCCTCATAAGGACACCCAAACGAGGTGGCCAATCCGCCCTTGATGGGGACATGCGCCTCATGCGCCAACCGCGCAACCTCCTCGAACGAGCTAAATGAATCGGCCAGTGACATCCGAACGTTCTTCTGATTGAACGTCTCACTGGCAGCCACCACGAGCACCAGCCGATCTACTCCTACCGAGAGCGCTCGCTCCGCGCCGCGCGCGTTTGGCACCAGTGCTTCATATGAAACGTGCGGCTGCCGCTTCACCGACCGCATCACTGCCTCCGCATCTGCCATCTGTGGCACGTACGTGGGGTGCACAAACGATGTGGCTTCAATGCGCCGGACGCCGGCATCCACGAGTCGCTCGATGAGCTCGATCTTCTCTTCAGTGGGGATCTGGACACCCAGAATCTGGATCCCGTCCCTGGTGCCCACTTCTCGGAGTGTCACCTCGCGCGGTAGCTCCACGTCATCACTCCCCTTCGTTCGGTTCACGCATGATAGCCATTTCCTACCAGTCAGCGATTCCAGGCCAGTTTCCAGACCGTTGTGCGGAGCCCACTTCCCAGTGGACCGGCAATGGTGCGGTATGATCCACGCATCTCGCAGAGCGGAGGCGGAGTGCAGGACGACAACGCGCGACCGGAGATCGACGCCTCCACGAATGACATCTCTACTGATTGGCAGCCCATTCTGGGCCCCTTTGATCGAACGAGCTTTTTTGAAGAGCAAGCTCGACACCGGCGCGCAACCTGGCAAGTAACGGCACTCTGCATTGTCGCCATTGTTGTGACCGCCATTCCGTTCAGTGCCATTGTGGGACCGTTGGTTTACGGCGCCGTAGCGGTCTCCATCCGCCTTATGGGGCTGGTCTCACCCGTGCCGGATCAGGTCTGGGTACCATTCAGGCTCGCCTGGCAATTGATGAGCAACCTTATTGACAGTCTGGACTACTTGAAGCCCGGCGACGCGTTTGGCGTGGCCGGTACAATTCTCATTTTGCTCAGTCCCGGAATCCTCGGCATCGTTGCCACCTGGCTGTGGCTTCGCATGGTCCTCACGTCAGACGGTGTTGGCGGCGTGCTGCTCCAGCTCGGAGCGCGAGAACCGCGGATCGGTGACCTAGAGGAGCAGCAGCTTGTGAACGTGGTCCAGGAAATGGCCATTGCGGCAGGCCTCCCGCCACCTCATGTACTGCTCATTGACGCCCCAGTGGCGAATGCTGCTGCCATTGGCACAGGACCTATGGATGCCAAAGTTATTGTCACGCGCCGACTCCTGGATGAACTTGATCGAGACGAGACTCAAGGAGTGCTCGGCCACCTGATTGGCTCCATTGGCAATGGCGACTTACGCATCGGCGTACTGATCCTGTCTGTTTTTCAGACGCTAGGTTTTCTTGCTACGGTGCTGGACCTTCCAATTAGCGGACATGCACGTGGATCAATGTTTCGCTTCATCAAAGCACTGCTGCCTGGCGGAGTCACTCGCGATCAGAGCAGCTCGGTCATTGCCGCCTCGCTCCTCGCAGAGAGCATGGCTGATAAGCGCATGAATGAAATCAACCTTATCCTTGACGCCCCTGAAGCCCAGGGCTTGAACCCGTTCTGGAAAGGCGTCTTGATGGTAAGGCGGATAGTGTTGATCCCCTGGCTCCTGCTCAGCCTCTTTGGCAAGATGGTACTCACCGTGATTGGCAGTCTACTGATGGGCCAGACGATTGCCTGGGCCTGGCGAACACGCCGCTTCCTGGCTGATGCGACGGCCGTGCAGCTCACCCGTAACCCCACAGGGCTCGGCCGTGCTCTGGAAGCACTGGCACAGCGCGGTGGGCTCATTCCTGGGGGACAGTGGGCAACGCACCTCTTCATCGTTGGAGGAGAGGTCATTCAGGAACGCGCCATGGCAGATCGCGTGCGTCGGATGACCGAGCTCCGTGACAAGCTCAAGAATCAGCCCGCGGCGGAGCGAATTCGCGCGACGTTTGAAGCAGCGAAGGGCATGCCGGCAGAGCAGGCCGCCTTAGATGCCTCCACTCAAACCGCCACGCTTGGGGGCGAGACGCTCTCCATGGGTGATATGCACCCCTCGCTTGGAAAACGGCTCACACGCTTAGCCGCGCAGGGTGCATACCTGGACAGGGATGGAGGCAGTGGAGCTCCTTTAGCTTCCGGGTGGAACCGAGGCCTGGCTACCGTCATCATTGTGCCTCTGATGATTCTGGTGGGTGGGCTCATGTCTGTGGTCATTGGACTCATGACAATGCTTGCGTTTCTGGCATTTGAGATCGGCATGGGACTTGTGATCATGCTTCTGGTACCGGGGATCAACAAGTGATGACGAGACGATAAGGAGCACTCAGTGGAATTTCTGATCACGATCGGCGTTATTGCCGCCATCGCGCTATACATTGTGGGTGTCTATAACGGCCTCATTGGCCGGCGAAATCGCGTGCGCAATGCCTGGGCGCAGATTGACGTGCAGCTAAAACGGCGCCATGACCTCATCCCGAATCTTGTTGAAGCGGTCAAAGGCTACATGGCTCACGAGCAGGGGGTGATGGAACAGGTCACCGATGCGCGCGCGCGCGCGATCAGCGCCGGGGCCAATGTGACTGAGCGGGCCGAGGCGGAGAACGCACTCACTTCCGCTCTCCGCACACTCTTCTCCGTTTCAGAGGCGTACCCCGATCTCAAAGCAAACCAGAACATGCTCGCCTTGCAGGAGGAGCTTGCCTCAACAGAGAACCGTGTGGGGTTTTCACGCCAGGCCTATAACGACTCCGTGATGGAATACAACACGGCACGCGAGACTCTTCCCGCAAGCCTGTTTGCCGGAGCTCTCGGATTTAGCGCAGAAGCGCTTTTCACCATTACCGACGACGCCGAACGTGCCGTACCGAAGGTGCAGTTCTAACCCCAGCACGCCAGGTCCCCTGATCGGTGTGCCACTCGTTATGGCGCACTCAGCATTTCACGGATAAGCATGGCTGTGGTGGATGGGTTGGCTTCATCCCATGTATGACGGAAAGCAGTCTCGCCCAGCGCTTCCCGGCATTCCGCAAGCGCTTGATTCAGCCGTGCCCGGCCCGCCGCTGAAGGCGGGGTCCCCAACCGCTCTCTGGTTTCGCCGCTGGCGGCAAAGAGTCGCGCTGCCAGGTTGCACTCCGAACGCACCAGCATGAGATGTCCGAGTCCCTCGAGGGCGTATGCCACACCCCAAGAATCACCGAGCTCATTCCAATGATGCAAACTCTCGACCAGCGCGGCTTGGGCCCGATCGAGATCACCAATCTTCAATTCCGCATCGCCCAGATGACACAACGCCATGGCCATCTCCCAGGCCTCGCCGGTTTCACGACGAATCTCGAGACTTTCCGAGTGAAGCGCCCGCGCCCGAATCGCGTCATGCTGGTAAAACGCGACACGCCCAAGATAATTGAGCGTGGCGGCTTCCCAGGATCGATTACCCACCGCTCGATGGATCTGAAGCGACTCTTCAAAGAGGTCTTCGGCGAGTTTCAGATCCCCATCAAGCCGAGCAATGAGCCCGAGCTTGGAAAGTGAGATAGCCACACCGGTTCGGTACCCAATGGAGCGGCGCAGATCGAGGCTTTCCTGGTACTGCGTTCGAGCACGATCCAGGTCACCCAATTGCCGCGCAATATCTCCCAGATGGCTCAATGACATGGCGATGCCACTAACCGTTCCGAGTGCCCGACGCACGTTGAGACTCTGCTCCTGCGAGCTTTGGGCGACGGTGTAATCCCCCTGGCGAAACGCCAAGATTCCAAGGCCACTCAATGCCCGGGCGCGAACCGAGTCGCTCACCCCACTTTCGGCCAAGGCAAGAAGGCGCTCAATCCATTCCCGTCCCTCGCGAAGACGCCCCCGCGCCTCCCAGAAACGCCAGACTGAAGAGGCCAGGTGCAATCCCACTTCAATCTGATTTTGGTCAAGACACCAACGCAACGCGGCCCGAAGGTTATCCTGCTCACGCTCAAGCTGAACAAGGAGCTCCGCTTGAGACGGTCCCCACCAGTGTTGTTCAGCATAGTCCCCGACGCTGAGGAAGTAGTCTCGATGAGCATTCCGAATGTGTTCAAGCTCGCGAGACTCGGCGAGCTTCTGCAGCGCAAAGACGCGAATTGTCTCGAGCATACGGTAGCGCGGCTCACCGGATGACCCATCTACCCGTACGAGACTCTTATCTACGAGTGCTGCCAGAATATCGAGCGGATCCAGCGCCGTGTCACCGGCGCAGACCCGCTCAATGGCATCGAATCCGCAGCTTCCAACAAACACGGCGAGGCGCCTGAACAGGACTCGCTCAGCCTCATCCAGTAGGTCATAGCTCCAGGCGATATTTGCAATGAGACTCTGGTGGCGCGCTGGCACATCACGTGGTCCCTGTCCAATCACACGGAGTTGCTGGGATGATCCCTGGCTCCGATCGATACGGGCAAGCGTAGCCTGAGGGGTAAGAAGGCGCACCTGGGCAGCCGCAAGCTCAATGGCCAGAGGCAGTCCATCCAGTCGACGACAGAGCTCCGAAACCGCGTCTGCATTCCCCTCGGTCACATGGAATTCTGGACGAACGGCACGCGCACGATCAGCAAAGAGATTGACTGCGTCGTATTGCATCAATTCTTCCAGAGAGGGAGCCCGCCGAGCCGGAGGAACCGCCAATGGGTTCACGGGCACGTCATACTCACCATACAGTCTCAACAGCGCTCGACTGGTCACCAGCACATGAACGTGAACACAGGCAGCCATCAACGCGGCCACGTCTGTGGCCACCGATACGACCTGTTCAGAATTGTCCAGGATGAGCAGGAGATGCTTATCACGCAACGCATTGACCACACTATCGAACGATGAAACACCAACCGCTTCCCGAACACCCAGCACACCGGCGATTGCCGGAAACACCATCGCGGGATCCGAAATTGTCGCCAGCGGTACCCAGAACGCACCGTCGGAAAACTCATGCAAGAGCTCCGCGCCAAGCTGAAGCGCGAGATGCGTCTTGCCGACTCCGCCAGGGCCAGTCAAAGTGACGAGCCTGACGCCCCGCTCTACCAACAAGTCACGGGCCAGCGCGATCTCACGCTCTCTCCCAACCAGGCTGGTTCGCTGGGAGGGAAGATTATTCGGATGCCAATCAAGTGACCGAAGAGTCGGGAACTGCGAGCGCAACCCCGGCGCCGTGAGCTGATAAATGCGCTCTGGGCGCGCGAGATCCTTCAATCGATGCTCACCCAAGTCGAGCAATGTGGTGCCCGCGGGGAGCTCATCCACAATGAGATCCGCGGTACCTTGAGAGACTATCGTCTGCTGACCATGGGCTGCCGCGACGATTCGAGCAACGCGATTGACCACCGGCCCCAGATAATCTCGGCCCCGCGCGTAGGCGAGTCCCGTATGGAGAGCGATCCGCACACGGATACCACCCACGGCATCCCAAGAGTCTTGCTGAAACACGCGCTGCGCGTCTATGGCGGCAAGCGCCGCATCAAGCGGACGTTCAAACACGGCGCACACCGCATCACCAACCGTTTTGAATACCGCTCCACCATGACGCACCACGATGTCCGCCAACTGATGGTCATGCTGCGCTATGGCGGTATCCATGGCAGCGCCAAACTCATCCCAACGACGGGAACTACCCTCAATATCGGTGAAGAAAAAGGTGACCGTGCCGCTGGGAAGTGACGTCTCTGCCATGGCTCCTGCGCTATGGATCCAGCATGCACACCTGGAAACCACCCGCATCCCAAGTGTACCCTACCGCAAAACGACCCCACCGGAGACACGGCCCGCGGCAATCTTCAAGCGAAGCCGAGCACTTTTAAGTGAAAGCCCCTGGCCTGAACCAATGTGCCAGAGCAACTGCGTTCATTTGTGGAAGTCCCGTGTGTCCGATTCGCAGTCGGCTCCCCGTGGACGCAGTATCCAAGGTAGCAGCAAGTCCTCGAGAAATCCACATGCATCCGGGATCGGCTGATGGGCGCACACGAGGCTATGAGGCGGGCGCAAAGCCGGAGCAGCGCGAACCAGTCGGAGGAGGAAGGTGGTGCCCCCAAGGGAATTCGAATCCCTGTTTCGGCCTTGAAAGGGCCGCGTCCTGGGCCTCTAGACGATGGGGGCAAACGAAAAGCCAGAGGAACCCCCCTGGCCATCGGTAGCGGGAGCTGGATTCGAACCAGCGACCTTCGGGTTATGAGCCCGACGAGCTACCACTGCTCCATCCCGCGTCGTTCTTATAGTGTACTGAATTGCGTCAACATCGTCAATGGTCGCCCCCGCACCGGGGTGGCGGAGAGTGACCCTGGCACCGGCCTATTTTCCCACGCAGTTGCCCACGCAGTATCGTCGGCGCTGAGACGTTTCACTTCCGTGTTCGGGATGGGAACGGGTGGGTCCATCTCGCTCTCGCCACCAAGGTCACTCTGTACCATGCAGTCAGCGCGCCGCGCGCTGTGAAGAACTCCGGATATTCATACGATCCTGCCGGCCCGATGCGCCCCCGAAGGTGCGCATGAGCCCTCGATCATTAGTACCACTAAGCTGAAACTGTTACCAGTCGTACACCTGTGGCCTATTACCAGCTGGTCTCGCTGGGATCTTACCTGGTTAACCCAGTGGGGAATCTCATCTTCAGGTGGGCTTCCCACTTATATGCTTTCAGCGGTTATCCCAACCGGACGACGGCTACCCAACGATGCTCCTGGCGGAACAATTGGTACACCGGAGGTCCGTCCGTCCCGGTCCTCTCGTACTAGGGACGGCTCCTGTCAAATTCCCTGCGCCCACGGCGGATAGAGACCGAACTGTCTCACGACGTTCTGAACCCAGCTCGCGTACCGCTTTAATGGGCGAACAGCCCAACCCTTGGGACCTGCTCCGGCCCCAGGATGCGACGAGCCGACATCGAGGTGCCAAACCTTGCCGTCGATGTGGACTCTCGGGCAAGATCAGCCTGTTATCCCC
>JBJXFJ010000097.1:0-6433 GCA_046154735.1 Chloroflexota bacterium | reverse complement strand
GGAGGATGCCGCAAACTTGATCGGGGGCGAAGCGGCCGGCATTCGACTCGTTGAGCAAGGTAATCTGGTCCATGTGGCGAGCTTTGGCGCTGACGCAGCACTGGTTGTCCGAGATCAGCACCCGATGAGCGAAGGTCTCACTGGTGAGGTGGTGCGGACCAACGCGGCTGTTCAGACAACCGACCTCACTCGGGATGAGCGGGCCGATCCACGGCACCGAGCCTTGGCTGCCAAACTGGGTTTCCGTGGCTGGTTGGGTGTGCCGCTCCGGGGCCGTACCGAGGTCGTTGGAGTCGTCTATATCCTCACGCGACGCAAGTACGAGTTCAGCGCCGATGAGGTTGAGCTTCTGGATGCGTTTGCCAATCAGGCCGCGGTGGCCATCGAGAATGCGCGGCTCTACGCCAAGGAACAGTCACGTCAGCGCCAGCTCGATTCGATCCGCGAATTGTCCTCAGACCTCTCACAAGAGCTTGATCTGGATCGAGTGCTGGAGCTCGCTGTGCTCGGTGCCGTGGAGCTCGTCCACGCCCCGCTCGGCGCGCTTTATCTCTGGGATGACTCGGACAAGGTCCTGCGCCGGTCTGCCGCCAGTGATCAGGCCAGTGGGTTCCCGCTGGAAACAGTGGCACTGGGTTCGGACATTTCCGGCATGGCGGCATCCCTGCGGAGCAGTGTCATTGTCAACGACTATCAAAATTCGCCGCTGGCACTCGAGGCCGTCGTTGACGGCGGACCAATGATCGCCGCGCTTGCTGAACCGCTCATATACCAGGATCGACTTTTGGGCGTCATTGCGCTGGCCCACGATGAGCCAACGCGGGCATTTACTTCTGAGGACGGACAAATCATATCTATCTTTGCTGGGCGCGTCGCCATTGCAATAGAGAATTGTCGATTGTTCAAACAGGCAGCTCGAGCGGAGGCGCTGGATGAGCTGGCCCGACTCAAGACAGAGTTTCTCAGCACCGTATCACATGAGCTGCGCACGCCACTGAGCTTGATTCATGGCTACTCCGAGCTGCTGATTGCGCGTGGCGAACGGCTGAACAGTGAGCAAGTCCAGGATATGGCCAGGGAGATTCATACCGGCTCCCGGACAATGGCGCGCCTGGTAGACGATCTGTTGGACTTCTCACGCATCGAGCAGGATCGGATGGAACTCAAGCGCGTCCCGGTTTCACTGACCGAGATTCTAAACACGGTTGCCGGCGAATTCTCCGGCTCACTCGACGGTAATCGACTCAGTGCCACCATTGAGGGCGGCATGAGCGGCGAAGTTGATCCTGACCGGCTGAAGCAAGTGGTGGGAGGACTACTGGCCAATGCCGCGCGTTTTGCGCCGGATGGGCCCATCACCTTACGGGCTTCACTCCAGGCTAGCGTTCTCTCTATCGACGTGACCGACCAGGGTCCAGGTGTGCCGGAGAATGAGCAAGAACGGGTCTGGGAGAAATTTTTCCGAGGCGCCGCCGCGGTCAACTCGCCGCTGCGCGGCAGCGGCCTCGGCCTCGCCCTGGTCAAGCACATTGTGACCCTGCATAGCGGCACCGTAGGCGTTCAAAGTACCCTGGGCCATGGCGCATCCTTTTGGATACGCATGCCCGTGTAGACGGAGTATGGAATTGATCGCCCACGCCCACCATCGCCACCCGGGACGGCCTGACGGCTCCAGGGTGGCAGGACGGAAAACACAGAGGTCACTCACGCTTGTGTCGTCCGTCTGCCCCGCTATTAGCGCACCAGCGAGAACGGATTGCTTGACGGATGTCGCCCCGCGTCACCAATGAACACCTGGCGCATTTGGGTCTGGTGGCCGTTCGTTTCGAGATCGAATCTCAGGGTGGATCCGCCCTCGATTCGGAAATTCAGCCCGTCAATATGGTCATACGTCTTGAAGCTGAAGTGGAGGGTGTGCCCACCGTTTCCCACGGAGAGGTGCTCTGTGCTCTCGGCCCGAACCAGGTTGACATCACGGAATATTCCGTTCGTGTGAATCCGACCGGCGTACAGCGCCCCGTTGGGGTCGTTGTGCGTGCGTAAGTTCCAACCGTTGTCGTTGTGCCAGATGAAGTAGCCGGTGGCCCCGCTCCCAAGCTGGTCGGGAGTCCCCTGCACCCAGCCGTCCCAGGCGAAGGCTGAGCTGGTCAACATCGTTGCGCCCAATAGGGCGCTCATGAGGGCAATCACGGTTCCGCGCAAGTTCGATAACAGCATCTGAGATAGTCTCCCGTTGTTCGATTTGGCCCCTTCAGGACCTGCTATTTACGGTAACGCCATAGAACAGGCGCTGCCGTTAAGCCGTGGGCAACGATTCGATAATGTCCGTTAACACTTTCACTGGGGAGGACTCGCTCCAGATACACCGCGCGCGTATACTCGCATCGCCCGTGACTGATCTCACTTCTGCCGCCTATTCCCCGCCTGCAAGCTCTCGACTGCTCACTCGGGACTTCGCGCTGCTCTGCACCACCGGCTGCCTTAACTTCGCCGTCCACATGCTGGCCGTGACAAGTCTGCCGCTGCTCATCACCGGTCCCATTGGCGGGACGGAAGGGGATGTGGGCCTGGCCCTGAGTGCCTTCTACGTCGCCGCGGTGCTCCTACGTGTCCCTCTTGGGCGACTCATTGACATCTGGGGGCGCCGGGCCGTCATGACGCTCTGCCTCGGATTCCTGATCCTGACCAGTGGGGGATATCTACTCGCCGGCAGCGTCCTCGGGCTACTCGTCGTTCGAGCGCTCCATGGCGCGTGCTTCGCGGGCTATGGCACTGCCGGTAACACCATGGTTGGAGACATTGTTCCAGCTCAGCGGCGGGGTGAAGCTCTGGGCTATTACGGCCTGTTGGGCCACGTGGCCCTGGCCGTGACCCCCTGGATCGCCTTCCAGACCATTCAAAACTCCGGGTTCGGCGCCCTGTACCTCCTGGCCGCCGTCCTGGCCGCGCTTGGGGTCCTTGGCGCGCTCTCGGTGCGTGAGCCGCCACGGCCAGCCGTGACAATCACGGGAATACGCTCACGGCTGATCCTGGGGCTGTTCCATCCTGCAGCATTCCGCCCGGCTATCATCCTGTGCCTGTTCACTATGGTCTATGCCGCCCAGATTCTCTTCCTGCCACTCTATGCGCGGGTGCAAGGCGTGGACGACCCAGGCCTTTACTTTGCCGTGTATGGAGGCATCCTGATGCTTGTGCGCGGTCCAGCCGGCCGAATTTCGGATCGGATCGGCCGCGGGCCGGCCATCATCCCCGGCCTGGCTCTGAGCACCGTCTCCATGCTGATTCTTTCCATCGCCGATACGCTGCCCTTGATGCTGGTTTCGGGCGCAATCTTTGCCACGGCCTTTGCCCTGGTCACGCCCTCACTCAACGCGTTAGTTGTGGACATCACCCAGCCATCGGAGCGCGGCTCGGCCATGGCCACGCATACAACCTTTTTTGACATCGGCACGGGTGTCGGCGCAGCCCTGTGTGGCTTCCTCGCCGAGCGAATCGGCTTCCCCGCCACCTATGCCGCCGGTTCCACCCTGGGTCTTATTGCAATCTCGATGTACGCGGCTGTTGTCTGGCGGAGAGTCCATGCGATTCAAAGCTGATGAATCGGATTCTCAGGCCTTGACATTAACGTTCGCTGCCTTTGATCATCGATCTGACGCACGCGAAATGATCAAACTCAGAACCCCTTGGAGATATCAACTTGAGTGAGAGCATGATTAAAGAAGGCGCGCCAGCGCCAAATTTTTCTCTTCCGAGCACGAGCGGCGAGACCGTTAGCCTTGCGGACTTCAGAGGCAAGCAAGCGGTGGTCTTGTATTTCTACCCCAAGGACAGCACTCCCGGTTGCACCGTGGAAGCCTGCTCATTTCGCGACAATCTGGTCGAGGTGCAGGAGCTAGGCGCGGCGGTACTAGGCGTGAGTCCGGATAGCGTGAAATCCCACGCCAACTTCACACAGAAGCAGAACCTGAACTTCCCACTCCTGGCAGACACGGAAAGGGAGTTAGCCAATGCCTACGGTGTCTGGGTGGAGAAGAAGCAATACGGCCGCACCTACATGGGCATTGAGCGGTCTACGTTCTTAATCGACACGGACGGAACGATCAAGAAAATCTGGCGCAAGGTCACGCCCAAGGTGCATGTAGCTGAGGTAATCGCCGCGCTAAAGAGTTAACACCGGGAGGCCAAAAAGGAGAGCAAGGATACATTCCGGAGTGAACCGTCTTTGCTGCCTCCGCGGTCCTCGCTTACTCGCCTCGGTAGATCCTCTGGTATAGGCCGTAATTCTCAAACACAACCTGTACGTAGTAGCTTGTCTCGCTATAGGGAATCCGCGCGGCGAAGACATCCATATCGGCGCGGCCGTACTCGTTCAACCAGCGATCCACCGCCACGGGACCGGCATTGTAGGCTGCCAGCGCGGGCAGGATGAGTCCGCCAAAACGATCGAGCTGGCGAGCGAGATAATAGGCCCCAAAATCTAGATTGACCGCCGGTTTCAGGAGGTCCTCATCGGTGAAATCCGCACGCCCCAACGCGGTCGCGATGGCACGGCCCGTTCCCGGGACAACCTGGCTCAACCCCAGCGCGTTGGCGGACGAACGGGCCGCTGGCTCAAATCGACTCTCTTGGCGCACGAGCGCGGCAAATAGCAGCGCATCTGCCCCATGTCGATGAGCACCGCCAATCAACGCATCCTCAAACGCCAGGGGCATGAGCAGCCGTAAGAACGAGCTGGGCAGACTGGTCCGAGGCACGCCCTGCTCACGGGCTGATATCTCCGCTGTGCGCAGTGCCAACGCCGTGTAGCCGAGCGACATCTGCGTGGAAGCCAGCAGAAATTGCCGTGCTGCCGCCTGTGGATGCTTACTGGCTTGCTCCGCCAATCCGTCAAACTCCCAGGTCGCCTGCTCGCGAAGCCCGAGTCGAGTAAGCTCAAGCGCACGGCGATACATCGGCTCAGTGTTGACCAGCGCCGCAAGCTCCGCGCGGTTCGTTCCCTTGGCCTGCAACCACTCGTCCAGACTCACGTCCGATGCCACCGCGCGAGCCGGTGGAAGCACCAGTGGCTGAAAGGCGTGCACGGACCGAGTATCTCCAACCTGCAACGCTCCGGCCCGAATGCCACCAAATGTGTCCGGTCCCACTGAAAGTGCGCGTTGGAGCCGGGCCTCAGCCGCACCTGGATTGCCATGTTCGCGGTGTGCCTTCCCCTGCCACTGCAAAGCAAGGGCTTGCAAATCTCGCTCGGCCGTATCCGCTGCCAGCAGCTCCCAGGTCGCGATGGCGCCAGGCAGGTCGCCGCGAAGGTAGCTCAGCAGGCCGAGGCGGAATCTGCCGTTCCGCCCCTGGTTTGTGGCGGGATAGACTGATGCCAGGCGGCCGTATATCTGACGGGCCTCATCCAGCCCGCCATTGCTCTCGATGATCCGTCCAGCCCGGAGAAGTGCTGTCGGCGCAATGGCGCTATCCGGATGGCGCTCTGCCACTGCGCGCATCTCCTGCGCCGCTTCAGACTCAAGTCCCTGGCGCAAGATCATCACGGCACGGTTGTACCGAGCTGTCGCGGCTTCCGGACCGTCCGGTGATTCGGCGATGGCGACGTTGAACCCATCCATCGCTGCTTCTGGCTGCCGCGCATTGAGCCGCACCAGCGCTGCCTGAGTCCAGGTGATTGCGCCGGTCTCCTGGAGCGAATTCAGCCTATCCAGCGCCGCCGCGGCGCGCGGATGCTCCGGAAAATCGCGCACCAGTGTGCTGAGCTTCTGAACGGACAGGCTTCGATCTCCAAGATCGCGAGCGACCTCTGCGCTTGCAAAGAGCATCGAGCCCCGATACGTGCGCGTGGCCCCCAATGTGAAGAGATCATCATGGATCTGGAGGTATCTCTTGCCGTTCCCCCGCTTCAGATCCAACGAGGCCAACTTCTCGAGCACCTCGATACGGAGGCGTCGATGCGGATCCTGATCCAGCATCGCCTGGGCATGCTGCGCTGCCGTATCCGTCTCGCCACTTGTCTCCAGGCATTGAATCAAGCCCAGACGCGCGTACGGTGCAAGCAACGCGTTGCCCGCAATGAGAGACTGATACCGCGGTCCGGCGCTCGCACAATCCTTATTGGCACGCCCTATCTCCGCCAGGAGAAACATGGCCCGTTCTCTCAGCGCTGGTGATGGGGAGCTAAGGAGAGGCTGAATCTCAGCGGATGCTTCGGTGAACCGCTCTCGGGCAAATTCAAGGCCGGCCAGGCGGCCCCGCGCTTCCTCCGCGAGACTCTGGTCCGCATTGTTCAGTAGAGCCCGATAGATGTTGACCGCCGAATCCACGTCACCATCACGACGTGCTCGCTCGCCATCTGCCAGTGGCTCGGTAGTCTGATCCATGGGTGCGGCAAGCGCAAGTGGCGGGAGATCAAGAACGACGCCACGAGACGGCC
>JBJXFJ010000069.1:0-4567 GCA_046154735.1 Chloroflexota bacterium | reverse complement strand
ATCATTGCCTGAGCGTTCGCAACAGACTGCGTTGTATTGTTGTTGCCCAGCACTGGCAGAAGGCCTGACCGCTCTATCGCGCGGTCGCGACCACGGTGCTGACTGAGGTGACCTCCGAGAACGCATTTCCCGGATGATTCACCGGGCATGTGGCAGGTTCCCCTGGTGGCTCGGAGGGCTTCCTGGGCAGGTGCTGCGTTCGGATGCGGAGTGACGGAACGCACGCGTCGAGATCAAACATCCCCGGTAGCGCGGCGGTCTTGGGCCCCGCGCCCGAGGATGCCCTCACCCCTGGCGGATACACGGTACTTGATGAATCCTCGGGCGCGGGGCACAAGACCACCGCGCTACCGGGAGCCGCCGCACACCCGAATGGTGCACCGGTCATGAGGCATGCGCCCGGGTGGCTCGGAGGGTTGCCCCATGCCGCTGATGCGCTAGGACGGAACGCCCGGTGCGGGCCCATCCACCACCTCCAAACTCCGGCGAATTATCCGGGATAGGGGCGCTTACACTCGCAGGGGAACGAGATGGACCATGGCTGTTTCGAAAAGTGCCTGGTTCTGAGCCGACGACATCATCAATTCGCCCGAAGTCGAGAATCGCTACGAGGTCATCGACGGGGAGTTGTACGTGACTCCACCGCCAGTCCTTGAATACCAGGGGCCCTCAGGTGCGTTGCTCGTGTCCATCTCCTGCCACCTCAAGCGTAGGCCGCTCGGTCGGCTCAATCACACCCCGATTGGTGTGATGCTCGCTAGGGAAAGGGCGTACAACCTGAATGTGTCGAGATTGCTGAAGATCGGCTGAAATTGGTGGGGATTTCAAACTTGCTGCGCAGGGGTATCCAGTAGAGTCGTTTCGCTGGTCGCTCTTCCCCGGTCTCGTCAGGCGCGTTGATGCGCTCTGGAATGGGCCCGAGCCGAACGTGACACCAGGTCATCATGCCCCATGAAAGATCTGATGCACGCGAGCGAGCAGATCCGCGGTCTCAAATGGCTTACGGATCAACGCCACCTCGTCATTGAGCCGTCCACTGATGATCTTGGTGTCGCGCGTATAGCCCGTCGTGAACAAGACCTTGATCGTCGGGCAGATCTTCACGGCCTCCTCGGACACCTCGCGGCCGTTCATCGTTCCCGTGAGGACCACATCGGTGAACAACAGCCTGACGTCACCAGCATGCTCCCGCAGCAGCGTGAGTGCGCTCAGACCATCCGAAGCGGCGAGCACGCGGTAGCCCGCATCCTCAAGCACGGAGACCGAGAGGTCACGCACCATGGGCTCATCCTCGAGGACGAGGATCAGTTCGCCCGCCCCAGCCGGAATCGTCGGGGAGAGACCTGCCGCGCGGTCAACCGTCGACTCAGCCCGAACGAGCTCCTCGCTCGGCTTGAGACGCGGGAAGTAGAGCTCCACAGTCGTTCCTTGTCCGAGCTCGGAGTCAATGGTCGTGTGCCCGCCTGATTGGCGCATGAAGCCGTACACCTGGGCGAGACCGAGCCCCGTGCCCTTGCCGACAGGTTTGGTCGTAAAGAAAGGTTCGAATGCGCTCGCCTGCACCTCGGGCGACATGCCGCTGCCGGTATCCGACACGCTCACCAGGATGTACTGACCGCCCTTGATCTCGCCGTTCGTGCTCGCTTCAGAGGCCTCGTTGAGTTGCACATTGGCGGTTCTGATCGTGAGCTTGCCCCCGTCCGGCATGGCGTCGCATGCGTTGACGGCGAGATTCAGGACCGAATTCTCCAGTTGGTTCGGGTCAACTTCCGCGCGCCACAGCCCGTCGGCCAGAACCGTCTCGATGGCGATGTCTTCGCCCTGCGTGCGCCGCAGCAGATCGAGCATGCCCTCGACGAGCTCATTGGCGTCGACCACCTTGGGCTGGAGCGGCTGCTGGCGCGAGAAGGCGAGCAGACGATGGTTGAGTTGGGCGCCACGCTTGGCCCCATCCATGGCGTTATCGACCAAGCGCATGAGACGAGGATCATCCAGACCCTCAACTCGTCGGCGCAACAAGGCAAGATTGCCGATCACCACCGTGAGCAGGTTGTTAAAGTCGTGCGCTACGCCGCCGGTGAGGCGGCCCACCGCCTCCATCTTCTGGGCCTGGCGTAGGTGCGCTTCAGCGGTCTCGCGTTCGGCCACGGCGTCAACCACCCGCCGCTCCAGCGTGGCGTTGAGTGATTCCAGCGCCGCCGTTCGATCTGCCACGCGCGCTTCAAGCGCCGCGTTGGTCTCCTGCAGGCTCAACATCGCCAGCACGCGCTGTTGAGATAGCGCTGCGACAGCCAGCGCTGACACCGCGGAAATCCCGAGAAACGTCTTCAGCATGACAATCTTGTATTGCATCAGCTCGGGGGGACCTGCAAACTCGCCCTCACCGGTCACGGTATATGCCGCTGTCATGAGCGTAACGAAGCCCAGCGCAGTGGCGGCGCCCAGGAGTTGGAAGCGCGCCGCGGCCCACAGGAGCGGCGGCAGGGTCACGTACGCGGTAGGGAGGTACCCCGTTGCGGACAGCACCGACCCGGCCAGCAGAAGCAGGGTGAGCACCGCGGCCTCGAGAATCCGACGCGATGGGATGCTCGCCCGCTCGCGCCACGTCTGAACCACCCCCAGAGCGAGGGGCGTGGACACCAGCAAACCCGTGGAGTCTCCGAGCCATACCAACGTCCAGGCCGTGGCGAACGGGTGCTTTCCGATAATCGCGTCCGTGGCCGCGATCACGGTTGCACCGACCGTCGGCGCGATTCCGGCCGCAAGCAAAACAAAGGCGGCAACCTCCTCCAGCGTCGCAAGCCGAAGCGGCCGTCCGAGAACCCGGTTCAACAACCATGCAGCCGTCAATGCCTCGAGCGCATTCGCCGCAAAGTACACCAGTGCCAGATGGAGCGGATTGTGGAACCAGATGACGTTGCAAGTCAGCTCCGCGAGACAGCCGGCTAAGACCCACCGCGGCCAGCTCGCCTGGGGACTCAAGAGCAACGATGCAACGAAGATCCCGGCCGGTGGCCAGAACGTGATCGAGACGCCGGGAATAATGGCAAGTCCCTGTCCGAAGCCGGCCGCCAGCACATACGCAACAGAGAATAGGAGAAGAAGGGCAACGCGGACATGACCGCGGGATGCAATGGCTGCCCAGCGGTCCGCTTTGACGCTAGCGGATGAATCGGCGAAGCGGAGCTGCGTCAATTTCAGCTCAGGCGGCACGCCACGCTCGAGGGCTCAACGAAGTACGGACGCATGATGGCCACACCGCTCGATCTCGCGCGGATTCGATTGCGCGGGCTGTGATTCCAAGCCAGACAACTATCACACCAGCATCGTACCAGACCCGCCTGAGGCAAGCTCCGGAGATGAAGAACTCCAGGGGCTGCACCGGAGCTCGGACCGGTTCGGCTTGCAACAGCAGCCACGGAGCTCACCGGGCCAACTGCGCTGGCAAGTCTCTGACACGTAGATCTAGCATGAGATTCCGATGGCCAAAACATGCGTGAAGCACACACGGAGCCCCGCCGATACGGCGGGGCTCCGTGTGTACCTGCGGGAGCGCTTAGCGCTACCCACGCAAGAGTGTCAAGACGTTCTGAGGAATTTGGTTTGCCTGGGCCAGGATCGCCGTGCCGGCTTGCTGGAGAATCTGAAGCTTAGTGAAGTTCACCATTTCCGCGGCCACGTCCGCGTCCCGAATTCGACTCTCCGAGGCGCTCAGGTTTTCATGAGTCACACCGAGACTGGCAATCGTATGCTCCAATCTGTTCTGCCGCGCGCCGAGGCCGCCGCGCATGATCGAGACCGCCTGAACCGCGGTATCCACCGCGGTGATCATGGCTTGGGCGTTTGCGACCGACTGGGTTGTATTGTAATTGTCTAGCACGGTGGTCAAGCCGAGCCCCGCGACGCTCATGTCCACAAAGGAAACAGACAGTGAATCGCCTGCGTTGGGACCAATCTGGAAACTCGCGCTGCCTGTGCCCGTAGTCACCACCGTATCGTTTGCGCCAGCGACGAGACCGGCGATAATGTTCGCTGCCGACACGCCACCGGCTGAAGACAGCGTGACTTTGACGCCGAGCGTGGCAAAGTCAAGCATTTGCGTACCGTTTGCCGCAATCGCCGCGACGTTGATCGTCTGAGCCACAAGGTCCCCACTGCGCGTCATGGTGAGGGTGCCGGCCGCGGTGCTGGTCATGGTAAACGTTGCACCAGAACGCGCACCGGTGACGTCAATCGCCGACGCGATTGTGCTTGACGCGGCATCAACGGCGTCATTCACAACGAGGTCAGTTGCAGTGGCACCAGCGAGGCTCGTAACGAGAGTCCCTGTCAGAAGGTTCATCCCGTTAAATCGCGTGCGACTCCGAATTGCGTCAATCTCCGCACGGAGCTGCTGAATCTCAACGTTGACACCCGAGGCGTCCTGGCTGGAAAGCGTATCGTTTGACGCTTGAATCGATAGCTCCCGCATCCGCTGGAGCATGTCATGGACTTCGGTGAGCGCGCCTTCAGCGGTTTGCAGCATGGAGATTCCATCCTGCGCGTTGCGCTGAGCTTGAGCCAGGCC
>JBJXFJ010000059.1:0-2888 GCA_046154735.1 Chloroflexota bacterium | reverse complement strand
TGGCGGCCCGGCCCCTGAGGGCCGCACCGCGCGATCACAATCCGCGACCGGGAGTCCGGAGAGCGGCCTCGACGGCCGGGCCGCCAGGGATGGCAGCGCTCCCAGTGGGGCCAGGCCGGCTTTGGCCCGGGGGCCGGGCAACTTTGCACCGCACCAGCTGGCTCCCTCCTCCGTCACGCCTATGCCGGCGCGTTTCGAACGAACTGCACGGAGCTGCCGAACCGAATCGCGATGCGAGGGCGCGTTAGTCCACGTATGCCCGTGAGGGGAATCGGAGCGCGGCGATTTCAGGATAGACCCTCGCACCAGAGCCCGAGGGTATGACGTACTCCCACCCCCCACGCGCTCGTGGCGTTTAACACGTTCGTAAGGAGTGTGTTGACAGGGCCAAAGCCCCGTGCCTGGTACAGAGGGCGGTTCTACGATGGCAAAGGGACATAGCTGCCCAGTGGCCGACACCCGATGAATGCAACGCGTAAGGACACTCAGGCGGAAGGCTCGTGGGTCACCTACCGCTGTCGCAACAGCGCCTGTGGATACGAGCTCAAGACTTCGAGTCCCAGAAGGGACGACTTCGCGCTCAGTGCCGAGGTGCGCTCAGACTGACAATCTGGCAGGCATGCGAAAGCCAGCCAGATCCCTCACCACGCACAGTGCTGCATCGCCAGCAGTTCAGACCGAACCAACCTGGGTGCCCGAGCTAGGTGCCGTACATATCTGCCCGCGCCGATGATGGCCCTGCGTCTCCGAATTTGCTACCGACCGCCTGAAAGGCTAGTCCATCTCCCCACCCGGTTTTGCAGCTTGTATCACGCCTGCCAGTGCAAATTCCCTGTTTGTAAACATGACCGGAGCGTTGCCGGCGTGGCCAGTTCCATTGGACTTCACGCCTAACGAACAAGCACAAGCGCGGCAGACGGTCCACTACCTTACATCCTGTTGGCTTTGTCGACGATCGATCCGAACGTCAGAGTCTGTCCGCGAATCATCAGGCCTGGAAGGGGCTTGGCCATCCGTGCGAGGCAAGCTTCGGGACGCCTCATCGGTACGATTTCGAATTGATGACGTAGTCTGAATACGGGTTTCAATTCATAGTCGACGTGACGCTGGCCAACCAGGGCCTGGAGCTTACGCTGCGCGACTTCCTATGAGCGCCCCGCCCAGGCTCACATGAGCACGCAGAAGACCTACGCTGACGAGGACGTTACCTATCTCACCGCAGTTGTCTGATGATCGCCAGGCTGTGCCGGGCTCACCTCGGTCCGGGCCAGCCCCTGGAGCAATCCGAGACCGAGCGGCGAGACCAGCCTGATCCTGGTGAGTCGGAGATCCAAGCGCGCATGGCCATTAGCGATGGGCGCATGTAGCGCGGTAAATAGCCCTGTGGAGCCCGACTCCATAGGAAAATTCCTGAGCTTCTTGCGCCCAACTGAACTAGCCACCTGATCCCCTGGAATCAAATCGTGGCGGGAGACATTGGGGCGTTTCTGCCCAAGCGGGCAGAGGTCATGCATGGGGAAATGCTCTCGTTGTGCAAGAGCGAGTTAACGAACGGTTGTGAGGTGAGCCCCGGCATGTGCGACTGTTCAGCCACGCATCACCGAAGCCCGAACGGGGTGGCTGCGGGGGCGTTGAATCGCTTGCGCCAGAGTGCTTCGAACTCTGGCACAATCAGTCTGATGATCTCAACCAGTGCGCCCTGCGCTTCCGCGCTCCTCGATCAATGAACCGCATTTCTGCCTACAGCGACGCTGAGCTTCTCGCGATGCTCACAGATCTCGAATCTGACCTCGTGGAGCGTAAGGAGTCTTTTGGAGGATCCGCTCCCACCTCGGTCAGGGAAGCCGTGTGCGCGTTTGCCAATGATCTTCCCGACCATCGGCTTGCGGGAGTGATTTTCATTGGCGCGAAGGATGACGGCTCTCCAGCCGGGTTGCCTATCACGGATCAGTTGCTGCTGCAGCTCTCCGACATCAAGTCCGACGGTAATATTCTCCCACCACCCACACTCACGGTAAGCAAGCGCACGCTGAATGGCACTGAGATTGCGGTGATCACAGTGGAACCCGGAGACTCACCGCCGGTGCGGTACCGAGGCCGTGTGCATATCCGCGTCGGACCGCGTCGCGCCATCGCCACGGTACAGGATGAGCGGATACTCAACGAGAAGCGACGCTACGGCGATCGTCCGTTCGACATCCAGCCGATCAGGTCAGCATTGCTCACTGACCTGGACAAGCTTCAATTTGAGGAAACGTACCTGCCAGCCGCATTTGCACCGGATGTCCTGGAGGCGAATAACCGACCCTACGAGCAGCGCCTGGCGAGCACCAAGATGGTCTGGAGCGCTGATGATCCCACGCCCACCGCCCTGGGAGTCTTAGTTCTCGCGTACCGCCCCCGAGATTTTCTGCCTGGCGCGTATGTACAGTTCTTACGCATCGCGGGACAACGGCTGGATGACGACATCCTCGATGAGCAGACAATTGACGGCGCCCTGCCAGATGTTCTGCGGCGTGTGGAGGACAAGATCACCGCGCACAATCGCACCAAGGTCGACCTTACCTCTGGTGCGCGTGAGCACCGTGTTTCCGCGTATCCACTCATCGCCCTCCAACAGATCATTCGCAATGCGGTGATGCACCGCACCTATGAGGGCACTAACTCGCCCATACGGGTTACGTGGTATGACGACCGCATTGAAGTCACCAGCCCCGGGGGGCCCTATGGATTGGTGACCAAAGAGAACTTTGGCAATCCGGGTGTGTCAGACTATCGCAACCCGAACCTGGCGGAAGCACTCAAGGTGCTCGGATTCGTGCAGCGTTACGGCGTTGGCATTCCCACGGCCAGACGGGCGCTTCAACAAAACGGCAATCCCGATCTCG
>JBJXFJ010000056.1:0-20366 GCA_046154735.1 Chloroflexota bacterium | reverse complement strand
GAGCTCCTCAGCCACGGTGATACCGCGGACGCGTACCACATGACAGCGCCGGCTCCGGGGGGGGAGGGCGCCGTGCGAGCCATGCGCCTGGCACTTTCAAAAGCAAACATCACCGCGAACGACGTTGACTACATCAACGCCCATGGGACCTCGACTCCATTTAATGACCGGGCAGAAACGCAGGCTATCAAGACGCTGTTCGGCCAACGCGCCTATCAGATTCCAGTGAGCTCAACCAAGTCCATGACCGGCCACTTACTTGGCGCCGGGGCAGCCCTGGAGGCCATTGCCTGCGTACTGGCGATCAGGTCAGCAATGATCCCGCCAACAATCAACTACTCGGTTCCTGACCCTGATTGTGACCTCGACTATGTACCAAATATGGCGCGCGCCGCGACGCTGAATTACGTGCTGTCAAATACCTTCGGGTTCGGGGGACACAACAACAGTCTTATCTTCGCGCGATTCAGTGAGTAGCCCCTTGGTCTGCCTGAAACCACGCTTCGCCCGAGCACGGGAGGTATCCGTTTGAGCGATCGCCCGCACGTAAAGATCGCCGGCTGGGGGAAGTATCTTCCACCGCGCATCATGACCAACGATGAGATAGAAGCGCTGGTGGACACGTCCGATGATTGGATTCGGGCGCGCACGGGGATTGCCCAGCGACGGATCGCTGGTGACGGTGAAAGCACCAGTACCATGGCCGTGGCCGCTGCGCGGGACGCGCTGTGCGTGGCCGGAGTGGATGCCGCGGAACTTGACCTTATTCTTGTTGCCACGGCTACACCGGACCATCTTGGATTCCCCGCGACCGCATCATTGGTGCAGGAGGCATTGGGCGCATCGCACGCGGGCGCGTTTGACTTGAATGCGGGCTGCACCGGCTTTGTCTATGCGCTGGTCACGGGGGCCCAGTTTGTCCTCTCTGGCGCGTATCGACGGGTACTGGTCATCGGCTCAGACGTGATGTCACGCATCGTGGACTGGACTGATCGAACGACTTGCGTCCTCTTTGGAGACGGCGCGGGCGCAGTGGTGCTGGAAGCAACGGATCAGCCAGGAGGGCTCCGCTCCTTCGTCCTCGGTTCTGACGGCGCGGGCGCGAAGCATCTCATCGTACCGGACGGTGGGAGCCGCGTTCCCATGAGTCATGAGGTGCTTGAAGCGCGCGGTAATTACCTGCGCATGAATGGCCGTGAGGTCTTCCGATTTGCGACAACGAAGATGACTGAGGCGCTCAATCAAACGATCAGCCAAGCCCAGCTCTGCACGAGTGACATTCAGCTCATGATTCCCCACCAGGCGAACATACGCATCGTGGATTCAGCACGGACCAAGCTCAATGTTGCCGATGGTGTGATGTTCACCAACGTGGACCGCTACGGCAATACGTCCTCCGCCTCAATTCCGGTGGCCCTCACTGAAGCGCTGTCAGAGCGGCGATTGAATACGGGCGATCACCTGGCCATGGTGGCTTTTGGCGCTGGGCTCTGCTGGGGCGCCGCGGTCTGGCAGTGGAACTCGTAGCCGCGGGAATGCCCATTTGAAGGGCGGTTGCCGCAACCACAATCAAACCTAGCGAACAATCATGGCCGCGATCCGCGGTCCAAACAGAAGCAGCCCAACCACCACAGCGGTCACAGCGCTCAGGAGCACGGCCCCGGCGGCCACATCCTTTGAGAGGCGGGCTGTTGGGTGAATGCCCGGGCTAGCGAGGTCCACCGCCGCCTCAATTGCCGTATTCACGGCTTCGGCCACAAGGACAAGGCCCATTGTGACGGCCAGAATCGCACACTCCAGCGCTGATAAGCCGAATGCCAGCGCCAGTCCCGCGGCCGCGATCCCAAGCAGCGCGTGAACCCGCGCGTTGGGCTGGGTTTGCAGGAGAGTCACAATCCCATCCCACGCATACGTGAAGCTGCGCATGACCCGCCTTAGATCCGATGACGTGATGCTCACTACCGCGTCAAACCAACCGCCGTCATCACCGACTCCTCATGCTTCCGCATGACGGCCTGCTCGTCTGCGGTCTCGTGGTCGTAGCCCAGGCAATGCAAGATCCCGTGCGCGGTGAGGTAGCCGATCTCTCGTTCCAGGCTGTGCCCATACTCCTGCGCCTGTGCCTCCGCGCGATCCAGTGATACGACGACATCGCCCACATGCTGGGCTTCCCCCGGCGGAATGACAAAACCAGAATCCTCAAGTTGCGGGAAAGACAGGACATCCGTGGGCGCATCAACACCACGATGCTCAGCGTTCATACGGTGAATCGCCGAATCATCCACCAGGTGTACAGAGAGCCTGGCCCGGCCTCGGAAGGATGTCTGCCCAAGCGTCGCCCGAGACACAGCTCGAATCAGTGCTCGGAGCGGAGCTGTAGTGGTGCGCGGGCGAATCTCAATGAAGAGTGAGAGGCGATCAGTGCGCGGAAGGCGGGGAGGCTTCAAGCGATTCTCCGGCGGATAATGGACGAGACTTGCCAACGGCCGTCGCTGACTCAGGGTACTCAATGCGTGGATGGTACACGCCGACCAACAGGGTGCAGAATACAGCCTTGATCCTGTGAAGGTCACGCAGGGTGAGCTCGCATTCATCAAGCTGCCCCTCGGACAGTCGCTGCATGATCAGCCGTTCCACGAGCTCACCGATGGCCTCCGGTGAATGTTGGCGCATAGCGCGCGTGGCGGCTTCCACGCCATCTGCCAGCATTAGGATGGCCGCCTCCTTCGACTGCGGGCGAGGCCCCTGATAGCTGAAACGAGACTTATCAGGTGCCTGTCCCGTCTGTTCCGCGGCCTGTTGGTAGAAGAAGCTCACCATGCGCGTCCCATGGTGCTGTGGGATCATATCCATGACAGTTCGAGGCAGGCCATGGCGGTGGCCCAACGCCAGCCCATCCGGCACGTGCGAAGCAATGATGCGTGCACTCGCCTCCGGCTGCAGCCCGGAATGGGCACTTGCCCCCTGCGCGGTATTCTCCACGAAGAAATATGGGCGCTGGAGCTTGCCAATATCGTGATAATAGGCGCCGACCCGCACAAGCAATGCGTCCGCGCCCACCTCTTCAGCCGCGCGTTCAGCGAGATTGCCAACCATAATGCTGTGGTGATAGGTTCCAGGAGCTTCGACCAGCAGTCGCCGCAGCAGCGGTTGTGACGGGTTCGCCAGTTCTAGAAGCTGCATTGTGGTGGTGATGCCAAAGAGACGACCCAGCACACTCACCGTGCCGACCGTCAGCACAGCAGACAAGACGCCATTGATGAGACACTCCACTAGAATGAGTGACAGCGTTTGCAGATCGTCTCCCAACGAGGGGATCCGGAAGAGCACAATAACCAACGCTTGGACCGCTGCCACCCCCAGTCCTACGAAGAAGTACAGGTGCAGTCGCTGAATACCAGCCGACCCCGCACTGGCCACTATGCCGCCGAGTGTGAACATGACCATGATCTCAAGGGAGCCACCGGCAACGTAAGCCACGAGTATGGCAAGCATTGTGGTCACGATCATTGCCAGGCGGCCATCGAGTAACGTTGCAAGTAACATCGCAACAGCCGGTAGTGGGAATACATACACCCAGAGGGGACGGGCCGGTAATACCGTCTTTGCCGCCAGCACCGTCAGGATAATCAGCAGCCCAACAAGCCAAAGGGCGCGCTCACGCACAATGAGGCTGGGCTGAAACACCATCACATACCCGGCCACCGCCGAGGTGCAGAGGGCGGCTAATGCAAAGCCAGCAAGAATTGAACGCCAATCCGCGTTCGGGTTTCGCAGCCCCAGCATTTCTAGCTTCTCCAGATCTTGTGCCGTGGCGACCTGGCCCTGAAGCAGGACCGTTTCCCCTTCTTCCACGGTGACCTGGACGGGTGCCACAGCTTCCTGTGCCTGACGGCGAAGCTGGGCCGTCGCTTCCACGTTGGCCAGAAGGTTCGGGCGAATGAACCGACTCGCAATACTGACGGCGAGGGTCCGGTCCGTATCATTGAGCTGATCGCTGGCTCGCAGCGGCAGTTCTCGGAGGACCTCCTGCAAGCGCGTATCCGAGATGCGCTCCTTCATGACGTCCTGGCGGAGTCGCTGGGCCTCCGTGGCAACCGCGAACCAGGCACTATCCGGGAGCAAGACAATCCAGCGCGCCTCAACATCGGCAATCGGGGGCTCCCCCAGACGAGAGACGCGCTCAACCCGCTGATCGTTTGTGAGCGAAGGAGTCGAACGGACGGTGGAAATGCTCTGGAGTAACGAGGCGAGCTGGCGGCGCTGCTGCTCAGCGCCCGCAACGTCAATATCCAGTACGGGAGGAGCCGATGCCGCGGCACGCTCACGCTCAATTCGCGTACGCACCTGGCTCACGTAGCTCACGCGAGCTGGAGCACGCACATTGGTGGGGCTTACATCGCCTTCTCTTAGTTCAAATGCGCGCGGAACGAGCGAAACAGTGAGAAAGAAGCCGGTAAGGAGCGCGGCAATGACCGCGTAGAGACCAAGCCGAAGAAGCGACCGCGTACCCCCGGGACCCGACGCACCCGCCTCGGCCCGGTGGACCATGCGCCGCTCCCGGGTCTGAGACGTTTGCTAGCTACCTTCCTCGAGGATGCGGCGGACAATCTGGCCCACCTCGCCCATATCTGTCTTCCCACGAAGTTGCGGCGCGAGGCGCCCCATGACCTTTCCCTGATCCTTCACGTCAGACACTCCCGAATCATGAATCGCCTGGCGTATGAGCGATTCAAAAGACGAGGCCGGTTCCAGTGTCGGTAGGTATCCCTCAATGGATTTCAACTGGACCGCCTCACGCCCAACGAGGTCGAGTCGATTCGCCTTGGTGAACTCTTCAATCGATTCACGATAGCGACGCGCCTGACGAGCGACGACTTCCAGCACTTCGGCATCAGTCAGCGCATGGCCTCGACTGATCTCCTCATTCTTGATCGCCGCGCGCAACATGCGAATGGCCTCGCGGCGCGGCTCATCGCCGGCCCGCATCGCGGTCTTGAGATCTTCCATGACCTGATCTTGAAGAGTCACGCCGATCACCATCCTTGAGGTGCAGAGCACACTTACCTGGTAAGGATTATAGGTGGCGTCTGGAGGCGCATCAATGACACAGAACAGAAGAGCATCAAGTCTTAGGAGAACGGCCTGAGTGAGCACCGCCGTCCTCCCTCTCCAGAGGGGCAGAGGGCCCAGTTGTGGACATCGCCGGAATCGAAGGCGGCGCTCAACGGTGCCGGCCCCAAACGCGCCGGGACTACATTCCCAGGTATCGACCCTTGATGTCATCATTGTGCGCAAGCTCAGACGGCGTGGACGCGTGCACGATCTGCCCCTTATTCATGACGTACACAAAGTCAGCCAGGCGCAGCGCGAATCCGAGATTCTGCTCAATGAGGAGGACGGTGCTCCCGCGGGATCGCAATTCCAGGATGAGCTTCCCAAGCTCGCGCACAAAAAGTGGTGATAGACCCTCAGTTGGCTCATCCATGAGCATAACCTTTGGGTTCCCCACCAGCGCTCGGCTACAGGCCAGCATTTGCTGCTCTCCCCCGCTCAAGCTTTTTCCACTTGAGAACAGTCGTTCCTGCAAGCGTGGAAAGAGTCCAAACACGTCGGAAAGCGACCAGCCGCGTCCGTCTGTGGCGGCACGTTCACCCACCAGCAGATTCTCGCGAACTGTCAGGCTGCCGAAGATGCGCCTGCCCTGCGGCACAAGACCTACGCCCTTCCGCACGATGCGCTCTGGAGAAAGGCCAGTCAGCTCCTCTCCATCCAACTGGATAGAGCCCGTGCGCGGCGGGGTGAAGCCGATGATGGATCGGATAAGGGTCGATTTTCCAACTCCATTTCGCCCCAGGACTGCCACGATGCTCCCCGCCTCCACGTGGAGCGATAGCCCCTGCAGGATGTAGCTATCACCGTAGTACGTGTGAATGTCGCGCACATCAAGCACGCTCAGCCTCCAGCGCACCCGTTTGACCCGGTGCCGGATCAGCCAGAACGTCATCAACACCGAGATAGATCTCGGCAACCTGTGCGTTCCCCTTGACCTCATCCGGCGTGCCTTCCAGAAGGAGTCTACCCTGGTGCAGAACCATGACCCGGTTCGCTAGCTCAAAGGCCACATCAAGGTCATGCTCAATGAGTAAGATCGTGATGTCTGGATCCAACTTCCGCACCACATCAACCACAAGGTGCGTTTCCGCCGTGGAAAGTCCGGCGGTGGGCTCATCTAACAGGAGCAGTTTCGGCGATCCCGCCAGTGCCATCAGGATCTCCAACTCGCGCTGATCACCATAGGAGAGGTGCCGCGCAAGCTCTTCACGCTTACTCCAGAGCTGCCACTCCTCTAGTAGATCACGCGTACGATCTGTAATGTTGCGATACGACCGCAGCGGCCGGTGCATAGCTGCCTTGGACGACGTCAGCGCTTGAACGGCCAACATCAGGTTCTCGAAGACGCTGAGATTTGGGAACAGGTTGGTGATCTGAAATGTGCGCGCCAAGCCAAGCCCAGCGCGCCGGTACGGCGGCATTCTCGTAACGTCCTGATCGAAGAGTTGGACCGCTCCCGCGGAGGGGCGGAGCTGTCCGCTAATCACATTGAATAGTGTGGTCTTCCCGGCGCCATTTGGACCAATGATGACGCGCCGCTCGCCCGGCTCCATGGTGAAGGAGACATCCTCGAGCGCCTGGAGTCCGCCAAAACGGATCCCAACGCTCTCAACGCGCAATGGATGCACGCGATCTCCTATCAATGCGATCCTTGATCTCACCGACGATGCCGCGCGGGGCGAATAACACCACCAGCACATAGACAGCGCCAAGGATGAGCAACCACCGATCGGTCATTCCGCTCACGACATTGCGCAGAAAGACGATGGCGCCGGCCCCCAAGAGGGGCCCAAACAACGTTCCCGGGCCGCCCAGAATCACCATCAGCAGCGCTTCCGCGGAGAGCACCACACTCAGCTCATGCGGATTGACAAAGCTGTTGTAATAGACGTAGAGCATGCCCGCGACACCGGCGAAAAACCCTGAGAGCACGAACGCCGCGTACTTGTATCGCCAGGTGTTGTACCCCAACGCTCGCATCCGAGTCTCGCTTTCACGCACACCCTGTAGCGCGTAGCCAAATGGAGAGCGCACGATCACGCTGAGCACAACGAGCGTGACAATTGTCACCACCAGGGTCAGGTAATAGAAGCTCGTGGTGTCCCACAATGAGAACCAGGACACGCCCAGGTCAGGTCGCGAAATACCCGGTAGGCCGTCATCACCTCCCGTCAGACTCCGCCAGCGATAGGCAATACCCCACAGGACTTGAGCTACGGCCATGGTGGCCATAAGGAAGTACGCACCGGTGGTCCGGAGAGCCAACAGCCCAAAGAGTGCCGCCGTGACAATGGCCGCGCCCAAACCGGCCAGCACGTCCACTGCGAAGTTATCCGTCACGCGCTTGGAAACGATCGCAATGGTGTACGACGAAATGCCGAAGTAGGCCGCGTGCCCCAGCGATTGGAGCCCCGTGTAACCAACCAGCAGGTCAAGACTCATGGCGAATACACCAAAGATCAAGACCTGAGTCAGTAACCCGAGCTGATAGCGTGACAGCATCTGCCCGGCCGCAATGAGAATGACGATAGCGCCCAGGGCACCAAGCACAACGACCCGACGCTTCATGCCCGTCCGAACAGCCCGGAGGGCTTGATCGCCAGAATGATCGCCATCGGTGCGAAGATAGTAAACAACGCCAGATCCGGGAAGAGAGCCTTGCCAAAGTTGTCCAATAGGCCAACCAGGAGTGAACCTAGAAACGCTCCACGCAAGCTCCCAAGGCCACCAACGATGAGCACGACGAAGCCCAGTAGAAGCACTTGCAGATCCATACCGGGCGCCACACCGGCGAAAGGACCGCCGAGGACACCGCTTATACCCGCTAAGCCGGCGCCTAATGCGAAGACGGCCGTGAACAAGAGCGGAACATTCACGCCCAGCCCCCGAAGCATCTCTTCATCATCCACTCCGGCCCGTACAATAGCGCCCACTTTGGTCTTTTCCTGAAACCACCACAGTCCCACCCCGACAAGGAGACCCATCACAATCACAAAGAGCCGATAGCTCGGATAAATGATGTCGCCGATCCGTATCGATTGCTCCAGGAACGACGGTGGTGGAAGGAGGTAGGAGTTGCCGCCCCACGCCATGAGTGAGAGATCTTGAAATATGAACAGGAAGCCAAACGTCATGAGCACCTGGGCGAGATCATTCTTATAGAAGCGGTGCAGGAAAAAGCGTTGCATCACCGCGCCAAGGAGAGCGGCCACGAGGCCACCCGCAAGAATGGCCAGAACAAAGTTTTGCGTCGCGTTAATCACGCTTAACCCAATGTAGGCGGCAATGAGATAGTACGATCCCTGGGCCAGGTTCACGATCCCCATGAGTCCAGTAATCAGCGAAAGCCCCGCGGCGAGCAAGAATAACAGCATCCCAAATGAGATGCCGTTGAGTGTCTGCTCAAACCAGTAGGTCATCGACTTCCCTGCTCCATCGAATTACCGCGGCCACACCACATCACCGTCTTGACCTCTCAGCGTGAGCCAATGATATCCCCTCTTGCAGCCGAGAGTGGGGCAAGCGGATTGTATCCTGCCCACAAATGAACAGCCCCACCGCGGCGGTGGGGCTGTAGGGTCATTAATCTGTGAATCGCGCTGGCAGCGAGCTAGCTTGGCGCCTTCCAGAATTGATCCACACTTGGAATGGTGTCAATGACCACGTTACGGAACGTTCCACCCTGATTCTCCACTTTCCTGATAAACATGGTGATGACCGCCTGCTGCTTGTCGTCGAATTTGAACGGGCCCTTGGGAGAATCAAAGGTCACCTTTCGCATCGCTTCTGCAACTTTGTCTTTGTCGTCCACGGCGCTTCCGGCTGCCTTCAACGCCTCACCAATCACGCGGGCTTCCATATACCCAAAGAGGTGGTGTTGACCAGGCTCTTTCGCATACTTTGCCTGGAAGGATTCGACAAATCGTTTGTTCTCGGGGGTGTCCAAGGTGAGGGCCCATTCACCATAGTTCACCAGTCCCAGAGCAGAGTCACCCGCGGGAGGCAAGGTTGAGGCCTCATCCAGGGTCACTGCCGATGTGTACATCGGAATCTGCCCCTTGAGTCCGAACTGATCATAGGCCTTCACAAACTGACTTGCCGTCCCACCCACGATCTGAGGAAGCACAACCACGTCCGCGTTGGCGATTTCAGAGCGAAGCTGAGTAATGTACGGAGCAACATCGGTAGCTCCCAACGGAACGTAGATCTCGTTGAGGACCTTCCCGCCGGCGCCTTCAAAATACTGCTTGAACATGGCCGCGGCATCCCGGCCAGCGGCGTAGTCTGCCGAGACAACGAGCGCTCGCCTGTAATTCAGCTTGGCCGCGGCATACCATCCCCCGCCCGCGCCAATCTGGAGGCTCCCGCCCACCCGAAAGACGTACGGGCTGCCTTTGTCCTGAGTGAGATCCTTGGCAATAGAGTAGCCCAACACCATCGGCACCTTGTTGCCATGCACGTAGTCGCGTATTGCCAGCGCTTCATTGCTGCCAATTGGGCCAATAATCAGGTTAACCTGGTCCTGCTCAACGAGCTTACGCACCTTGGTAAGCGCGTTGTTCGGGTTACCTTCCGTGTCCTCGTAAATGAATTGGACCGGTCGTCCATTGACCTGGTTATTCTCCGAGTCCCAGTAGAGCTTGAGTCCCTCGTTCCCGCCCACACCTTCAAAGAGGAAGGGGCCGGTGGTGGAGTGCAAAACACCAATCTTGATAGCCGGACCTGACGCCACCTTCGATGCCGGGGCAGGCTCCGCGGGCTTCGCTGCCGGGCTGGGAGCCGCCGCAGGAGAACCCGCCGCGGCGGGAGAACTAGCCGCCGCGGGCTTGGCCGCTTCAGTTGGCTTTGCTGGAGCAGCCGTAGGACTGGCCGCTGGTGCCGAGGTACAGCCAACTCCCCACGCCCCGATAAGCAGGGCGGCGGCTCCCACGAGGGAGCGTGACCATCCAAGTCTTCGATCGCTCAACATTCGGATACTCCTGGCGCGTGCATTTGTTGCCTGTGCGGTCTATCGGACACTAATCGTACCACTGACCCGTAACCACCTTGACGCCGTCGTAGGCGGGATCGTCGATGGTGGTGCGGAATGGTGGAAACAAGACATCAACAATGATTCGGGGGGCAATCTGAGTCTGACTCAACGCGTCAAGCTTAGCCCGCACGTCGCGATTATCGCGAATAAGCTGGTGCATCAGCTCGGCAAACGGAGAATCGTCGGCTGACCTAAGCAGATCGTTCTCCCGCGCTTGCCGGACCGCCTCGTCAGGCGTGGTTGGCGAAGGTCCACTGTGCAAAACACCGGGCGGATGCCAGCTAATGCCGGGTCTTAGCGTCCCGTCATAATGAATCGATAACTCCCCCGTCTCATGCGAATGGCGAATACTGTGCTCACCAGGAATCAGGAGGAGCGCCGTAACCAGAACCGAATCATTCTCGAGCAGCGTATACCACTTCCGCTTATGGTGAGGCGCCAGGCTAATTCCGCGCCAACCATGCTGATCAGGCGGCAGTACATATGGATCGACATGAATAGAATGAGGCCCGCTTTCAGCATCTGCCATGATTGCCCTCTCGCGAAACGTGCACATCGGCCTGAGCAACTGTAGCAGTGTTCACATTCCGTGTGTGACCGGCAGAGCTAACAACTTGATTCAGTGGTTGAGGCCGTTCCCTGTAGGCCGAGGGTGCAACTATCAGGCGTCCAAGCCTTGCCGACAATCTGATCGACACCTATGATCCGACAGCGTGAACTAATTTCCTGGGCGGCACATTGGACTCCTGGATTGCATTCTGGTCGGCGGAGCTGACAGAGCCGCCGGCGCACCCGGTCTATACTGCGCTCTTTCTGGCATTCATCGTGAGCGCCACAGTGGCGACGTACACGTATCGCGGCCTTCCTCACTGGGTCATAGAGAGTCATCAATCACGATTTTTGCGATGGTCATCGGTGAGCATCGCGCTTCTCTCACTGACAGGTGCAGCCATCTCCGTGCTCCAGACCATGAGCGTGCCGATTGTGAGCCGGCGCATCTGGCTGGCGCTAGTCATTTGCGCGCTTCTAGTTCAATGCGGTTCTCTGTTCCTCGTCGGATCCATGGCCATGAGAAGGTCCCGACATGGTGACGGCCACAATTCGTCAACTGAACGATAGTCCAATCGAACAGTGCGCAGCATTCTTGATAACCAGATAGATAACTTCTAGAATCCGGGCGGGGGGAAGCAGCGCTCACATGCCCACTCGTGATCTCTATACGGTACTCGGAATCCCGAGAACCGCGTCTGACAAAGAAGTGCGCCAGGCGTACCGGCGACTTGCGCGCCAACACCATCCTGATCTCAATCCGGACGATCACGCCGCTGAATCTCGCTTCAAGGAGATTAGCGAGGCGTATGAAGTCCTGAGCGATAAACAGAGGCGCGCCCAATACGATCGCTTCGGACACATCCCCAATGGGCGGCCAACCGTTACGCCTGGCGGACCCGGGTTTGGCAATATGGGTTGGGCCAGTACGGAAACAATGGGGGGCTCCGGGGGCATGGAGAATCTCATTGAGCAGCTTCTGCATGGCGTCGGACGCAAGCGCCCCGGTGCCAACTCTGCGCGCCGATCCCAGGCCACGGAGCGAACGATTGAAGTGACCCTTGCCGAGGCTGTTATGGGCACTACTCGTCGAGTACAGGTGGCCCAGCCCGGCGAATCATCAAGAACACTTGAAGTTACGGTTCAGCCCGGGGTGGGTGATGGTACAAGAATCCGCATGGCGGGACAGGGCACCCCGGGCTTCGCCGGAGAACCTGCCGGTGATCTATTTCTCATCGTCCGCATTATTGCCGATCCGCGCTTTGAGCGGCGCCAGGATGACCTCTATACCACCCTGGATGTTCCGTTTTATCGCGCGGCTCTGGGCGGTGAGGTGGAAGTGCCGACGCCCACCGGAGCACGCTTAGCGCTGGCCATCCCTGCCGAGACTCATGGCGGGCAACGCTTTCGGCTTGCCGGTCAGGGAATGCCGCGACTTGGCCAGTCGGTGCGGGGCGACCTCTATGCCGAAGTACGGATCACCATCCCGGATGACCTCACGGATCGTGAACGTGTGCTACTGCACGAGTTAGCCCAGCTCCGTGGAGCCGCTCCCAGATGACAAATTCCACGCTCAACGGGGATGACGATTACGGATGTTATGTCATTTCCGTGGCCGCGGAAATGCTGAGCGTCCATCCTCAAACGCTCCGATATTATGAGCGTGCCGGACTCATTCACCCCTCTCGGTCCAAGGGCAATGTGCGGCGTTACTCTCCGCGGGATATTGCCCAGGCGCAGCGGATCAAGCGCCTCATTCAAGACCTCGGAGTAAATCTTGCGGGTGTTGAGGCGATTGTGCGACTCACAGAGCGAGTCCGTGAGCTAGAGCATGAGGTGTCCGAGCTCCGCGCAATCATTGCTGACTCTCGGGGCTGACTCTCGGGCATCATAAAGGCCGAGGGCTGAGGCGTCACGCACAGGCAGCGCGAAAGCGGCCTATACAATTATGATTACGCGAACGTCGCGGGGTTCCGCGGCAGTACGCCTGGAGATGGAATGGCACACCAGTGGATACAAGGCCCTCCGGTTGCCGCGGACGAAGCGGACCGGCGGCTGTTCTTCAAGGTCCGGAACGCACTTTGGGACTATGAGCCGCTCCGAGCATCGGGAGCGCAGCTCACCATTGATGTGGAGCATCAGACGGTTCACGTAAGCGGCCGGGTTCGCTCAACCGCCCAGAAGCAGCTCATTAGTGCGCTCCTGGGGCGCCTTCCGGGAGTGCTCGGTGTGCACAATGGCATTGTCGCCGATCCCGAGGTAGCGCGCGACGTCGCCCTTGCCCTGGCACGTGATCCGGCCATCGCCCCCCATGTGATCCAGGTAAACTCTGAGTTGGGCCAGGTCACACTCTTCGGCTCGGTGCCATCGGATTCGCTGGCAGAGCGGGCGATTGAAATTGCCCATAATCTCGGGGTTGTTCACTCGGTGCAGAGCGGATTACTGATTACCCAGGCGCCCGTTGGCGCAGGCGCATAGGACGGACAGATCATGGTTCAGAGTACCGGTGATGCAAAACGGGATCGGCGGGAGGCTGCCCGTCATGAGCGGCGCACCCGCGTTTCTAGCGCCCGCCAACGCGAGCGGACGCGGCGTCGCATGCTCATCGGAGCGTTCGTAACGGCAGCGCTGGTTATCTTCCTGGGCTTGCTCTGGTTGGTACTCTCATCTCGAGATTCAGTAGGCCGCTCCGTTCCTCTGGAGGGGTCGAACCACGTTGAAGAGGGCTCACCCCTGGCGTACCAGAGTCAACCGCCTACCTCAGGCCCCCACTATCCCATGACCGCGCCGTATGGAGTGAGTGACCAGCCCATTTCTCCCGGATACTGGGTACACAGCCTGGAGCACGGCGGGATTGGGGTGCTCTACAACTGCGCTCAGCCTTGCCCGGAGCTTGTGGCCGAATTACGTGACGCGTTTGTAAAGCTGCCGCGAAGCCGGCCATTTAATCGCGTCAAGCTTGTTGCAACCCCGTACCCTCAGATGCCATCACGCGTTGCATTTGTTGCCTGGGGCAAGATCGAGGAGCACGACTCGTTTGATTACGAACGCCTGTTGCGGTTCTACAATGCGTATCTGGACAAGGGGCCGGAGCAAGCGCTTTAGATTCTGAAGTGAGGCACACGGGCGCGCCTCACTTCAGAACTGCCGTAGCGGCGAGACCCGCTGCGCTTAGGATCTCGACGCGGGCGTGGCGGTGGCTCGGACCGGGGTAACGACAACGCGGGTTGCCGCCACTCGAGGTGTTGCTGGCCCCGGAACATCTGGCGCGGACGTCGCCGGTGCGGCGGAGGCATCAGAGCCGTCAATTCGGTCGAGTGGTACGCTGACGAACGGCGCCTGGCCACCTGAGAATAGTGGGAGCTTCCCATCCCACCGCGTCCAACGCAGATAGTCAATAAGCTGCGGGCTCAGGCTTTCTGAAAGCAGCTCATTGGCCCGGGCATCTCCATCCGCGGAGGTCACTCGAGCCTCGGCCTTGCCTCGGGCCTCCACAATAGCCTGCTGTGCTTGGATCTCCTTCTGGGCAAGAATCTGTTGCTCAGTCTCAACGTTCTGCTGAATCGTCTGCTTCCGCTCAATCGCGTCCTGATACTCCTTTGAAAAGGAGATATTGGAGATATAGATGTCATCCACGACGATCCCATACCGGCTCAGATTCTGACCCAACATGGAGCGAGCAGTGCTGCGGATCTCATCCCGACGAACCAGAATCTCCGTGGCCGGATAGCGCGGAACGACTTCCTTAATAAAGTCGTTGAAAGCCGGGTCAATCACCTTGTCGGCAAAATCCAGACCTACTGTCTGAAACAAATCAGCAGCTTGAGCCGCCTCAAGGTGGTAATTCATGGTCCCGGTAAGCCGCACCGTCTGGTACTCTCGGCTTGCGGCTTCAATCTCCTTGAATGCATGCGGGAGCACGCGCGTGTCCACCTGGACGATACGCTGAGCCATGGGGACAATGAGATGAAACCCCGGCTCCAAGACCCCTGGACTCACGCGTCCAAAGGTGAGCAGTACTCCCACGAAGCCAGCTTGAACGGTGGCCCCAGAAACGAACACCGTGAGAAAGAGAAGCACCACCAGAACACCGATAATGACGCGGCCAAAACCGCCAAACGATGGTCGAAACGATGAGATAGCCGTAGCTTTGGACACGATTCACACCTATCTGCTGAAACTCAGGAAATAAAGAAGCGCACCGGTAGCCGGTGCGCTCACTTTCCAATACGCGGGTGGGCGATACTGGGCTCGAACCAGTGACCTCACGGATGTGAACCGTGCGCTCTAACCAACTGAGCTAATCGCCCTCGCTTGACTGATGCGGAAGTATAGAGGCTTGAAAGCCGGTGGCTCAACTTAGCGCAGGCCGATGAGCGCCCAGAGGCCTGTCCCAACTGCGCGTTCGTGCTGCGAGACTTCTCACACATTACAAAAATCGCCGACCATTGAACAGCAGCATGGAGCGGAACCCGTCAACGGATGCACACCAGGCCCCATCCTCCTGCTGGTGCGCATCCAGGTGATGCATGCCGCGCCGGTTCCACGAGTCAGATCCGGGGACAAGAAGTGGGCTGTAGGGCACTTGATGCTCCACGTAGTTGGTAGGCGATAGCACATCGATCTCAAAGGCGCGGAGCTGTCTTCCATAGTACGGGTAGTCATCCTGAGCAAACCGCAGCAGCTTGCCGTTTTCCGTGATGACTCGCCCTCCCGGACGAGCGACGCTGTCGTTGGCCACGATCAGCGGGCTGTTTGGATGCTCCTGCCAGGGCCCATTCAGGTGCTCGGCGTGAAACAAGTGGAGGTTGCCCCAGCCAATACCGCTAAACATCCACCAACGCTCATTCCAGCGAAACAGCGTGGAGTCCACGTACGGACCGCGGAGCAGTGATGTCACCAACTCCCAACGATCCGGAAATCTCCGTGCTCGATAGAGTCGAACTTCATATCGCTCAGATGATTCTGGCACCATGTACACCTCCCCCTCCCACTCGAAGACGAAAGGGTAGGAGAGGTGAAATGGTTCGGAAAGAACGATCTGATCATACGACCATGATCGGCCATCAAGGCTTGACGCGTGCCCGATGCAGCCACGCCCGTTCCGGCGATCGACCACCTCAAAAAAGAGGCTCCAGCGCTCTCCACGTTTGATCAGAAACGGGTCAGCGACAAATTGCGCCGGCAGATCCGTGACTGACCGGGCCGAGATCACTGGATTGCTCGCCCCTGGCATCGGTCCGAGTTGGCCGATGGATGGTCCGCTGTACATGCTAATCGCGTAGTCAGAATCACGTGAGAGAAATGGTATGCCCCATCGTTTCCCCACGAGTATCCCGCCTGCCATTCCCGCAAGAACGGCGGCGCCGCTGAAAAGGGCTGAACTTCTGCTCACGCGGCGCTGACCTCAAGAGAGTGGGCAAGCACATCCTGGAATAGCGATTCCAGGCGCGCAACGTTGTGAGGCAAGCTGTACTCTTGCTCCACCAGCGCTCTCCCATGTATGGCCCGCTCAAGGGCGGCGGGGTAGTTCCGAAAGACGTTGACGAGCGCGTCTCGGAGCGCCGAGGGATCGGCCGGCGGCACCAATAATCCGGTGTCACCATCCCGGATGAGCTCAGGGATGCCGGAGATTCGCGTAGCAATAGAAGGCAGCCCCACGGCAAGAGCCTCCATGAGTGTGACCGGAATGCCTTCCATGAGTCCATTATTCGCAATGACGCTGGGCATCACCAGAACATCCGCGCGAGCCATACCCTCCAACACCTGCTGTTGATTCCGAGCGCCACGGAGAAACACATGATTCGTGAGGTCGAGATCCACTACTAACTTTTCGAGCACGGGGCGCAATGGCCCCTCACCGGTAATCTCGCAGGTGAATTCAATCTCCGGATGCGATTGGCGCAGCAGACCACATGCGCGAATCAGATGGTCATGTCCCTTGTAGTCGCGTAGACTGCCAACGGCGAGAATCTCCAACCGATCTGTCTTCCTCGACTGTTGAGAGGGTGCATACAGGTCAGTATCAACTCCGCAGCGCACCACGTGAATCTTTGATGCCACGTCCGCACCTGCCAGATCCACCAACAGTGCTCGGTTGAAGTCTGAGATGGTGGCGACAAACCGCGCACCACGCACCTTCTCCGCTAGCATCGTTGTGTCCACGTATAGGTCCACGGCGTGTACGGTGAAGCTATAACCAATGCCATTCAGCCCCGCGGCGATCATCGCCATGAGCGCGGCATGCGTTCCAAAATGAGCATGAACATGCTGAACTCGTGCAGCCTTCATCTGTTCCGCGAGCGCTACCGTGCCGGGATAGATGGCCAGACCGCGGAGAAGGAACCCTGGCGACGGCAGATTTCCACGGACCGTTCGCTGCAATAGGCTTAGATATTGCCTGGGTTGCGCCATCACCGCGCGAACATTCGCGGCCAACGTTGCAGGATGGACGGTGCGCAGGTAGTGACCGCGCGCTTCGAACGATCTCGCTTCCGGATGTACTAGCTGCCGGCCTTCATGAATGATTGAGTAGAGGTCAATGGGCCAGCCGCGTCGCTCCAGCTCCAACATCTCACGCAAGACAAACGTCTCCGTGACCAGCGGAAACCGTGACACCGCGTACGCGATCCGTCCCGACATCAGCCGACCTCGAGACCAACCAATGATCGGTAAAGTGACGCGAGGCTGTTGGCCGTGGACTGAATTGAATAGTCCTCCTCCACGCGTCGTCTCAGAACCGCGCGTTGGTTGGCATCAGCAGAATCGCCAAGCTGCCGAGCAATCCCGGATGCCAACGCGTCTGGATCACCCGGAGTCACCAACGAGCTGTGCTCAAATCCTCGCAAGATCTCCGTAGCCCCACCAACCGAGGTTGAAACCACGGGGAGTCCAACAGCGAGTGCCTCCAGCAAGGCCACGGGAAGCCCCTCACTTCGCGAGGGCAGCACATAGCAGTCCGCGGCCTGGTAGAGCGGGAGCGGATCATGCTGCGCACCGAGAAACCGTACCCGCGGCACAGAGCGTGCCTCCAGCTCGTCTCGGCAGGAGCCATCGCCGGCTATCACCAGCTCCGCTTCTGGCACCCGCTCCAACACCGCGGGCCAGGCATCCAGCAAGCAATCCGCACCCTTCACTGGTTCAAGCCGACCAACATAGAGCACCACACGACGATCAGTCACGCGCAGCCGACAACGCTGCAGCTCTCGCTCAACTGCGCTTGCCGGTTGGAAGCGGTTCACGTCGATGCCATTGCGAACCGGCACGAGCTTTCGGGCGCTCACACCATGCTGCTGAAGTCCAAGCCCAATCTCGTCGCTGATCACAATGAATCGATTCACCATTCGGTTGATCACTTCAAAGCGCTGACGGCCGAAGGCCGCGTTACTCAGTAGTGCGAGATCCGCCTCGAAACCGTGAGTGGTTACAACGATGGGAACCCGCAACAGGAGCTGTGCGAGCACTGCCGTAGTCGACGGTGAGAGGAGCCCATGAGCATGGATAAGCTGGATCTGAGCTCGGTGACGCCAGAGATGGCTCAGAGCGTGCCGAGTGTAGCTCAACGATGCCGCGCCACGTGTCTTCGGGATGGGCATCCGAAACACCGGTGCCCCATCCACGATCTCTCGTTCTGGCGCGCCGGGTTCCTGACGGGTAATGACTTGCACGTTCATACCGCGGGCCGAAAGATGCGGAAGGAGCGATTTGAGCTGCGTCTCGGCACCACCCACGTGCGGGTGGAATCGATGAATCAGCATCGCTACGCCAAGCGGCGGCCGCGTACTCGACGTCGCGCATCCGGTAATCGAGTGGTCGTGCATCGTGATGCTCACGTTCCCGCACTCGCCACTTCAGCCCGCTGACTGCGCAGCAGGGCACTCACGCGCACAATAGAGACACGATCAAGGTTCCAGAGAGTCGCCGCGTACGTGAAAGTCCCGACCACAATGCCTGCCAGAACATACAGTGCCGAGCCTAGGCGATCATGCGCTGGTGCCAGCATGAGCAGCGCCAGAGACATCGTCAGCGTGGCCACCGCGGAAGCCCAGAGCGGGCGTACCACATCCAGCCACGACACATGGATGAGTGTGCGGAGTAGGCCAATTTTGACCGCGCCGTAGACAGCAACGGAGAGGACCTGAACGCCTGCCACCGTGGTAACGTCGCGTTGTGCGGCCAGATAAAACAGCGGAACACTCACGCCCGCGCACACAAGCTCTGCGAAGACGGCCAGAGACGGCCGACCGGCAGAAACGAATACCGCGCCAGGCGCAAACACGAGTGCCCGGAGCAGCGCGCTGATAGCGAGAAGCTGGACAAGCGGAGCAGCATGCTGCCACGGCGCCCCAAATAACGTGTCAACCAGGGCCGGTGCGAGCAGAACAAGCCCGGCCGTAGCCGGGATCAGCACCATTCCGAGATAGCGCGTCGTTTCCAGGAATCCGGTGCGCAATGTGGCGGGATCTGCACCCAGCCTGACATACGCTGGCAGCAGAAGCTGCGCCACGGCAAAAGCAACGGCCACAATCGTGGTGTCTGGCAAGCGAAACGCTAGTGAGTAGAGTCCAAGATTCTCCGTCCCAAGAAAACGGCCCACAAAAAGATAATCGGCGTTCAGCGTCAACGCGGCACAGAGATCCACCGTGCTCATCTGCCAGCCAAAACCAATGAGCTGCTTCGCCGTTCGCGCGTCAAATCCAAGCCGAGGCGTCCAGCGCGCGCTCCAGAAAGTCAACAACATGTTGACAATCATGCCGCCCACCTGCCCGATCACCAGGCTCCAGGCGCCGTATCCCAGGAGCGCACAGCCCACGGCCAGAAGGTACCGAGCCATGGGTGCCGCGGTCTCCGGCAAGAAACGCTGCCGAAAGTCGAGTCGATTGCGCATCACCACATCTGGCACCAGGCCCAACGCGCCAATGACGAAATATAGCGACAGTGCCATCACGTAGTCACGAACCGCGGGCACGCCATAGTACTCGCTAATCATTGGTGCGGCAGCCACCAGTCCGCCTCCGAGGGCGAGACCCAACCCGATCGACAGGCTGAAACCTGTGGACCAGACAGTCTCCGAGCCGGATTTCCCGCCAAAGTAAATGAGCGCCCGCTGCATGCCGAAGCCACGTACCACCTCGAGAAAGCTGACCACGGTCATGGCCATCGCAAACTCGCCAAACTCGTTCGGCGAGAGGACACGCGCGGCCAGCGCCAGTCCTGCAAATACGATGATGCGGCCGCCCAGGAGCGCGGCGTAGCTCCAGAGTGCGCCGCTCGCAATTCGGCGCAGAAAGGCGTCAGACATGAGGCAGGGGAGACGACCGAAGGAGTGGCGACGAAACTTGATGGTTGACCAGTTCAGTCGGCTCAGAAAACTCAGTGACATGCGCCGCGCCAATCACCAGCGCCAGTAACATCCAGTAGTAGCGAGGAAACGCCCCCTGTTCAAAGAGACCGGCAATCAGCCAGCCCACCAGAGCCAGCTCCAGGCCGTGACTCAGCTCCAGATGATCACGCCCGGGCCGTGTCAATACCGGCCAAGTGCGCCGAGCCCGCCTCAACGCCACAATTGGGATGATTGCCGTGAGCAGGAAAGCCAGCATGCCAATAGCACCGGTCTCCGACAGAATTTCAAGATAGAGATTGTGCGGGGTATATTCCGCCGCGCGTGTTC
>JBJXFJ010000045.1:0-16521 GCA_046154735.1 Chloroflexota bacterium | reverse complement strand
ATCCAAAAGCGCCCGCTAGCACCTTGGTTGCACGTCGAGCAAGGTGAAAATGGGCCTGTGACGACTTTGTAATGAAACCGGCGTACTCCTATGGCACAAGACCGCCGCGCTACGGCCGCCACGTCCGCTTCGATCTGCGCCGACAGCCAGTGTGACTGATGACTCCTCGGGCGCGGGGCCCGAGACCACCGCGCTACGGGGTTCTCGGGCTCGGAAACCGCTCGACCTGCTTACGCGAGCTCCACGGCCTCCTCTCGATAAAGATCGAGTGCCTTCATGGCCGGCGCATCGGTGAAGCTGAACAGGTAGGCGGGACGCTCGCCGGTATTGACGTGCTCGTGGGTGGCCCACGTGGGCACAGTGAAGACGTCTTTGTCCTCCCAGTCCAGCCGCTCGCCACCGACGAGGGAATAGCCGGAGCCCTCGATGACGTGATAATTCGTGCAGCAGACGTGTCGATGGGCTCGGGTGTGCTCTCCCGGGCCAAGCCGCTGGATAGCGCAGGCGATAGTGGGCATCACGGAACCGCCCGTAAGCGGATTGGTGTACTCCAGCATCACGCCATCACATGAACTGGAGCTGCCCTGTTCGGCCAATCGCTCCAGTTCGGCCGCTGCCTGGGCCAGCGGGTAGTGCCACCGGGGTGAATAGCGCGGACTCACAGCCGGCTCCAGGGAAGGGCGCAGCCCACCGTAGCCCGTATGCATCAAGGACTGGCTGTTATCCGGGCCGACCTGTTGGCGATCACGATCAAACGGCTCATAGAACCCGGCCTCGAGCATGCGAACCAGGGGCGTGTCCAGGCCGTCGAGCCAGATCATCGGCTCGGCGGTATCGTTGATGTGGTCGTGCCAGGTCCAGTTGGGGGTGAGCACCAGGTCGCCGGGGTACATGGGAATGCGTGTCCCGTTGACCACCGTGGATCCACCCTTGCCTTCCACGATGAACCGCAGCGCTGCCGCGGTGTGGCGATGCGCGCGGGCGATCTCGCCGGGCATGACGATCTGATAGTTGGCAACCAGTGTGTTGGAGGCAGACTCCTCCAGCCCCGGATTCGTCATACGCAGCACGCGCCGTTCAGCCTGCTCGGTGCCCACAAGCTCTGCCGCCCGCATGAGCTGTGGCCGAATATCGCGCCAGTGCCAGACGAATGGCACAACGGTGGTGGTGGGCCTGTCAGTTTGGTGGACACCGATCCACGCCGGTTTCACATGTTGGGCCTTGAGCCCGGCGTAATACTCCTGCAGCTCGGAATCGGAAGCGACAATGCTGGATACCTGTGACATGTCTCTGCCTCCACTCGTATTGCTCCGGACCTAGACCTCTAGACCGGCTGCCCCAACGGCCCACGCAGCACCTTGCCCGGCAGCGCGCCGGTGTGCACACCATCGCGGAGCAGCACTTCGCCATTGACGATGGTGGCCATGATGCCGCGTGTGCGCTGAACCAGGCGGCGCGCGCCGGCGGGGAGGTCATCCACCACTTCGGGGAGCTCGGCCATGATGGTGTCCGGATTGAACACCACGATATCGGCGGCCATGCCCTCGCGGATCAAGCCGCGGTCGTGAAAGCCCCAGCTCGTCGCGGGCACAAACGAGAGCATCCGCACCGCCTGTTCCAGCGTGAACGCCTGCTTGGTGCGCACCCAGTGGTAGAGCAGGTGCGTTTGCAGCGACGAATCCATGAGCTGCGAGACGTGCGCGCCTGAGTCGGAGAAGGTGGTCACCGTGCGCGGGTGACGTAGGAGCGTGAGCGCGATGTCCTGATCCTCGTTGGCGATGGGTTGCAGGAAGAACTGGTTCAAGTCCGTTTCCACCGCCAGCTCGATCATCGTCTCGACCGGATGCTGGCCACGCTCGCGTGCGACCTCGGCCACCGAGCGGTGCGGGCCTTCCACGTTATCCAGAACGAACAGCCAGTCGTACTCCGGCGGCTTGGCCTCCAGGCCACGAGCCGTGCGGTCCATCCGCGCGGTGGAGTTTTCAATCAGCGTGTTTCGCAGTGACGGATCGGCGAGTTTGGCTTTCTGTTCCGCGTGCGGCAAAGCGCGGATGTCCTTCCACACCGGCAGTCGATCGAACGGCGTTTGCGTCTTGAAGGACAGCACGGCGGACAGGGCGCGGGTGTGCACTTGCGCGAACATACGCCCGCCGGCGACGGCCGTTTCGTCCAGGAGGTCGAGGTACTTTTGCCAGGTTCCCGGCGACGTCCGGCGGCTGAACACGCCGAAGGTGATCGGCCGGCCGGATTCAACCGCGAGATCGCGCAGCCGATCATGGTATTCGCGCACGCCGGGGTCATCCGCCTTGCGATCCACGCCTTCGCCGGCCGTCTCGAAGATCCCTGCGCCGAGATCGCCCATCGCATTGACCAACCGCCGCACCTCTTCCCAGGCCGCTTTGCGGCTGGCCACTGGCTGGGCCTCGGGCGTTTCGTGGTCGGGTGAGCGCGACGAAGTGAAGCCAACGGCGCCCGCGCGAATGGCGTCGCGCACCTGGTGTTCCATGGCCTTGAGATCGTCTTCGCTGGCGGTCTCGCTGTAGGCACGCTCACCCATGACAAACGTGCGAATCGCCGAGTGGCCCACGTAGCTCGCGTAGTTGATGCCCTTGGGGAGCTTCTCTAATGCTTCAAGGTATTCCGGGTAGGTCGTCCAGCTCCACTGGATGCCCGCTTCCATCGCTGCGGGCGGTATGTCTTCGGCGCGCTGGAGGTTGCGCACCACCAGATGTTTGTCGCTGGCGGCGCAGGGTGCGAGGGTGAAACCACAATTGCCCATAACCACGCTGGTGATGCCGTGATAACACGACGAGGTGCCGAGCGGATCCCAGAAGACTTGTGCATCCATGTGCGTATGGCCGTCGACAAAGCCCGGCGCCACGACATGGCCCTCGGCGTCGATGACTTCCGTGGCAGCTTCGCGAATTCGGCCGATGCGCGCGATTTTGCCGCCGCTCACACCGACATCCGCGCGAAAACGCGGCATTCCGGAACCGTCGATCACCGTGCCATTTTTGATCAGCAGGTCGTAGTGCATTGGGAACCCCTTGTGTGTCAGGCTAATCCTGAGCTAACTCCGGGATTTGCGCAAGTTCTAGTGCTTTGTCAATCATGGATTGCTGGGTGGAGGATATCGGTGGTGTCGGGCATCTGGCCCGACAGTGAAGTACTCGCAGCGCGGCGACGAGCAGAAACGCACCGATGGTGTCGGGCAAGATGCCCGACACCATCGGTGGCGTGAGAACCCCGCAGAACAAGTTGGACGGAGCACTAGCCACGCATATTCGCGCTCTGGGCGATCCTTCTTAGAGCGCTTGTCCCCATCGATCGCGGAAGCTGACTTCAGACGGCGCCTTGCGCGTAAGTGGGCCAAAGCCCTTCACGGGGAAACCCATAGGAATCAGTGCATATGTATCCACGTGCGCGGGAATACCCAGGATTTCCTTGATCTGGGATTCTCGGTGCTGGTGAATGGTCGTGAGCACCGTGCCCAGCCCGAAGGCGCGCGCGGCCAGCATGAGATTCTGCACCGCTGGGTAGATGGAAGCGCCCGTGGTCCGTTTCGCGGGCTCGGCCCCGGGTTCATTTTCCATGCACACCAGAATGAGCACCGGCGGTTCGGTGCCAATCGTGTCGGGCAGATGGCTGGGGCCGCGGGATGGTCCCGAGGGTCGCCCCGGAATGGGTCGATTGTAAAAGGACTCCTTGTACTCGGCGCCAATCTTGGCTCGCATCTCGGGGTCAGTGATCACCACGAATCGCCACTTCTGCGAGTTCGAGCCACTCGGAGCATGCACGGCCGCGTCGAGCACCTTTTCAATGAGCTCGTCAGGGACCACATCGAGCTTGAACTCACGATGGGCGCGGTTGGTGTACATGACTTCAAAGAGATCATTGAGCTCAGCCATTGAACATCTCCAATTCGGCGTGTCATGTGCATCGTAGGATAGGACAGCGACGGCGGTCGAGGCATCGAGCCCGGGAGCTCTAGACGCGTCACCGATGCCTGTCTCTCAAAAACGAATACTATTACGACCGTATGTCCGCCATAGAGCTTGCGCTGACGCACGGCACATCACTCCAGGGGCCACGCCGAGGTCAATTGCGAACGCCCCACGGAAGCATCGAAACGCCAGCATTTATCACCGTTGGTACGCAGGCTGCCGTCAAGGGAGTAACTCCGGCAGAGCTGCGGGCTGCCGGAGCCGAGGCGGTCCTGGCGAACACGTACCATCTCTATCTGCGCCCCGGTGCGGACCTGGTAGCCCAATTGGGCGGGCTCCATCGCTTCATGGCCTGGGACGGCCCCATCTTCACGGATAGTGGCGGTTATCAGGTGTTCAGTCTCGGATTTGGCATGGAGCACGGCATCGGGAAGCAAGTCGGCATGTTTCCGGATGAACCCAGCGAAGGTCTAGGCGGTCCACGCAAGCCCGGCCAGCGGCCCAAGCTCACGAAAGTGGACGATGAAGGGGTGGGCTTCACGAGCCATATTGATGGCTCCCGTCACCGCCTGACGCCAGCGAGCTCGATACAGATCCAAGAGCAACTCGGTGCGGACATCATTCTGGCGTTCGATGAGCCCACCTCGCCGCTGCATGACGCGCCGTATACGCAGCGAGCCATGGAGCGGACCCATCGCTGGGCTAAGCAGTGCCTCGCGGCCCGAACGCGTTCCGATCAAGCCCTATACGGCATTGTCCAGGGCGGCGCCTTCCCCGAGTTACGGAAGGCCAGCTCGCACGAGATAGGCGGGCTTGAATTCGACGGATTTGCCATTGGCGGTTCGCTGGGGCGAACCAAGCGTGATATGGAACATGTGCTCAACTGGAGCATCCCCAACTTGCCGGAGTCCGCTCCGCGACACATGCTGGGTATTGGGGAGCCGGAAGATCTCTTCACTTGTGTGAGGCACGGCATCGATACATTCGACTGCGTAGCGCCCACTCGTCACGCGCGACGCGGAGTACTCTACACCGCATCCGGGAAGCTCAATATTGCAGCGGCGAAGTTTCGAGATGACGATCAGCCGATTGAGGCTGACTGTGACTGCTACACATGCCGGGAGTTCTCACGAGCCTATCTCTGCCATCTCTTCCGCGCACGCGAGCTACTGGCCTACACGTTAGCATCCATCCACAACCTGCACGCCATTCTAGGCCTCATGAGCCGAATCCGAGCGGCAATCGTGGCTAACGATCTCGAGATAGTCGAACGAATGACCATCGACGCATATCGAGCTCACAGGGAGGGCGCGCCTGCCTGGGGCGCCGCCTCAGCTACGTTCGATTAGGGCTATCCGGTGCACCAGAGTTACGACTTACAGCAGCACTTTCAATCGTCGTAGCAAGTGCTCGCCAGGTCCCTACAAGCTGATCAAAGTCGCCGCGCGTCACAACTATCACCTCCACCAGGGTGAGCGCACGGACGGTGGCATTCCGGCGCTGTTGACGCAGCAACGCTACTTCGCCAAAGGTATCGCCAGGTCCCAGTCGCGCAACCTCGCGCTCGCGGCCGTCCTCCATCCGCAGCACCTGCACTTCCCCCCGCTCGATCACGTAGAACGCATCGGCAAGATCTCCCTGGCTGATAATGTCCTCGCCTACATCGTAATTCGCCGAAGCGATGCGCTCCGAACGCTCCACGTTGAGCTGGGCAAGATCACGTCGAAAGAAGAGGTCGAGGTTCCAATCCAGCCAGACTCGGAGTTTCCGATCCAGGCCCGGCAATCTCATCAGATAAAAGGAACGCCAGAGCAGCCACGCGGGTAACCCAGCCAGTTGAACCCGACCGCCCAACTCCGCAACCGCGGAATGGTGACCAAGTGACACCATCTGCCCGAGCCCACGAAACTGGAACGTCGTCGGCGTTCGACCTGTAAGCGCCGCGTGAACATTTTTCCCGACGGTATGTCCTTCCCGTAACGCGAATTGCGCCGTGGGCGGGGCAAAGATCCCGGGCTCACTCAACGGCACCGCGGCGCAATCTCCCAACGCCCAGACGTCGTCGCGGCCAATGATCTGCAGCCTTTCGTCAACCCGAAGACGGCCGCGCTCCTTTGGTACATCCAGGGGCGCAAGCACCGGGTTCGGTCCCGCGCCAATTGCGACGATAAGTGTTCGCGTGGCGATAGTGTGACCATCGGTGAGGTGTACACGTGTCGCCGTGGCCGAGGCGAGACGCGCGCCAAGCCGGATCTCCACCCCTCGAGCCTGGAGCTTGCGATGGGCAAACGCCGCCAGCTTCTCAGAAATCTCGGGCAGGATGCGCGCACCACTCTGCAGGAGCACGATCCGGATTTCCGATCGATCAATGTGCGAATACAGCTTTACTGAATCCACGAGATAGTCCAGAAGCTCCGCTGCCATCTCCACACCGGAGAAGCCCGCGCCGCAGACAACAAATGTGAGTAGGGACGCCCGCGCATCACGGGATTTCATGGCCGCGGCGGCCTCCAGCATGTGTACCGCCCTGTTGCGGATGCTCAGAGCATCGCCAATAGTCTTGATAGGCAGTCCATGTTCCGCCACACCCTGCATGCCCGTCAGGCTCACCGTGGAACCCAGGGCAATCACAAGTGCGTCCCATTGAAGGACGTGCGTCGCCATTGTTGCCGCGTCTCGAGTAGCAACAGTTCTCGAGGCAAGGTCGATCGACTCCACCATCTCAACTCGGATGTCAGTCTTTGGCAGTAGCGCGCGCAGTGGACTTAATACATGCGTCAGCTCCACGCTCCCGGCGGCGGCCTCGGCAAGCATAGGGAGGAAGAGCAAGTAGTTGGTCTGGCTGACCAGGGTCACCTGGACGGCGCGCGCATCGCCGCGCGTAAGCTTCTCTAGCTCCTGCGCCACAGTGACCCCACCAAAGCCTCCTCCAAGTATCACAACCCGACGCGGCGACGATGAGCTCCGGATGGTCATGAATGCGGCCTCCAATCCTTTGAACGAATCCGGGCACTGCGGGCATCGAATCGTGGCACTTGTATATAGCAATTGTGCCGCGCCGCATTCGAAACTGATCGTCCAGTATCCCGGTGAAGGCGGCTCCAATGAGACCGGCAGGGAGGCACACATTCTGCGAGGCAGGGGTACAACCTCAGTGGGAGCAGAATCGATGTCTCAATTCGTTGCAGGTCTCATCGCCGGAGCCGCGGGTACCACCGCGCTCAATGTTGCTTCCTATCTAGATATGCTCATCCGCGCACGGCCGGCGAGTAGTATGCCCGCCGAAGTAGCCGGAACGCTCTCCCAAAAGGCCGGGATATCGCTTGAAGACGGCCTAGAACAGGAACACGCGCAGTACCGGAAAGAGGGTCTCGGAGCAATACTCGGGATAGCCAATGGACTCCTGATAGGCGGTGCATTCGGGCTCATTCATTCAGTGGCCGGTCGGCCCCCTACGCTCATCAGCAGCATTGCTCTGGGCGCGCTGGCCATGGCCGCCAGCGATCTACCAGCGACCAGCCTGGGGAAAACCGATCCTCGATCGTGGCCCGCATCAAGCTGGATCGCGGATATCGTGCCGCACCTCGTGTACGGAATTGTCACCGCCCTTACTCTTGAGGCGGTGACCAACCGGAAGAGCCACAAGTCCGCCTTACAGCAGTTCGCGGAGCGACTCCGCTAATTCATCCCCTGTGGCAATACCCTCAAACCGATCACGAATGACGCCGTTGCGATCGACAATGAAGATCCACGGCTCAGAAAGGAGTTGCCACTCAGCCACTGCGTCCGCCAGCACTCGGTCGCGCGGCTCCTTAAAGATCTCAATATGCACAAACTCCGCTCTTCCCGTGTAACGCGGGGCAAGGTCCAGGACCACACTGAGCTGCGGTGCACAGGTGAGCGTCGTGCAAAATCCCGGCGTCGCGAAAGCCAGGAGCGACGGCCGCCCGGATTGAATCGCCGCAGCAATGGACTGTCCATGGAGCGAGCACGGCGGTCCGTTGGAGCAGATCGCCGTCAAATCCGAAACATCGGTTGCAGTCAATGATCTGGTAGCCCGGGCGGTATCCCCAATCATCGGCGCATGGCCGCGCTCGCGGATGTCCACCGTGACGCGGGCGACTACCGGGGCGGAATCCGGCGATACTCGGGCCACCACCTCCACGCCCCATGGCCCTGGTCTATCGAACGCCGCTCGGCTCACATAGACACCGCGCTGCCGATATTCCACCCAACGATAGGTGGCCTCCGCTTCAGCTACCTTTGTTCCCTGAGTCCCCTCGAGCTGATACAAGCTGACCACCGCCTGCGCATCCGAAATGGGCTGATTATCCGGACCTATGAGTCCCATGGCTAGACGATTTGGTCCCACAACAAGCTCCGAATTTGCCAGAGCAATGGTCAATGGGGGCGCTGGCTTTACGGCCGAGGACGGCGTGCTTGCGCTGGGTACCGCGCTGGGAGCCGTGCAGGCCGCAGCCAGAGCAGCCATACCTCCCAGACCAAGCTGCTGTAGTGCATTACGACGCGTCACACGGTGAATCTTCATATGCAAGAGCATAGGAGCGCGCCGCCCCATTCCGCAACATCCCACACGCAATACAGAGTCTCGTGCCTGCCCAATCCGTGGAGCCCGGGCAAGAGGCGTCTCAAGGTACTGGCGCGGCCGATCCAGCGCGACCAACGTCGATATTGATCGTTCGCCACATCACACGCTGTGACTCAAATCACAATACCGTGACAATCATGATTTCCTATTGCCATTAGCAACAATCAGCTTCCTATAATGGCTCGCGGGAGCTCAAGCCAATAAGACCGGGTTGGCACTTTCGATGAGAATTCCGGCGCCAGCCACATCACACGGAGATCGCTAGAATTTGCTCGCTCACGATGCGCGAATTGACCTGAGGAGGACCGATTGGGACGAATAGCCAACATTGCCGGCGCGCTAGGCCTCGCCGCGGCGGTGACCGCCGGAAGCCTGGCAGATGTTCAGGCTCAGGCAAAGAAAACTGAGTCCGTGCAGAGCCCTGAATACGGCATGAACATCTTCATCTGGGGCAATCCCAGTACCACCGATCGTGATCTAGGGCTCATGCGCAACGCGGGCTTTAGCTGGCAAAAAACGCTGTTCCAATGGCGTGAAATCGAAGGCGAAGCAAAGGGACGATTCAATTGGACTGAAGCTGACCGTGTGGTAACCGCCTCAAAAGCGGCCGGTGTCAAAATCATCGCTCGCGTCGACTTCAACCCCTACTGGGCGCGCGCTGATAGGGCACACAATGGTCCCCCTGACAATACCCAGGATTTCGCTGATTTTGTGACCGCGCTGATCAGCCGCTACAACCGTGACTCAGCTATTGGTCGCATCCAGGCTATTGAGATCTGGAATGAGCCGAACATCGACAAAGAATGGGGCGGCCAGCCAATCAACCAGCAGTCAGCCGTTGATTACGTTCGACTGCTCAAGGCCGGATATACCGCCGCGAAGGCCGCGGACCCTAGCGTACAGGTTGTCACGGGCGGACTTTCTCCCACATGTACTGACAACAACACCGCCCGACCAGACGACGTGTATCTCCAGTGGATGTATGACGCGGGCGCCAAGGACTACTTTGACGTGTTGGGCGCCCATGGCGCTGGCTACGATAAGCCGCCGAGTGCCTCTCCGCAGGAATCAGCAGACAAGCACAGTGGTTGCCGCGCATTCACCTTCCGGCGCGTCGAGGATCTGCGTGATGTGATGGTGAGCAACAATGACGCGGACAAGCAAGTCTGGCTGCTGGAGTTTGGGTGGACCACAGACCAGGTGAACCCGGCCTATTCCTGGCATGCCGTCTCGCCGCAGACACAGGGTGAATATCTGGTGGGCGCTTACCGATGGGCGCATCAAAACTGGGCGCCCTGGATCGGAGTGATGACCCTCTGGACGTTCCCTGATCCAAACTGGAGTCCCGCTCGCGAGGAATACTGGTGGGCTATCACTGAGCCGGACGGCTCAGCGCGACCTGCCTATCAGCGCCTCGCTGCCGCGCGAGCGGCGGGTGAGCTGCCGTAGCCCGATCGAGTCAAGAGCAAGAAATGAGCGAACGGCGCCCAGTGGGCGCCGTTCGCTCATGTTCGATTGTTCACTGCATTAGAGTGCAGCGTGGAAGAGCGCCGCGCATTGACGATGAGTCAGAAGCGGTGGTACAACGGCCCTCAGATTCAGACGGCTTCTGGAGTGTCCATTGCGGCGCTGGCGGGACAACAATCCCAATCAACAGGGCGGCGGTGGACGCGCTTCCAATGATGTGAGCCGAGGCGGCCGCAGACGCGCCGGCCCCCAAGCCGTGAGTGTGAGGCGCGCTGAGCGGCCTGGGTCCGCTTCTGATGACGGTGATTCGCCGCCCCGTCGCGAGTCTGCTGGGTATATCCGTGAGTTCCGTGGGAGAGTCTTTCAGGGAATCCCGTTGGAACCGCGGATCATGGCAATTGTCGGCGGGGTCGCTGCCGGCCTCATCCTGCTCATCACGGCTATGTTCTGGATCACCCGATCCGCTCCCGCCAGTACGGTGGAACCGACTGCCGCCCCCGCGGCCATCAGTTCGCCGACTCCGGCCGGTCCCACCGCCATACCAACCCAGGGTCCCATTCAGGCCACCATCGTGCCCGTTGAGCCCAGTTACACAGTCCAATCGGGCGATACACTGGCGACCATTGCTCGGCGATTCAACACGACGGTTGATGCGCTTGTCTCCATCAATAACCTAGCTGACCGGAACTCGCTCCGGGTCGGCCAGCGGCTTATCATCCCCAATCAGTAGCGACATCGTGAGCAATCCGTTAGGAAATTGATACTTTGATCTGCCCACCAGGCCCCCGAGCACAGCCTACAATAACGCGATCCCTAACTCATTCGACTCCGGAGTGCTGTTGCCTCGCTCGACCCCCAGCGCTGGTCGGTCTCCTCGCATAGCCCGACCGGGGCGGCGGGCCCGCCAGGAGTCACCAACACCGTTCAATCTCGCCGGGCTCCTCGCGCGCGCGCTGATCGCCTTCTTCGTCATTGTCCTCGGCTGGAAGCTCGTGAGCTTTGGCCTGGCCACGTATGAGGAGGCACAGTTTCAGCGGAGCGATATCACCGCGCTCCTCGCCCCGGCCAAACCTCAGCCGTTTCTCGATTCTGGACTTGAGGCTGTGGTTCGTCGAGCGGCCGTTGCCCCGGGCAAAGTCTCCGTCTCAATTCGCAACATCACCACCGGCGCTCAAGCTGAGGTGAACGGTGAGGAAGTGTTCCCCGCGGCAAGCTTATTCAAGCTGCCGGTGCTCGTTGAAGTTGTCAAGCAGTATCGTCTGCGCCGCTTCTTACTTGATGATCAGGTGTTGATTCGAAACGAGCACTGGACCGATGGATCGGGAATTCTGCAAGCGAGAATCGGCGAGCGGTTCCCCGTCCGCGAGCTCCTCCGACTAATGATTGCCGAGAGTGACAACATTGCCGCTCTGGCGCTCATTGATCTGGTGGGCGTGGAAAATATCAACCGAACAATGCTGAGCATCGGATTGGAGTGGACGAAGGTTCAAGACCGACGTTCCAACCGGTTGCTCCATGTCACCACCGCGCGAGACATGGGAATGCTGCTGGAGGTCCTGGCCACCGGTCAGCTTGTGGATCACGAAACCTCCGAGGAAGCGGTGCGTCTACTGGAGTTGAAACAGGCGCAAAACTGGCTGGATGACCGCCTGCCCTGGTTCACCCGCGTGGCCCACAAATGGGGTGAGCTACCCAGTGTTCGTCACGATGCTGGTATCCTTTTCACCCCGCGTTCCACGTTTGTCGTGGTTGTCATGACCCAGGGAGCGGATGTTGCGAGCTCAGGAGACGTCATCAGCAACGTCTCGCGCGCGGCGTTCGAGTACTTCGAGCGCTGAGTCGATCACGCTGAGATACATGTCCAGGTGGTTGCGCCAACAGGCAGAGTCGTCCAGCCTGAGCGCCTTCAACGCGGCAGCGGATACTGGTGGGGCCACATCACCGACGCAGAATCGCATCTAGATCACCCAGAGCCCGTGCGCTTGACTGGCTCTGGGCTGAGAACGCAAGGTTACGCTGCCCGAAGGAGGTTGAATCAATGCAAGTCTGCTTTCTGGACGCACTTGAGGAGCGCATTCGCGATTATCCTGGCGAGTATCTATCCCAACACCGCTTGTCGTTTGCGAATGGCAATCCGGAGTCGGTGCCGGTGGACACGGAAGCGCTTATTACGTGGAGCGGGCTACTGGATGCCAGACTCATACAGAAGTTGCCGCGACTGAGCTTCGTCCAGAGAATCGGATATTTCCGCGGTGCTGATCTCAGACCAGCTCTTGATGCCGGCGCACAGGTTGCAGTGTGGCCTAAAGGCGTCTCCAACCGGGTGGCCATGCACACCACCACCTTCCTGCTTGCACTGAGTCGACAGCTCCTGCCAAGTCATCGTGCCACCATTGCGGGCGAAAATGAAGCCGGATTTGAACCAGCCATCACGGACCAGCGGGCCGCCGCGATGAACTGGCCGATGATCCGAAATGTGGACTCGCCCGCCAACAAGACGCTTGGGATCATTGGTTTCGGTGAGATCGGTGCCTGTTTCGCCCGCCAGGTGCGGGCCTTCGATATGGACATCCTGTACTTCAAGCGCAATCGCATGGCTGAAGCGCGCGAAGCGTTCTTTGGCGTCCATTACGCGCCATTGGATGAGCTTCTCATCCGCTCAGACTACGTGGCATCATTCGTTCCGTACTCTTCTGAGAGTGAGCGCATGCTTGGAGCCCGTGAGCTCGGGCTCATGAAACCATCAGCCTATTTCATGAACACCGGCCGCGGGAACACGGTTGATGAGGTAGCGCTCATTGATCTTCTCCGTAACCGCGGGATCCGCGGTGCGGCGCTGGATGTTTATTCCATAGAACCAGTGCCCGCCGACCACCCCGTGCTCACCCTGGAGAATGTACTCTACACGCCCCATAACGCGGGCGGCATCGGCGGCTGGCAGGATGTGTTCACACGGATCGGTCTGAATCTTGAGGCCATGTCTGCTGGTCGATTGCCAGTCTCCTGGGAGGTGCCGCCCGCGGAGTAGGCTGAGATGCTTGGAATCGTTGCAACACATCCACTGTGCCAATGAGCTCAATCTAGACGGAGCAAACGAGTGAATGATATTGAGGCAATGCAGCGCTGTATCGAATTGGCGCGGCTTTCCACCGAGCGCGGCGACCATCCGTTTGGTTCCCTGATCACCCGAGATGGGGAGCTCCTGGCCGAGGGCCTGAACTCCGTGATCACGGAGCTAGATGCGTCGGCACACGCCGAGACCGTGGCCATGCGCAACGCGTGTCGAATTGTGGGCGCGCTTGACCTCCGCGGAGCAACGCTTTACACGAGTTGTGAGCCGTGCTGGATTTGTTCCTGCGTAATTCGGGAGCTCCGCATTGATCGCGTTGTTTTCGCGCTCACATCACCGAAGGGCGGCGGTTACTCTTCTGCGAGGTATCCAATCCTGGTGGATGCTGCGATTGAGCGCTACGGCCCCCCGCCACGCGTGGAGGTGGGCCTGCTCGCCGAGCAGTCACAGATGCTCTGGTCCGAGGTGGGCTGGCCACGCCCTCGTCATACGGATTCATAATTCAAGGGAACTTATGGGTAGCCACAGACGTCTCATAGTTGTGGGCGAGGTGAACGGCAAACGTGCATACTGACTACGTGCCGCCATTTGTCACGCCTTCATTACATCTATGACTTCTCACATTCGCTGGTTCCTTCTTCTCTCGCTTCTCCTTGCATTGCTTCCCGCCTGTGGTCAGCCTACAGGCCCGGGCGTTGTGTCAGGCCAGATTAAATTCCTGGCAGCGGACGGAACTGTGAGAAATCTTCCGGGCGCGCAGGTCATCCTTCGGGGCGTTCAAGATACGCATACGGCGTTGTCTACAAATGGTGAGGGTGACGATCCTGACGCTGGCTACAATTACCGAATTGAGTCGCTTCCACCGGGACGCTATGTCATGGCGGTCACACCACCGCCTGGGCTGGGCTTACAGCCCGAGAGCGAGCTCAATCTGGAAGTGAAATCCAGAGAGACATTTGCCCAGAGCGTCCTGCTTTTGCCCGAAGGGGTTGCTAAGCCGCGACCACTAACCGCCGAGGAGGCCGGTAGCGGTCAGGTTGGGTACGCCCAGAATGGTCAACGGACTACCTATTCAAACGGCGGGTTGGACACGTCTGACTTCCTGCTTATGTACCTTCTCTTTCGAAATCCTGGTGGGTATGGCTATGGCGCGCCTCCCGTCGTTGTGAGTAATCCGGGCTCATCCGGCCCGAGCGGGTCTCGCTATCGTGTCGAACCGCCGCCAGCTCAAACCTCGCGCGGTGAGCGTATCAGTCAGACTCCACCTGGCGTACCCGGCCAGGGCGCCACGCGTCCGGGGTCATCGTCGAGCCAGCCGAACACAACTTCGCCTTCAAATAGTGGTTCGAATCAACCATCAACATCGCCTCCCTCACAGGGCGCAAGCCGACCTTCGGCACCTGCTCCTAGTCGCCCATCTGGATCGTCTGGATCTTCCGGACGCTCAAGTGGTGGCAGCGGTGGCGGGAGGAAGTAAGCCGTGAGCGTGCATGATCTGTCGACTCTTCTGGAGCGTGTAACTCTGAGATGGATTTCAGCAATCTCGTCACCTTTGCCCTGGTCCTGGGCATCATTGCCCTCGTCGCCTACATCGCCATGAGCTCTTCGCCCCTGCCAAAAAGAATCCGTCGTATCATCTCCCAGAAGCGGTCAGCTTCCGATGAAGCCGCGCCGCCAGCTCCTCGCCCAAACGCTCGCTGGGGTGAAGACCCGGACCGCGTGAATGAAGCGCGCGAGGTTGAGCGTGTCACGGGCGTGATTCGCACGGGCGACGCCGTGACCGTGGTCACCAACGATCCTTCCCACTGGGGTGCCAGGAGCTTTGAGATCCAGGGCAATGTCACAGCGGTGGCGGAGGTCCAGACTCTGGATATCACAGGAAACTTCCAGTTCCGATTTCTCACCGTGAACATGGTAGCCTCTGACGCAAATACCATCATCATTGAGGGGGATTCACCGGCAGGGGCTGTGGTCTACTTTGGACGGGCCTATTCGTCCGCCGATCTCGTGGATGACCAGCCGGCCGGGCGCATTATCAGCGCAATGGTGGAAGCCCGAAATCAGTATCGTGCACTTGGCAATCCAGAGATGGTGACATCCCTGCCGGTGTATGAGTCTGGCGCCGTCGTTGCAGGGCGCTATGATGGACGCCTGGCAGTCCTTGAATCAGAGCCGGGCACGGGCTACCTGCCCCTGAGCGCCAGCAGCGGTGAGGGGCAGGCCTATGCGGACGCCACTGTTCGTCTCGATGGCAGCGGGTGGAACGTGCGGCTTGTGGAGATCGGCGCCTACTCATTTCTTCTGGAGCTTGAGCCACTGAAGCTCACGGATCTCACCATTCATCACCGTGCCTAACCGCGTCTTTGAATCGAGTGCATTAGTCAAGGTGCGGCGTGCCGCGTCCTGGTTTCCCGTGCTGTATCTGGCCATCTTGCTAGTGGCTCAATTACGCGCAGACTGGCCCGCTCTGGCTCAACCCAGGCTGGACGTGGATACCGTTCTGGCCGTGAGCGCCAGTACGTACCTGGCAATCTTGCTTGGTACATACCGCCGAAAACCGCGATTCCTGGCGGATCGACATGATCTGGTAGCGATCATCACCACCGTGATTGCGATTGATGCTTTTGGAGTCATCGCGCGCCAACCGATCACTCAAGGTGATGCCTACGTGCCCGCGGGCATTCTGATCATCCTCGGGACAGCGCTCGCCGGATGGAGCGCTATGAGCCTCGGGAAATCATTCAGCCTGCTCCCCCAGGCTCGAAACCTGGTGATGATTGGTCCGTACGCGTTCTTGCGCCACCCCATGTACGCGGGAGGCATCTTGATCACGCTAGGTGAGCTCTGGCTCCGCTGGACGCCGCTCACTTTGGTCGTGTGCGGCGTGGCGTTTGTGGCCCAGCTTGTGCGACTCCAGATGGAGGAGCATCTCTTAACGGAACAATTCCCGAGCTACGCGGCCTACCGCAATCGAACTTCCGCGCTCATCCCAGGCGTTTACTGAGAGGATTATGTATGGACCTTATCAACGACCTCGCGTACACCACCGGCATGGTGCTGTTTGGTGCGGCCATTGCTCTGGTACTCGCCGCGGCCACCTCGATGCTGCTGCTAAGACAAAGCTGGCCGGCGATTCGGCAAGAAGTGGTACAGCACAATAGCACGGGCTATGGCGTTCTTACGGGCTCCGTCTTCGTGGCAGTCTGCGCACTCGTCGGTGTCGCCAATCGACAGAGTATCTCGCCGGTGTGGGATCCTACCTTTGCCGATCGGGTCAGCTTCCTCCTACTCTGGGTGATATTCGGTCAGATCATCTCATTCATCATTTGCTATCTGGTGAATCTCATCCTCTTCGGTCTCACCCCAGCTCAGGTCACACGAGAGTTACGTGATGACCGCAATGCTAGCGTCGCCGCGATCACCGGCATGAC
>JBJXFJ010000042.1:0-4493 GCA_046154735.1 Chloroflexota bacterium | reverse complement strand
CGGGAATGCGCCAATGCGTGGGGACTTTCGTTGGCGCAAAACGGGGACTTTTACTTGGCGCTTGACACCTCTACGCCGTCGGGTTCCTCAGGGCTGCATCTCCAAGCGCTTCACCCCTTCCGTGGCCTTCGCCCACGCACACCAGGCTCGGCTCCCGATTAGCTCCGTAAGGAGAAAACTTTTACGACGCGGCAGACTTCACTTGATGTTGCGGACTGGTGAGTTGCACTCGCCCTTGGCGAGCTTGACCCCGCGCTCGGGCGCCCGAATCTCTCCGTACGCTGGCGGGCTACTACACAGGTGGCTTGGTCCCTCCTCTGGTCGGACTTGCACCGACTAGTCATCGTGAGCTTGCAGGACACAACTGCGCGTCAGAGTTGCCCGGCCCCACTGGGAGCGTCCGTGCGTTTGAAGCACCAGTTTGCGTACTATCACGCCCCTGTGCGTGGGTCGCACTTGGGATGGTTATGCTCAATCAGAAACCAATAGGCCAGCAGATCGGCTGGCTTCTTCGTGCAATCCGCTCGATCATGGTCGTTCTCTGTGCGCTTAACTTGTTCCTGGGACTACTCGCCCCTGGGATCACCAGCGCGGAAGCCGACGGCGAGCAGGAGCGTGTGGACCGCTGCCAGGGCCTCCCCTGGGTGCCCAGCTTCACTCTGCGTGATCCCCTGGTCTTTACTTACTTTTACTACTGGTACTCCACCCAGAGCCTGACCGATCCTGACCTTGCCCAATTCCCGCCACGGGATCAGCCTTTTCACTGGGGCGACCCGGCCTGGCACGCCCGCCAATTTGAAGACATGCATGCCGCCGGTGTGGACGTAGCCTTGCCTGTGTACTGGGGAACGGGGTTAGAGTGGTCCACAGACGGGCAGGATGCCATGGTTCAAGCACGTGCGGAGATGCTCCAATCCGGACGATCCGCCCCATCTCTGGCACTCTTTCTTGATACAAACTTTCTCGCTGAGGTGCTGGCCGACCGTCCAGAGCTCGCAGACCTGAGCTCCGCTGAAGGCCTCGATTTCATGGCTGATGAGGCGGCCGGATTCTACGCACGGGTGCCTGCCTGCCATTGGCTTACCGTGGACGGGCGCCCGGTCATATTCCTCTGGCGACCGGACACCGAAGATGGCGCGCGATTCACCTATGCGAACGACGTGCTCGCCGTACTCGAGACGCGACTGGAGGAGCGCATCGGCGCGCGGCCGATCATCGTGCGAGAACGCAACTGGGACATTCGCGCTCGCGAGTTGGAGGTGACTCTCAATGACGGGCCAGTCTTTGGCTGGGGTGCAGCACTTGGCGGACCACTGATTGAGCAGCAAACAGTGGCCGTGGGGCCTGGATACGATGATCGTCACCTGGCAGGACGCATCGGATTCTCGCGTGATCGTGAATCCGGCGCTACATTTCAGCGCGACCTTCGGGTGGCCAGCTTGAGCGGAGCGCCCTGGTTGCTTCTCGAGACCTGGAACGAGCTATGGGAGTCAACTGCCATTGCCGATACCGCGGAGCTCGGACGCGAATACATCGATCTGGCTCAGAAAGAGACTTCCCTCTTTCGCGCACTCACGCTTGACCAGCCTCGGGACGGCTGGGTGGATCTTGGAAGTGGCGCCGCAAACTATCTCCAGCTCCTCGCGGACGCCCCCGAGGAACGCGGAGCTCTCGTGGAGCACAATGGCAAGCTCGGTAGTCGACCTCTTGTGGAAGTGGACGACGGCGCCGGATATTTCCACTTTGCACTGCCGCCGCGGCTCCGACCGCACGGTCTGCGCACGGCTCAGATCGACGTGGAATACCTGGATTCTGGCACGGGCTCCTTTCGCCTTCAGTACGAGAGCCGACCGGGCTTTGACACGGACGAGGTCTATACAGAATCTGAGCCCGTGGGATTCACCAATAGCGGTGCATGGCGACAGGTCCGATTCACCCTCCCAGATGTTGATTTCCATCGCCGACAATACGGAGGCTACGGCGACTTTCGAATTCAAGACTTACCCGGTGATGGTGAGCCCGCACATGTTTTTGGTCGCGTGGCCTTAAGCACAGATCGCTCGCCACGCCCCGTACTGGTAGCCCCAGAAACACTCTTTGTTTTCTCAGGAACCATGGCCAGCTCGCTGGCACTTCAGTGGAGCTCAGTAAGTGACGCGCACGCCTATCGTCTGGAGTTTCTTCCCCTGGGGCGCAATGATGGCGGGCAATCATTTAATACTAGCGGCTGGGCATGCGGTTCCGGTCAAGAGCCAGCCGCGCTCTTCCCGCGCTGGGACGGACGCACTCAATGCATCATGCAGGATGTCTCAAGTCTCACCGCTGGCTTCTACCAGTGGCGTGCCGAGGCACTTGATGCACGCGGCGAGATCATTGGCACGCCGAGTGACTGGTCATACCTCGTACGTCGTTAGCAGTCCGGCACCCGCGGTGAACGCGCATGCTGCCTGACAATGAATCGGTAGCATCCTTCCGGCGACTCCACAGTTGATAGACTCTGGATGTATCCGTTTGCCTTCAGTACAGCAACTTGAACTGTGGAGAATGTGATGGTTAACGCTCCGACCGCGGTCACCTTGCCAGACCCTCCAGGGCCGAGCGGCGTCCCACTTATTGGAATGATGCCGCGCTTTTTGCGCAATCCCCTGAGGGTCATCAACCAGACCTGGCGAGAGTACGGAGATATCGTCCGTTACCGTTATCTCCTGGAATTCTGGGGGTACATGATCTTTCGCCCGGAGCACGTCAAGCGCGTGCTCCAGGACAATAACCACAACTACCCGAAAGCTCCACGCCAGATGACCCGGTTCAGCGAGGTCATGGGGAACGGTCTGTTCACGAGCGGGGGTGATGAGTGGCTGCTTCAGCGACGAACGATGCAGCCGGCTTTTCACCGGCAGGGAATTCAGGGATTCGCCACAATCATGACATCTGAGACGGAATCCCTTGTGGAGCGATGGGGGCCGCTGGCTCAGTCTCACCAGCCATTTGACATCATGCCCGAGACGCGTCGCCTGGTGATGAAGATCGTGGCACGCTCGCTCTTTGGAGCCGAGCTGGGCGCCGAGGTCGATGAGATCGGCCGCTCAATGCCAATCCTGCTGGAGTGGACCAATCGTCGACTCTACTATCCGATCGATCCGATTGGCGACTTGCCATTGCCCCCTCGCCGAGCCTTCGAGTCGCACCTGGCCATCATTGAGCGGCACGTGATGCACTTCATTGCAGATCGGCGCGCATCCACAGAGCATCGCCCGGACCTGCTCACCATGCTTCTGGAGGCGCGCGATCCGGAGACCGGGCGCGGGCTCACAGATACAGAGCTACGTGACCAGGTGATGACCATCTTCCTGGCTGGAACCGATACCACCGTGAACCTGCTGGGCTGGACATGGTACCTGCTCTCCAAGCATCCTGAATGTGCCCGCCAGCTTCAGGCCGAACTGGCCACGGTACTTGCTGGGCGCAGGCCCACGGCGGATGACGTGCCACGGCTGCGTTACACCAGCATGGTGCTTGATGAAGTCTTGCGGCTGTATCCCCCGGCTTGGGCCACGACGCGCATGGCCACTGGCGACGATGAGACGGGCGGCTACCGAATTCGGGCCGGCGAGTCCATATTGATGAGCCAGTGGATCACCCACCGGCATCCGGAGTTCTGGGAAAATCCAGAGGGGTTTGACCCTGAGCGCTTCAGTCCGGAGCGGTCCGCTGGACGTCCGCGCTTCGCTTACTTCCCATTTGGCGGCGGTCCCCGCCAGTGCATTGGCAACACCTTTGCACTGATGGAAGCGCAGCTCGTGGTAGCCACGGTGCTTCAGCGATTCCACGTTGACCTCGTTCCTGGCGCAACCGTACGACCCAAACCGGTGATCGGACTGCGCCCCGATCCAGGCGTCATGGTGCGGCTCCGTGCGATTCGGTGAGGAGCATCGTAGCGCAACCGGCGCGGCCGGCCCGTCAGTCGTTCGACACCCAATCACCGTCTGAATCCTTGTGAAACTTCCGTTCCACGGCGCCCCAGGCCACACGGTGAGCCCGCTCTTCATCATGCCCGTACTCATCCCAGGCACTGTTATAAGCAGCGCGATAGATCTCCTGCGCGTGCTTGGGTAGATTGTCTTGCACTCCTCTGGGAAGATCCGTCAATGTCTCATATGGCATGCGTATGCTCCGTGTTCTGAACATCTACGGAGTCCATAAAGCAGACTACATGCCACGAGAACGGCACGGTGATACAAGGCCGATGTGCGCCCTGCATATTGGAGTACGGCCCTCCATCCTCCATGCTACGCTTGGAGGATAGCTTCAGGCATCGGCCGGGCCGGGCTGTTGCACGGGAAAATGTGCCCTGTTGCCCGGAACATTCATATTCGGGAGTATCCATGAGCGCGTCCAGACGAATTGAGCCAGGGCCGGGCCAGGAGTCGGTGTGGGACTATCCGCGGCCGCCACGGGTGGAGCCGTCTCAGCGGCGCGTGCGGATTGTCTTC
>JBJXFJ010000041.1:0-2797 GCA_046154735.1 Chloroflexota bacterium | reverse complement strand
GGGCGTGAGTGCGGAATGCCGTCACCGCCCCCGCCAGGGCCATTGGAAGCGCCGCCCATGTCTAAGCGTTACGGCAATGGCCACCCAGGCGCTGATTGCCCCAAGCATGAACTTGGTCACATCAACCACCGGCTTTACCTTCACGCCGTCCGGACCGATCTCGATGATGGCCACCGGTCGGCCGCCGGCGCTGCCACCGCCTCCTCCACCACCACCGCCACCTCGCGACGAGGCATCCTGAGATAGCCCGCTGACGTTGCCCGCGGCATCAATTCCGAAGCCTCGACCGAATCCGAAACCACCGGCGGCGCCCACTTCACTGGCGGTGATCACCATGTACTCGCCATGTGCCACTGGCTCGCTGAACACGGCCTTGGGACTCGCCGTCGCATAAATACCCTGGACCAGTTCGGCTCCGAATGCAGCATCTCTATCCGTGGATGCCATGGCCTGACTGAGGTCATTGATCATTGGTCGATCTCCTTACGCGAATGCCGCCCCACAGATCCATGAGCGGAAGAGCAATGACTATGCCGAGAAGGAGAAGCTGAAGTACCCGTGTCACATCAGTGATGGCCACGCGCTCCGTTTGACCGGCACGCTCCACAAGAACAGCGCTGGGCACGCTCCAGACGATTCCCCCATGTGCACCGCGCCAGACAAACATCCGGACCTCGGGCGTTACCGTGTATGGCCCAAATGTGGTGCTGTCCCCGGCTTCTTTCGTGATCTGCCACATTGGATCACCTCCCGATCATTCCGCCACACCTACAGGTTACGCCTCAATTGCTGACGCGGGCGCACTGGGAGCGAGAACACCACCAATCCGCAAATAGGCCACCGTCCAGTAGCTCCAGAAATAGGCATTGCTGAAACCTGCCACCGCGATCAGCATGCCGATCACGAGGGTGACTGCCAGTGCGATGTACGTCCCCGTAACTCCCCCAAAGCCCAGACTCCACCAGAGCACTCCACCCGGAATAGCCAGCACAATGAGCAGAATAATGAGACCGATCCCAATCACCATGCTGAATGCAACTCCCAGCACAAGGTTGATAAACCAGATCGCCAGACTCCGACCTGGCTGCGCTCGAAAGAGCTGCCAGCCTGCGTGGAGCGCAGCCCGCGTGCCGCAATCACGATCCACCATGGCGCGCTGAGCGAACGGGATGACAACACTGGCCAGCACGCCTAGCACAAGCGCAAGCAGCCCCAGAGGGAGCCCAAGCACACCCACAACGGCTGGCGCAAAGGGATTGCCATTGGCGAACAACACCGCGGCAAGCGCCACAACGCCGCCGATTAGCAGCGCGAGAACTATTGCCATGAGCCCAATAACCAGCGTGAGCCGCATGAACCGCCAGACCAGCGTGAACCCCGCCTGCCAGGCCTGGCCTAGCGAGGCCGTGCCTCCATTGGCCAGCCGCAGCGTTCCCCAGGCAAGTGCCCCCTGGCAAACCAACGAGATAGCCAGGAGGAACAGAGTGAAGAGCATGAGCCCCATGACCGCGGCAATGATGAGTGGGAGATGGTCGCTCATCCAGCGCAGTGCCGTGGCGCTGAGCTCATCAAGCTTCGGACGAATCTCTGAGAAAGACGGAAAGTCGTCGAAAGCTGACTGATCAAACCGAGCATTGGCGCCCGACGAGAGATTGAACGATGATGCGCCGCCCGCAAAGAGCCCCAGGAGCCAGAGAAAGCGATGGCTCCGGGTTAACTTCCAGGCATCAATAATGAGCCGTTCATATTGCATCGCATCCCTCTACTCTGTAGCGCATTCCGAAAACGACGGCTCGCCCCGCTTGGAAATGTCTCACCACCGCGGCGGAAGTAAGACGACACCGTGGTCAGGCATATCCCTGTTCTGAGGTTACCTGGCGTTCGCCTGAATTCCAACCTCCACACGATAGGCGTTCGCACCGGGTTCCACCCATCGCGCCAAGCGTTCGCCTTCATCAATGAGCGCCACTTGTGCATCGCTTGAGATCGGTTCAAAGGGAGTCAGAGTCAGCGTGACGTCATGGCGTTTGCGCTCCAGCTTCCAGGTCCCCGCGACAAAACCATCCACCAGAAACGTGGCCAGCACCAGGAGATTGCGGGTAACCACCAGTGGCCGGTACGTATCGGCAATGATCCGCTGTCTGTCCGCGTGGGCCAGCAGAATATTGTCAAACTCGGGCAGAAAGCGGACCGGCGCGGGCGATTCAGCCGGTGGACGAGGGGCATGCGGCAGGTCAAACAGCTCGCGTTTGCGCTCATCTCGAAAGGTGACCAGTGTTGGGCGCATGGTGTTCAGGATAGCCTGGATCCCCGCCACCCCAGACCATGCCTGCATATCCGTGGCGGAGGCGGGGCCAAAGGCGGCCAGGTACCGTCGCACGAGGGCTTCAGGATTTGGATCATCCTCCGGCGCTTGCCCCAGCCAGGCATCCGCAAGCGTGAAGCGCGCATTGGTTGGGAAAGCCCAGGGTGAATCATCCGGATCCATGACCAGCGGCAGGTTGAGCCGCACGGTGTAGCCCATGGCGCGCTCATCCAGATCTGGAAATTGATCGGCCAGAGCGGCTCGGAGCTCGGTGAATGTGCTAGGCCTAGCCGTGAAGTGAGTGCGAGCTCGCTCCAGTAGCGCGGGCAGATCGATCCCTTCAGCACGCTGCCGGAGCACGGCCTTGAGCGCCGCGCTGAGCATGGGCTGGAGCGGAATGCGGAAGGCCAGATAATCCGAGGCGCTCATGAGATGCAGCGTGGCGCGCATCAGCGTGGCGCGGACAATAGTGCGCGCATGGAGTGCATCTCG
>JBJXFJ010000034.1:0-3242 GCA_046154735.1 Chloroflexota bacterium | reverse complement strand
GGAGATGGGTGGCGCCAGAAGTGGCAGCAGTCCATTACTTGCAGTACATGCGGCTAGAATCCCCGTTGAATTGAGCGCCTGTGACTTTACTGCGCCACATCCCCATACATCGCCTCTTCGACGTACCGGGGATTGGCCACCACCAATGCTCGAATCGCCAATATCGTGATCAAAAGTATAGGAGCCGTTACCATGTTGAATAAGCCTTTGGTGAGTGCGATACGTGCCTCCATCCGATCGCGGCCCCCGGTTGTCGCCATCAAACGGCCCGATGGTCGCGTCCGGGATAAACGTTTCGATGCAAAAACGAACATGAGCAGCACCGGGATTTGGATCCGAACAGAGACCAGAGTGGTCCGTTGCCCCGATTGGGTTATTCATCACATACACATGGCGATTGAGACTACTCGGTGCACGTGGCAGACCCGGCAATGGATCTCGCTGCAGGAACCGCCCCACACTCGGATCGTACATCCGCGCGCGCAGGTATACAAACCCCGTCTCCGCATCCCGCGGCTCGCCCGTGTACTGCAGGCGCGCCGGATTGGCGCCCCGCAGGAGCTTGGAGACACCGAAGTCGTCCGTCAAGTACGTGGACTCCACCAGCCCGGCCGCGGTGGTCACGGCGCGCGTGGAGCCCAGCCCATCGCTGTGGTGCACCGCAATGCTCGAGCCACTCACCGAATAGGCCAGGCCCAGGCCCCACACGTACTCCCGCTGGCTGTCCTTCAGCAGCACCGGCAAACCACGGTTCACGTCATACGTGAAGTGGGGCACGGCGCAGGTCGCGTCGGTACAGACGCGTGTGCCATCGCCATCGTAGGCGTAGTCCGTGGTGATACCGCCGCTGATCGCCGCCCGAGTGAGCCGGTTGGCCTGATCGTAGGTGAAGGTGTCGTTCCCACGACCGGTCCGGTTCCCATTGGCGTCGTTGGTGTAATTGGTGGCGCCCACCTGAGTGAGACGATCCAACCTGTCATACTGGTAACTCGTGGTGGTCAGCTCGTTGGCACTGCTGCGCCGATTCCCCAATGGATCATACCTGTACCCCGTGGGGCCGAAGCTTTGGTCGGACCAGGTCAGACGGTACAGCCGATCATAGGTGTACTGGTGACTGACCTGGCGGGTGAGCGTGACGGTCTGGTTGGCTTGCCCGGCGATCTCGGCGGTGTATGTGCCGGCCGGCTGGATGGTGCCGGCGGCATCCTTCCCTTCCCAGACCACGGCAGACGAACCGGCCGTGCTGGTCAGCGTGCGGATGGGGGTGCTGCCTTGCTTGATGGTGACGGTGAACGCCGGAATAGCACTGGCATCAGTGGCCGCCTGATAGTGGATGAGCGTGCTCTGTCCCCCGCTGGGCGCAAAGCTCTGGGGCCGCGCACCCGGGGTCATGAGGCCGCCACTGACGGTACTGAGATCCGCCAGGACTTCATCTAGCCGCGTGCAGCGGTATCGGGCTCGAGGCGCATCTGGTGAGCAATCGCCGAACTGCTCACGTTTTGGGCCGCCAGGATCAGGACGCGCGCTCGCAGGGCGAATTGTGTGAGCCGGTCATTCGGGCACGCACGAGCGACTCGAGTTCGTGGCGCTCACGTGGGGTCAGGAGAATGGCGGGTGTTGGAGACCGAGCCTTGCCAGATCCTCCGTGGCAGGAACAACTCAGTGCACCACAACATCCCCGATCATCGTACACGTACCGAGCTACGATGGCCTGACAATGCTCGCAAGTGACTGAATGCCTACGTGAGCTCGACCTCGGAGAACACGCAACTCTCGACTCCCAGGTCTAGAAATACCTCCCGCACTCGCTCAGAAACGAACAAATTCGAGAGGCATTCATCCAGGCGGATGCAGTCATATGGACGGAGCGCCTCAGCGTGCAAGACTGCCTTCCGAATACTCCAGATCTTCCCCCGTTTACCCTCCGGCCAGTCGTCTCCGAAGCGGTCGAAGTCCGATCGCGCCAGATCGAGTGCCGCAACGCGGCGGATCGGGTTGGCAATCAGATAGTGGCCCACTTCGCTGCCGGTCGTAAGCCGGACATGGACGGGGAGATACTGGAAGTCGGCGATGCCGGCCGCGTTCAACGCGGCCACCAGCCTCTTGGAGTAGACCTCCACCCCGAGATGTTCATACAGCACGTCATCCGGCCAGCCGTCCTCCTCCGGTGATCGGCAGAAATAGTAGGCCGATGGATTCCAATGCTGCACGAACTGGCCTTCCTTCAAGGCATCGGCGGATGTGCCAAAGAACTCGGCGCCGGACGGCGACAAACGCCCGCCGATGTCGATGCTCTTTGGATAGATATCGAACCACTTCGTGTTCATGTCACTCCATTCTCACCATGCCGGGGTTCGTTCGCAACTCTTCGCGTAGCCGCTTGAGTGCGTGTCTGAGCGCAGCCTCATAGTCGGCTCCACTGAGTCCTCGGGTCGCCTCCGTCAATCTCCGATATACGTAACGATGGTACCCATCGGAATGGGGCCCGGCGTGCCCCGAGAGGAGCACCATATTGTCGGGATCCTGGAGGGTCATGCCCGCCTTCGCAAAGAGGTCTTCAAACAACTTTGTCCACCGTCCAACCTTCTGCTTGTCCGTAGCGATGTGATGACTCTGGCTGCCCGACGCTCCGGAGCCACCGACATCGCCGCCCGGAGACCCCATCGGCACCGCGATCGTGATTGGCTGCGCAATGCCGTTGGGTCCCTTTATCCACACGAGGGCCACGATCATGGTGTTGAAATGGAAGCAACTGATCACGACCCCATGACCACCGCCGAGCTGCTTGAAGCAGTCGGAATCTTGGAGTACCTGATTCCCCGGACTGTAGCCGGTTGGATCGATGAGCGTGACCGGGTTCTGATATGCGTAGGCGAAGCGATTCAGGCTGAGCGGTGAAGGCATGAAGCCGGCAAAGGGATCCCGCTGCAAAAACTGTCCCGTCTGCGGATCGTACATCCGCGCCCTCAGGTACACGAACCCTGTCTCGCTGTCCCGCGGCTCCCCCGTGTACTGCATTCGCGCCGGATTGGCGCCCCGCAGGAGCTTGGAGACACCGAAGTCATCGGTTAGGTACGTGGATTCCACCTGCCCGGCCGCGGTGGTCACGGCGCGCGTGGAGCCCAGGCCATCGCTGTGGTGCACCTCGATGCTCGAGCCGCTGACCGAATACGCCAGGCCCAGGCCCCAGACATACTCCCGCTGGCTGTCCTTCAGCAGCACCGGCAAGCCCCGGTTTACGT
>JBJXFJ010000025.1:0-8596 GCA_046154735.1 Chloroflexota bacterium | reverse complement strand
TAATGAAAGCGTGCCGATGGCGCGTCTGGTTTTTGTGACCCAAGTCCCAAGGCGCCCCAGCGCCCGGAGCCTTCCAGGCACCTCACCTAACCCGGAGTATTGACCGGTCTCGGCGCACCGGGCGTCTTGAGACGTGCTCTGCGCCCGCGGGTGCACCAACACCGGATGGATACAGCCTCTGAGCAGGGTCATGCAGCGTCTGTGCTTGGCTCTCATTATGAGAGGCACACAGCAACTCCCGGACATGCCGGCCGTCAGTATCCGGGATCGTGGCCCAGTCGCCCCAGGCGTCCTCGCGGGCAGCATCCGAGTCCTCCGCCGAAGTCTCTGTCATCCCGAGGGACGCAGGATGCTGGCACCGAGACCAAGGTCTCCCTGTTCATGAGCATGCAGCGAAGGATCTTCCCCACCGGAGTCCAGGATTTCGTCGGGAAAGATCCTTCGCTGCGATTTCAATGACACCGGGTAGCTGAGGCTGGCGCGCTGCTTGGAGGCGCCGCCGCCCGCCGCTCTGTCATTCCCGATCGTGGGTGGCCTCCCCACCTGCCCAAGCTCAGGATGACGACCACCGGTGGTGAGGCATGGCGCCGGTGAAGACTCCTGGCTGGATGATGGAGCCTTGGGCGCTCACCCTGAATTACACGCTTGCAAAATTGTGCACATCATCCGTACTTAAGGAGTCATTTCAAACTTAATAATGATGCCATCTCTCTGGTCTGAATGCGAATATGGCGTTACTTCATTCGTCAGAAGACATTTGTCTCCAGATGTGTGAGAGATTTATGGATGGCAAGATGAGGCATTGTCGAATCTGACCACGCCGTTCATACATTGCCGATCATCATGGATATTTCCAGTCAGAGATAACCTGTGATGATCGTTAGCGAGACCGTGTGTCTATTACTCGATCCCATCGAATAGCCAGGTACAGCTATGCCTTCAGACGCCATGATTATCATCTTAATCTGCAGAACCACTCCATAGAACAGAGTGCTATTTGTACGATCCATCCTAGGGCGTTCACCCTAAGAAATCATCAGCAAAGTTTGGGCGATGAATCCATACTCCATTGTTTATTACGAAGATGATACTGACGCTATGCATCACCTTCTGGAGGAAGCGTTCACAAGCTCAGTCCGTCTGTTCCGTTTCATTTCGACCCTTCCCTGCTGACTCAATGTGACGGTCAACCGTGAACATGATCGTCACCCTAGAACGCGACTGCGCGCACGAGATTGCTTCGTTGGTATCAAACGGTCGTGCAGTGTGTTGGTGAAAAAGGTCTTTCTGATGAATCAACTTCCCACGCCGTCATCGGTTGAACACGTGCAATGCTGGAGGCTCACATCATGAGCATAGTCCTGGAAGCTCCGACGATCGCTCGCCCGGTCGTTACGCCGGTGCCTCAGGCAGCACCCACTTTCGTGGAGCCCATGCCCCAGGCGGCACCCGTCCTAGATGTTCGTCATCTGACTACCGAGTTCAAGACATACGCCGGGCCCTTGCCCGCCGTGAACGATATGTCGTTCACCCTTCAGCGCGGCCGTGTCCTGGCCATCATTGGCGAGTCTGGCTCCGGTAAGAGTGCGCTCTTGCGCACGATCCTGGGCATCCAACCGGCGAGTGCCCGTATTTCCGGCGAGATCGTGCTCAATGGCGTGGACCTCTTGAAATTAACGCCGAGCGAACGCGAGGACCTGCGCGGTGGCGCCGTCTCGATGGTGTTTCAGGATCCAATGACGGCGCTTGATCCCATCTACACCGTTGAGCAGCAACTCGTGGAGACGATTCGACGGCATTCCCCGGTGAGTCCAAAAGAAGCCTCGGCCCGGGCTCGGGAGCTGCTGGAGCTGGTGCAGATCCCATCGCCCGAGCGGCGACTCAAGGCTTATCCCTTTGAGCTGAGTGGCGGCATGCGCCAGCGCGTTGTCATCGCCATGGCGTTGGCCTCAACCCCCAGTCTGCTGCTGGCGGACGAGCCCACCACGGCCCTGGACGTCACCGTGCAGGGCCGCATCCTCCAGCTCCTTGCCGACCTGCAGCGACAGCTTGGCATGAGTGTTATTTTCGTGACCCACGACCTGGCGGTGGCCGCCCAGATCGCGGACGACGTCATTGTGATGTACGCCGGACGCGTCGTGGAAACGGGCTTGATAGCCGATGTCGTCCGTGCGCCGTCCCATCCCTACACGCGTGGGCTGTTGGCCGCCAATGTGCAGCCCGGTCAAAAAGCTCGGCCGGTGACCATTCCAGGATCACCGCCGAATATGGTGCGGCTGCCACCCGGCTGTTCGTTTGCGCCGCGCTGCGCGCTGTCCGAAGACCGCTGCTGGGAGTCACTGCCCAGCTTGAGCACCGTGACCGACGGACACCACGCCCGCTGCGTTCAAGTTGAATCGCACGCTGAGCGCTAACCACACATCGAACAAACTCGTCAACGCAAGGAGAGCGTGAACCATGTATGCCGTTCCTGATGTCGAAGAAGTTGTCTCGGTCGCCAAATCACTCGGAATCAGCCTCGGGCCGGATGAGGCCGTGCTCTATCGCAAGTACCTCCTGGATCTTCTGGACTCGTTAGACGCCTTCGTCCAGGCCCGCATCGAGGAGCCGGCTCCGCCGATGGTCTCGGCCGCTCGATCGCCCGGCTATAAGCCCAGCCTCACCGAAGACCCGCTCAACGCCTGGATGTGGAAGTGCCGCATTCCCGGGGCCGCCGATGGGCTCCTGGCCGGCAAGACGGTCAGCTACAAGGATCACATTGCCGTAGCTGGCATGCCCATGAGCTTCGGCACCTTCGCTCTGGACGGCTTCATTCCAGATTTTGACGCCACTGTCGTCACCCGCGTCCTGGAGGCGGGCGGCACCATTATTGGCAAGAATGTCATGAACGGCCTGGCCGGAGGCTTCGGCACCGGTGGCGCCATCGGGGATTATGGACGGCCGCTCAATCCCCATAACCCCGAACATGTCACCGGCGGTTCCTCGTCCGGCTCGGGCGCCGCGCTCGCCGCGGGCGAGGTGGATATCTCCTTTGGCGGCGACCAAGGCGGGTCCATTCGCATCCCCGCGGCGTTCTGCGGCATCCTGGGCCTCAAGCCCACATTTGGGCTGATCTCGCACTTCGGGATCGGCTTTGGGTCGGATCAGAGCATTGACTACACCGGCCCTATGACCCGCACCGTGGAAGACGCGGCCGCGGCACTTCAGGCTACGGCTGGGTATGACCCGTATGATCAGCGCCAGACGCGTGATGTCCCCATCACCATGGATGTCATGAGCGGACTCGCGGATGGCGTCTCTGGCCTACGTATTGGCGTGGTCCAGGAGGGCTTCAAGGACGCCGAGGTTGAAGTGCGCGATCTGGTCATGGCCGCCGTGGACGTGCTCGCCAAAGCGGGTGCCCAGGTGACCTTCGTGAGCATACCGGAGCACCTTGAGATGCGCGTGGCGCAGAACGCCTTGGGCGAAGGTCCGCTCTCGCTGTTCAAGACCGGCTTCTATGGCGCCTTCACCCGCACCTACTATCCGCCCGCGCTGCTGGCCACGATCAATCAGATGTGGGCCTCCCACGCGGACACGCTGGCGCCGCGCACCAAGATGTCGCTCATTGCCGCGGAGATGACCCGCACGAACTACAACGGTCGGGTCTACGCCAAAGGCCAGAATGTGCGGCCCACGTACATCAAAGCCTACGACACCGCGCTCCAGGACTTCGATGTGCTGGTCATGCCGACCTGCCTGGTTGCTCCGCCCAAAAACCACCGGCCCGGCAGTTACCTCGAAGCGGTTGAAGACAATCTTTCCATGATGGTGAGAAGCGCCTCTTCAAACACGCAGCCGTTCAATTACACCGGTCATCCGGCCCTGGCGATGCCCGTAGGCAAAACGGCCGCGGGTCTGCCCGCCAGCATGCAGCTCATAGGGCGCTTCTTTGACGATGCGCTGCTCATGCGTGTGACCTATGCCTATGAGCACTCCGTGGACTGGGACACACTGATCAGCCTTGGATCCGCGGCTGCCAAGGTCGAGCCCGAGCTTGTCAGCGTCTAGCGCCGAGAATTACGAAAGGACCATCACGGTGGCAACAACGAACCGAGCATTCATCCCGCTGGCGGCCAGGGTTGGTCTGGTTGCCCTGAGCGCGAGCCTGGTGGTTGCCTGTCAACCTGCCGCGCCGAGCTCCAATGCATCGGCAGGCACCGGCGCGGCAAAGTCCGCCGTGCCGGCCGGGGCCGGGACGGCCCCGGCCTTTAACACGCATTCACTCACCGGCACCGGTACCGGCGGAATCCTACGCATCGGCATGAGCGCCACGAACGTGCCCATCCCTGACACCCCCCCAACCGAGGGCGGTGAAGGTCGGCGTTTTGTCGGCACGCAGATCTACGAAGGGTTGACGCGTTTCAATACGGAACAGGCGGAGCAGTGGGCCACCCCGGTCCCGGGCATGGCCGAATCCTGGACGCTGAGCGACGATCAGTTGACCTGGACGTTTAAGCTTCGCTCAGGCCAGACTTTCCATGATGGTACGCCGTTTAACGCGGAAGCCGTGAAATTTGGCTTTGACCGCATTCTGGATAAAGGCTTCGCCTTTTATAACCCAACGATTGTCGCTGGAAACGCGCAGTATATTGCCGGGATTGCCAGCTATGCTGTGGTTGACGACTCAACCTTCCAGATCGTGACAAGGCGGCCCTATTCCTTCCTCCCCTGGGACCTCGCGTACATCTTCTTCCCCAGCCCTACCGCCGTCAAGACGCACGGCAACAAAGACTACGTCCAACACGCGTCTGGCACCGGTCCCTTCCGCATGACCAAATATGTTGACGGGCAGGTGATGGAGCTAGAGCCGCACCCAACGTACTGGCAAGGGAAACCTAAGCTGGACAAACTGATCTTGCGGCCGATGCCCGAGCCCGCTGCGCGGCTGGCGGGACTCCAGTCCGGTGATGTGGACTGGGCAGAGGTGCCTCCGCCAAACGCCGTCCCTCAACTGAAGGACAGCGGGTTTCAAATCATTACCGGGCCGTATCCACACATCATCACCTACCAGCTCAACCATACGAAACCTCCGTTCGACGATGTACGCGTGCGGCAAGCCATTAACTACGCCGTCAACCGTGACGCAAACATTGCCGTGATCGACGGGTTCGGCATACCCGCCAGTCAGTACGTCCACAAGGGGCACCCATATTACGACGATGCATGGGAGGGCTACAGTTTCGATCCGGCGAAGGCAAAGGCCCTACTGGCCGATGCCGGCTACGCCAACGGCCTGAGTCTGCGGATGGCCTATCCGCCGGGCGGTTCGGGCAACATGTGGCCCGGGCCGATGAACGAGCGCCTGAAAGCCGACCTCAAAGCCTCGAATATCGACGTGGAGCTGGTGCCACTGGAGTGGAACAACATCATCTCGGGTCGTCGGGCCGGTTTCAAGAACCCAGACTGGTCTGGCTATGACATGATCCACATCTCACTCAGCCTCTCCACGCCCGTGAACGTGCGCGACTTCACGTCATTCAGCATCCAGCCGCAGGGCTGCTGCAATGCGCCGAACTACTCCAATCCCAAGCTTGATGCGATGTTCCTGGAAGCGGAGAAAACCTTTGACGTCGAGAAGCAGAGCGCACTGCTGCGTCAGATTCAATCCGGCGCCATGAAGGACGGCTACGCACTTGTCACCGTGCATGACATGAACCTGCGGGTGATGAGTAGGCGCGTGCGGAACTTCGTTCAGCCCCAATCCTGGACCGTGGATCTTTACAACGTCTACGTGGATAAGAGCTGATCCTGATCTCCGAACAGCAGAGCTGTTCGATTGGATTGACACCAGGCTGATTGCGGTCCCAGCCGGTGCATGGGAATCTCACCCACGCGCCGGCTGGGAGGCAACCATGGCCATCAGGTGAGCCCCCCCTGAGCGCTCGCGAGCTCGTCTCGCGGGTCGCACGCTTCTCAGCTCGATGCAGAGCGTATGAGACGGCTCGTATTTGATTACGTATGCCCATGATGTTCGACGCACGTTGAATGAGAGTCATACGACTGATAGTGACCATTCGATCAATGTCGATCTATCACATGTCGTGTTCGTAATTCACATCAGTATTATTCTGTTTGTGCTTACATACCAATTGAGTAGCTAATAGTTTGGCCAATCACTCCGTAGTTGCTGAGTAAAGTAGTCAACTATATTCACTGTGCAACTGATTCACAGGTTCGAACTTTAACTTCTAATGCTTGGTTATCAGCGTTGGTGTTGAAGATTTGAAATCAGACGAATGTTATTTCTGTGCAAACATCCGCACACGGGGAGTTTGAAACATGGACACCGTCCTTGATGTCGAAAGGGTAGTCTCGGTCACCGAAATGCATGGAATCGCGCACTGCCCAGGAATTGCGTCAGGGGTAGCAACATCGATTGAGCAGGTCGCGACATGATGACGACTTCGTTGGAGCTTTCGACTCCTGTTCTCGTGCGAATCGACCTCCAGGCCCAGTCCTGGACCATGGATCCATTCAACAACTTTCCGGAGAAAAGCTCATGACGCTCTCGATGCTACTCCAGCGAGTGTGGATGGGAATCCTCACCGCGTTCGGTGTCTCCGTTGTGATCTTCGTGTTGCTCTCCGTGCTCCCAGGAGACCCACTGGCGGGTCTGCTGCCAGAGAGCGCGCAACCGCAGGATCGAGACGAGTTGGCCCAACAGCTTGGACTAGACAAGCCCCTCCCGGTGCGTTACATCAACTGGCTGGGCGACCTCAGCCGCGGCGACCTGGGCTATTCACCGTTCCGGCGCCGGAACGTATCTGACTTGATTGCCGCGGCCTGGGGCAACACGGTCATTCTGGCCGTTGCCTCCGCGGTGGTTGGCCTGGGTATGGGAGTGGTCGCCGGTGTCACCGCGGCGGTGTTCCATGGAAAATGGCCTGACCGATTGATTTCCACGCTGTCACTCACGGGACTCAGTGTGCCGTCGTACTTCGTGGCAATTCTCCTCATCATTATTTTTTCGGCCCAGCTGAAGCTCCTGCCGGGCTCCGGGATGTACGGCACCGAGGGCGGGCTGTTTGATCTGCTGAGCCACCTGGTGATGCCGCTCATCGCGGGCTCGCTAGTCACCCTGGGCGTGACGGCCCGAGTGGCGCGGGCTAGCGTGGTTGAAGCCTTCGGTGCGGACTTCGTGGAATTGCTGCGGGCCAAGGGGCTGCGGTTCCATCAGGTACTGCCGCACGTGATCAAGAATGCTGCCTCACCCGTGCTCACCACCTCCGGTTTGCAAGTAGGCAACCTGTTGGGCGGCGCGGTGCTGATTGAGACAATTTTCAGTTGGCCGGGCGTTGGCTCACTCGTCTACACAGCGATCAGCGCGCGTGACCTCCGCGTTGTCCAGGGGGCCACGCTGGTCATAGCCTTGACCTTCGTTGTGCTCAATGTGGTGGTAGATCTTCTGCAGATGACCATCGACCCGCGACAGCGCGGCACGGCCTGATGGAAGGATGAAGTCGATGGCTACAACATTTCCAACTCGCGCACTGGCGGCGGAATTTCCGGCGCGCTCACTACCCGCGGCGGCCCAGGCCTGGGTGGAGTCCGATGTTCCGGTGGCGCCGCGCTCCTATTTAGCGGACGTACGCAGCCGTCTACGCCGCAATCGGGCCGCCATGATCTCATCATTCGTGCTGGCTGTCCTGGTCCTGACCTGCATCAGTGCTGCGCTCATCTCGCCGTACGACCCAAACGTCGGCGAGGTGATGGACCGTTTGCAGCCCATTGGCAGTCCCAACCATATCCTGGGTACTGACGACCAGGGACGTGACATGCTCTCACGCCTCCTCTGGGGCGGCCAGCTCTCACTGCTGGCAGGCTTTGCGCCGGTGCTCATTGCCACCGCCATAGGGACCGCCATTGGCGCGTTCGCGGGCTATGTGGGCGGACCTGTGCGATCGGCGCTCATGCGCAGCCTGGACATCTTCTACGGGTTGCCGGCCATTCTCCTCGCGATTGCGATTGGGGCATCACTAGGCCCGGGCCTGCTGAACGTGATCATTTCGGTCAGCATCGTCTATGTGGCGCCCATCGCCCGCGTGGCCGAGGCGGCAACGCGCCGGGCCATGGTGGAAGAGTACATCGAAGCGGCCCGATTGAGTGGGGCTGGTGTGCCGGCAATCATCATGTCCGAGCTGCTGCCGAACATCTTCAACCCCATCTTTGTGTACTCCGCGGGTCTGGTGGGCTTGAGCATGATCATCGCTTCAAGTCTCAGCTTTCTCGGCCTTGGTTCGCGACCGCCGACACCGGAGTGGGGCTACATGCTCAATTCTCTGCGACCCATGATTTATATGAACCCCTGGGTGGTGGTGTTACCGGGCGTGATGATCTTTATCACCTCGGTCGCATTCAACACCTTGAGTGACGCCATCCGCGATGCGATGGACATTAAGAGCTCGTAGGTGATGGTGACATGATGCCAGCAACGCAGATCGAGACCTCCAGCAACACGGAGCTGGCGCCCCCACTGCTGGAAGTACGTGACTTAACCAAGGCTTTTCCGGTTCGCATCGGATTTGGCCGGGGCTTTGTCTCCGCCGTGGACGGA
>JBJXFJ010000645.1:0-4001 GCA_046154735.1 Chloroflexota bacterium | reverse complement strand
GTCATGTCCGGGAGATCCCTCGTCCCTCGGGATGACAGAGCGCCTGGTGGCTGGATACAGACACCGGCCATCAGGACGCTCGCCTCTCGCCTCTCGCCTCTCGCCTCTCGCCTCTCGCCTCTCGCCTCTCGCCTCTGGGTCTATACTCCGCTCATGAATCTCGCCATTGGCGTCCTGTGCGAGGTGCTCTCCACCGCCAGCTTTGGCCTGAACAGCGTCACCATCCGGCGTGCGACGCTGAAGGGCAACGCAACCCAGGGCATGTACGTGAGCGTCTTCATAGGCGTGCCCGTCTTTTTCGTGGCCTGTTGGATCAGTGGGCAATTGGGTCAACTTGAGCAGCTCAGTGGACAGTCCATCGGACTACTGGCCGCCGCGGGCGTACTGCACTTTCTATTCGGGCGCTACTGCAATTACCGCTGCGTGGCCGCGCTGGGTGCCATGCGCTCCCACCCTATCCGCTCCGCCTATGTGCTGTATTCATCCATCGTGGCAATACTGGTGCTGCACGAGCCGCTCACTCTGGCTATCGGCATTGGGACGGCGCTCGTCGTCATTGGCTCAATACTCATTGTGGAAACGCCCACCCAGCAACGAGCAAGTGCACATTCGAGCGGACCAGCGGTGCGTTGGAAAGAGGGCATCATCTTTGCCCTCTTGGCCGCGTTAGTCTATGGCACGAGCCCCATTATTGTGCGGGCCGCGCTCTCCAGCACGGGACTCGGCGTTCTGGGAGGGACTATTTCCTACCTGGCAGCCGGGCTCGTGCTTCTGGCGGGGATCCTGCTCATTCCAAGCCACCGGAGTGGGCTGCAAGCAATGGACCGTGAGACAGCCACCTGGTTCAGTATTGCCGGTGGCACCGTCACTTCGGCCCAGCTCTTCCGCTATATGGCCCTGGCCATTTTACCCGTCACCATCCAGGTTCCGCTGGAGCAGATGACCGGCATCTTCACCATCATCTTCTCATGGATGTTTAACCGCACCACGGAGAGCTTCTCCGCCCGCGTTATCCTGGGCATCCTGCTCTCCATGTCCGGATCCATTGCGCTGTTCCTGCCGATATAGCCGATCCCAATGACGCCGAGAATCACACGGGCCACTCATCGAAGGATGAGTGGCCCGTATTGGCAAATGCGACGGTGTCGAAGCTAGCGCGAGGTGCCGACGACCTGTTCAAACACTTCGGCAATCACATCCCGTCGCTGAGCAAAGCCGCGGAGCGCCTCGCCCTCTCGTGGGATCACAATCATCTCGTTTTGCTCAGGGTCACGCACGGTACCCATGGGGTCCTCGCCGCGGGCCACGCGCTCCATCTGATCCATGAGCACGCTCCGGTAGAAGATCACGCCCTTGTCTGATGTGCCCAGCCGTTCGGCCTCACGCAGGGAAATGGGCCCCTGCGTCACCCACGCCATCATGTCCTGGCCGTTGATCGTTTCCACAACCAGCTTGCCATCCTTATGGAACACTGGATTGTCATAGATCGGCACGGACTCCTGTTTGGGTGAGCCTTCCGGCATCTTCTTGGTGCCGTACCAGTAGTGCAATGTGTGCGTGTCATCCACCGGTACGCGTATCTGGAACGTTGGCCGTTGGCTATCGCCCACTGCCAGGATGTTCGGGATCAAGATCGGGTGGCCCACCGTCCAATCGTCAGACTCCTCGGTATCGCCTTCCAGGAGCCGGCGCTTACTGATCCCGAACTCAAAGAGATCGAAGGCAATCTTGAGATGCTTGCGATGGGTCATGACCGGTGGCTTACCCATCTTGGTGAAGACGTAGTTGCCATAGTAGCAGTGGAGCCACTCAAAATGGATTGGGTCCATTGAGTTCTCCATGCATTGCAGCCAGTTGCAGGGTACATGACTGATGCCAATGTTGCGCTCAAGATCGTCACGCACCAGCACATCCCAGCGCGGCAGCAGTGGCACGGGGGCAGGCCCCAGGTACGCCCAGATCAATCCGCCCAGCTCCTGGGCTGGATATGCCGGAATGCGCACGCGATGCTTGAAGGTGCTATCCTCGGGCTCGGCAGGCTGTTCGAGGCACACGCCCTCGCCGCTAAACTTCCAGCCATGATACGGGCAGCGCAGGCCGCCCTCCTCGGGAATGCCGTAAACCATGCTTGCACCGCGATGCGGGCAGCGCTCAGCCACTAGACCCAGTTCCCCATCCGGGGAGCGATACAGCGCCAGATTTTCGCCCAGCAGCCGTACAGCCAGGACCGGCTCCTTCTCCAGCTCGGCCGTGGTGGCAACCGGGTGCCAGTAACGGCGCATCAGGTTGCCCATGGGAGTACCGGGTCCTACTCGAGTTAATCGATCATTGGCCTCGTGCGTAAGCATGGATAGATCCTCCGTCGGCGCAGGGCGTCGCAGCTATTGGGAGCATACTGAGTGGCAGGGATTCTGTCAACGTCAGCAACTTCCTGGAACGTATTCAGACTCGACGGGACAGCTGTCCACCGCGGAGTCACGGAGAATGACCAACTCCATCACTCTGTGTCTCTGCGTCTCTGTGTTTCATGTCCATCGAAACGTGAACAGTATGGCCTCACGAGGTCGGGTCCGATGACCGACGCCTGCTGAGCCGCTTATGACGATAATGTCGTGCGTAGACTCTGTTCCAGAAAGGCAGGCGATGACATGAGTACCACTCCAGGACAACCTGTGGGACCAGTGGATGGCATGCAGGTCCCGCGCTTCGCAGGATTCACAACCTTTGCGCGCCTGCCCCGGCTGGAAGACGCGTCTGAGTGTGCCGTGGCCGTGGTGGGCGTGCCGTTTGATGCCGGCACCACCTATCGCCCGGGCGCACGATTCGGCCCAAATGCCATCAGGCAGGGCTCTCGCCTGCTCCGTCCGTACCATCCGGGGTTAGATGTGAGACCCTTCGCGGTCCATCAGGTGGCCGACGCCGGCGATATCGTGGGCAATCCGTTCAACATCGATGAGGCCATTGCCCAGATTGAGGCCGGTGCCCGTCACCTGCTCAGCCGATGTCAGGCCATCGTCGCTCTGGGAGGCGACCATACGATTGCGTTGCCGCTGCTGCGGGCAGTCCATGCCCGGCATGGACCCGTGTCGTTGGTGCATTTTGATGCTCACCTGGATACCTGGGACACCTATTGGGGCGCGGCCTATACCCATGGAACGCCGTTTCGGCGCGCGTCCGAAGAGGGCCTCCTTAGAAAGGAACACTGTGTTCACGTGGGTATCCGTGGCCCGCTCTATGGGCCCCAGGACCTGGACGACGATGCGCAGCTTGGCTTCACCATCATTGACGTCATGGAAGTGGCTGAGCAGGGCGTGCGACCAACGATTGAACGTATCCGCGCGGCAGTGGGCAATGCCCCGGTGTATATCTCGATAGACATCGATGTGCTAGACCCCGGCTTTGCCCCGGGCACCGGCACGCCTGAAGCCGGCGGGCTGTCATCCCGTGAGCTGCTGGGCATACTGCGCGGATTTACGGAAATGAACGTCGTCTCCGCGGACATCGTGGAGGTGGCCCCGGCATATGATCACGCCGAGATTACCAGTATTGCCGCCGCCCACCTAGCCTATGAGCTCTTGGCTTTGCTGGCCAAGGCCGCGGCCGCCCGGCGGTGAACCCTTTCATCTCGGTGGACTAGCCACCCAATTCAGACAGATCACGCTGTCCGTGCTCAGGTTCAACGGGACGGATGTTCACCGCGGAGCCACACAGACTCAGAGCCGCGATACGGCAACGGGTGATGAAACACAGAGACGCAAAGCAATGGAGCTGCTCATTCTCTAAGTCTCTGTGTTTCATCACCCTCAAAACGTGAACGGCTACATCGCGCTCTGTGCGATCACAGGAACGTTGACACGCAGACTGTTGACCAGCAAGTTTGACCCAGCGCGCAGATCCTGGCAGCATTGCGCGCATGGAACACATGCGCTTTGGCTATTTCACCTTATCTGACAACCCACCTGGTTACGGCGACCGTCGCAAGGATCCCAACGTTCTGCTCA
>JBJXFJ010000642.1:0-9911 GCA_046154735.1 Chloroflexota bacterium | reverse complement strand
CGAGCAGGAACGCCCCATACTGTCGGGCAAGATGCCCGACACCACCGATGACCTGTATCCGACAATCCATGATTGACGGAGGACTGGTCCGCGCACAAGGCCCAATGGGCGCAAGCGGGGGCCTCTGCTTGCCGGAGATTGCGAGCCCAGCATCCGTTTCAACGCGGGTGATTTGAGGGCGATCAAGTGCCTATTAGAATTGATCGTGATCGGTTTGACCTGGATGTGGCGAGGCCATATCTGGCATCCTGCGGCGCACAGAGCGTTGAGCGCTCTGTGACTCGACTGTGACGCATTAGCAGGGTCGGCGTGACGGGCCTGTGATCACCAGTCGCCGATAATGCGCACGGCGGTGGAAATTGCCTCCGACCTCCGCAACGGGGTCCCTGGGGAGAAAACTACCGTGCTCATGACGGTTGTGTGGCGTGAAATTGGGGGGTCAATGACACGCTGCACAACCTTCTCATGAAGCCCTGTTCGATTTCAGCGCTGTTGGTTGAAGAATGACTCTTACCACCACACACCAAGTTGACACTGAACCCGTCTTGAGCGTTGTCGATCTCCAGAGGCTGACGCTGTTCAAATGGCGGTATGCGCTTGAAGCGCAAGGGTTCTCCTCGCCTGAATGTAACGGGCTATTGTTCATGCGGTGGCTCAGGGTGCGCCACCCGCACATGGTGCAATAGCAGGTCCCCGCCGCATCCCGGATTGCAGGCACTTGCGATTCGCTCGCTATTCCCAGTACGCTTCCGACTCTTGCGGGGGCGTTGGCACTGCTCATGATGGACGTTGGATTCAGTCTCCGGGCCGCGACGCTCGAGGATCAGCCTGAGATTCGCAGCCGCGTGGCTATCACATTAAATCATCCGGAGGGCGGTGCACGGCCGCCCAGCCTACGGGGTTCGATTGAGCGTGGCGAAGTCTTGCTCCTTGAATTCTTCGATCCACGCGAGCGTCAGACCCGAATCGGCGGGTTCATCGAATACCGACTGCGAGTTGACGATAGCCTGACAATTCGTGAGATAGGCGTGGAAGAAGGCCCGTCCCAGGTGGCTGTGGCCAAGCATCTTCTCAACGGTTTGCTGGATTCGGTGCGCCCAACCGCGGCGACGATCAAGGTCCTCCGAGACGCGGCGTTCTGGAATGAGATCATCGAGACAATCACCGGATTCCAGATTGAAGGCCCCTCGGAATACAGCCGGCGCCATTATTTCAATGTCTGGGAGTGGCGGCGTGAGCGCGCCGCCAGTCGCGGATCCCGACCGCGCGGCCGGCGTCAGTAAATGCCCAGGCCTCAAACCATATGCTACATTCACGCGCATGCCGCCGCGAGATGTGACTTGCTATCGAAGGAGATGTGGTGAATAACGAGATTGAACGCTTCTTCGAGCATCTAAAGAGTGAGCGGTGTCTGGCACCGAATACTCTGGCAGCGTATCGCAACGATTTATCGCAGTTTATGGATTATCTCGGCACAGCGCGGGCTGAGCCATTTCTTGAGCCGAAGAACGGTTCGGCCACTGCGGCGGTAGCTCCGTCGAGCGTGTCACGTGACGCGGTCATCGATTTCTTCATCTATTTGAAGGATGTGCGGCGCTATTCCGCGGCCACAATTGCTCGGAAGATGGCGGCTGTGAAGTCGCTGTACCAATATCTCGTTCGGGATGGTGGCATCTCGCGGAGCCCTGTGGCGGACATTGGTGCGCCTGAGGTCAAGAAAGTTCTTCCGCGAGCACTCTCGCTCGAGGATGTCTCAAACCTCATGGTGCAGGTAGAAAAGCGTCAGACGCCTGAGGGTCAGCGCGATTGCGCCATGCTTAGATTGCTATATGCCACGGGCATGCGAGTGACAGAAGTGGTTTCGCTCGATGTTGCGGACGTGGACTTCGATTCTCCTTCAATCCGGTGCATTGGTCGGGCGAATCGGGAGCGGGTGCTCCCGATTGACGGAGATACCACAGATGCGTTGCGCACCTATGCCCGCAATGGCCGAGGCCAGCTCACGCGCGCGGGCGAAAACCAGGCGCTCTTTCTAAATCACCGAGGGCAAAGGCTCACTCGCCAGGGGTTCTGGCTCATTATGAAAGGGTTAGCACGCGACGCCGGCCTCTCCGCGCAGGTCACCCCACACACGTTGAGACACTCGTTTGCAGCGCATCGTCTGAACGACGGAATTTCCCTGCCACATTTGCGGTACCTCCTGGGTCACGCGAATCTGTCAACCACGCAGATTTATCAGCAGCTTCGGGACCAGCAGCCGGTGGAGGATCCGGAACTTGCACGAGTACCGGAACCCGTAACCGCGGGCAGCCGCGCTTCTTAAAGGGCTCCAGCCAGGGAATGCGGGAACTATCTCGCATCCGGAAACGCTCGCTCGGATTTCGCTCGCTTTGGTCGTCCGTACTACGACCCGATCGTGCTGCCATCCGAGCTACGTGCCGCTGGACCTGAGATCTGACGTATGCTCTTTCTATGAGCACGTCAGAGCCCCCGCGATTCAAGCCTCCACGCCTCACTATTTCAGGGATGGCCATATGTTTCACTCTCGCGTTAATGATCGCTCCCGCGCGCGCTGAGACGGGCATCAACCCTCCCCAACATCTGCCCATCCGAGATCCCGTATCCCTCGCGTCGCGCTACTTTGGGACGTCCCCTGACGTATCCACCCGACCTAACTCGCCGCCCTCGCTCGGGGACCGTCGCTCGTTTTATGTCCTGAATCAGGTGACAGCAAAGTATCTGTCGATTGAGGCGGAATTGCAGTATGTCTCTGACCATGCTTACTGGTGGGGAGAATCGGGACTCAGCATAGTTCCCGGTGCCATAGCACAGTCGGCGGCGTTTTTTGAGTCCCGAACTTTGGATGTGTTGCGATCACTGCATGGGACACTTCCTCTACCCAGCGTTGCAGCAGATGGTCGTGTGCACGTGCTCAATGCCCAAATCCAGGGCGCCGGCGCATACTTCTCATCAATTGATTCCCAGCCGCACGCAGTTCACCCGTATTCCAATGAGCTCGCCGTCTTAGTCCTGAACATTGATGCCTTTCGCCCAGGCACCGCAGCTTATGATGAGACCCTGGCTCACGAGCTCCAGCACATGGCGCATTGGGCCGTAAACCCGGCCAACGATACCTGGTTTGACGAGGGAGTTTCGGAAGTCATTGCGTCGGCAGTACGCGGGACTCCAGGACGGGGTAGCGCGTTTGGCCGGCGACCTGATCGTTCGCTCCTCAGCTGGACCGATGAACCCGGCGTCATTCAGGCGCAATATGATGGCTCGTATCTCTTCGCACAGTACCTTGCTGACCGATATGGGCTGGACATGCTTGGGGAAATGATTCGATCTGGCAGAGCGCCAGTGGGAATCAATGTGGCACTCGCCTCCCGGGGCTTCACGGAGCGCTTTGATGATCTCTTTGCCGATTGGACTGTCGCAAATGTTAAGGACGCCCGGAGCACAGAACGAGCCTCACGGTACGGATACGCTGAAGCTGATCCGGACGTGAGATTTGCGGGTCAATTAGGGCCTGCCGAGGGGTGGACTGATACGGTGAGTCAGTACGGAACTGATTATCTGGATATTCAGCCTGAAGTTACTGCGGTCGAGATCCTCGGAGTCTCAACGGTAAAAATCGCCCCGGTAGAGGCTGATAATGCTGACCTAGTCTGGTGGAGTTACCGAGCTGACTCATTAGATTCCACGCTCACGCGTGAAGTTGATCTGAGACAAGCGTCCGCTGCCGTGCTCAAGTTTCGCACCTGGTTTCAGACTGAGCAACACTATGATCACGGCTACGTTGCGGTGTCAGTTGATAAGGGAATGACGTGGCGCGCCCTTGATGGAATATATACGGACGTTGGGAATCCTACTGGCAATGCCTATGGCCCGTCGTTTACGGGCCGCAGCGGGGGCGATCGGAGTCCCGTGTGGGTGAACGAGCGTATCGATCTCAGCCCATTTGTAGGACGCGAAATTCTCGTGCGGTTTGAGTACGTAACTGATCAGGGGACCAGCCTTTCGGGCTGGCTGATTGATGATGTTGAGATCGAAGGTACCGACGGCTCAGCTCGCGACGGCGGTGCCACTGCTGAGTGGATGCCTGACGGATTCGCGCAAACCACAGTCGGCATTCCCACACGATTTCTCGTTCAGGTAATTTATGTTGAAGGCGGCCAGGTGTTCGTGGAGCAGCATTGGTTCTCGGGCGGTGAGGCGATGACCATTCCGCTCCGCTCAGCCGATGAGGGGCGGAGAGTGCTTACTGTAAGCGGTGTCACTCCGGCGACAGTTGAATCGATGGCCTATTCCGTCCACGCGCTCCCCTGAGACTCATGCTTTGGAGTGTCGAGGGGTGAGCCCCAGACGTCAGAGCGGGTTGTTGATTGATAGAGCGGGTCCGTATACTGAGACCATCAACCGGGACAAAAGTGCGGGGTGTAGCGCAGCCCGGTTAGCGCGCATCGTTCGGGACGATGAGGCCGGCGGTTCGAATCCGCCCACCCCGACCAGGAATCAAGAATCAGATTGAAGGCGACCGATCATCGGTCGCCTTTTTGCGAGCTGCTAACGCCTCGCGCTCAACTTCCTTGGCCTCTGCCCAGAGCTGCTCCAGCTCATAGTTGCTCGCTTCGTGTACTTCTCGTCCATGGTCACGTAGCACCCGTTCCACGTGACCAAAGCGAGATCGGACGCGGCCCATTGCCCCCGCTAATGCCGACTCAGCGTCAATGCCATGCTCCAGCCCTATTCTCGCGGCCATGAACAGCACATCACCAAGCTCATGCTCCACTTCATCCGGTGCTGAGGCGTCGCGAAGCTCCTGTAGCTCTTCCTCAAATTTGATCCAGGCGCCTCCAGGCGGCCAGTCGAAACCCGCGGATCGTGCTTTGCGCTGAATCGTTTGCGCTGCCATGAGTGCCGGCTGTCCGTTCCCGGCACGGTCCAGTGACGATGGCTCATCTGGCTTCTCTGCGCGCTTGAGCTGCTCCCAGTTCTTGAGCACGGCGGCAGATGAATCCGCGATGGCATCCGAGAACACATGCGGGTGACGACGCACAAGCTTTTCATTGAGCGACTCAAGCACATCGTCAAATGTGAAGCGTCCGGTCTCCTGGGCAATCTCAGAGTGAAGCAGGACCTGTAAGAGAAGGTCGCCCAACTCGTCCGCGAGCTCGGCCGCGGTTCCATGCCGAATCGCATCGGCAACTTCATAGGCTTCTTCCAGGACAAATCGGATTAAGCTCTCAGGTGTTTGTTCTCGATCCCAGGGACAGCCCTCAGGACCACGCAGCCGAGCCACGATGCTCCGTGCGCCTGCAATACTGCGCCGCGCATCCATGGGTGGGAGCGGTGAAACGCGGACTCCTCGGAGCGGGCCGGCCTTGAGCAAATCGGCGATGCAGCCATCCCGCTCCGCTCCGGTTGAATCAATCAGAGTGAGCGCATCGGTATCACGCAAGCTGCGTCGGAGAATGGCGTGTGCGCGCTGACGTCGTTCCGCCGATTCGAGATCATTGACGATAACCGGTATTGTCGGGTCGAAGAAAAATGGCTCATCCGGATCAAGCACCTGGAGGCTACTCATGCGTGCCGCATTCCGGCGGATGTCAATGCCCGCATGCACAGCCGCCGCCGCAGCAGCCTCCACCACCGGCCATCGGCAGATCCATGCTTTTTCCCGAGCCCACCATTGCGAATGTTGAGATTCGCCGGACTACTTCACCCCCACAGGACGAGCAAATTGGCGCGGGCGTATCGGACGAGCGGACGAGGACCTCAAAGCTCTCATCACAATGCTTGCAGGTATACTCGTACATTGGCATGGCTGGTGCTCCAAGAACAGACTGGTATGTGCTCATCCGAATTGTAGGAACGGGCCGCGTGCCTGGCAACCTGGATACTGATGGGGATAGTTGTTGATGCGTGAATTTACAGATCGGGCCATTGATACGGCCACGCAGTCAGGCGCAAGCTACGCTGACGTCCGGATCGAGCATAGACGGCATCAGGTCATCAGTGTTAAGAACGGCTCTCTGGACGGAATTAGCGATGACCGCACGCAGGGGTTCGGAGTTCGAGCTCTCGTCAATGGTTCCTGGGGGTTTGCAAGCTCATCTCGTCTGGAGCTCACCGAGGTGGATCGCGTGGCCCGGCTGGCCGTGGAGATCGCACGTGCCAGCGCTCTCGCCTCGCGCCGTGCCATTGACATAGGCGCACCAATAAAGTCCGTGGGTGTCTACCACACACCCGTGGAACGAGACCCCTTTACTGTGTCATTGGATGAAAAGCTGGCACTCCTACTCGCGGCGGACACGGCTATGCGGCGTGCACCGGGAATTGCCATTGCTGAATCATCTGTGGATTGCCTGAGAATTGAGAAGGTCTTTGCCAGTAGTGAAGGCTCTTACGTGGAGCAGACCCTGGTGGAGACTGGCGGCGGGATTGAAGCCACGGCAATTGGCGAGCATGATCTCCAAAAGCGCTCTTACCCGAACAGTTTCGGCCGTCAGCAAGGCACCATGGGCTGGGAGCTCATCGAAGCGATGGATCTCCCGGCAAATGGCGAGCGCATTGCATCAGAAGCAGTACAGCTTCTGACCGCGGCTCCCTGCCCCGAAGGACGAATGACCATTATCCTTGATGGCACGCAGACCGCTTTGCAAGTTCATGAGTCATGTGGACACGCCATCGAGCTTGATCGGGTATTTGGAATGGAGGCCAGCTACGCGGGTACAAGCTTCCTCACCCTGGAGAAGCGACCAGACTTCCAGTATGGGTCAGAGCATGTCAACATTGTGGCCGATGCCACCGTGCCCGGCGCTCTTGGGACGTTTGGGTATGACGACGAAGGAGTCCCGGCCCAGCGGACCCCGATTGTTGAGCAAGGAGTATTTCAGAATTACATCACATCCCGCGAGACCGCCTCACGTCTGGGAGAGTCCAGTAACGGTACGATGCGGGCTTCAGGTTGGAATCGCATTCCGCTCATTCGCATGACCAATATCAATCTTGATCCGGGGCCGTGGGCGTTCAATGACCTCATCGCTGATACGGATGACGGCCTCTATCTCCAAACCAACAAGAGCTGGAGCATCGATGATAAACGGCTCAACTTCCAGTTTGGCACGGAGATCGGCTGGCGGATTCGCAATGGCAAGCTCGCGGAGATGATCAAGAATCCTAGCTACGCGGGAATTACCCCCGAGTTCTGGGGAAGCTGTGATGCCGTCTGCAGGGAGTGGCACGTTTGGGGTACGCCAAATTGCGGTAAGGGCCAGCCTTCACAAGTGGCTCACGTGGGGCACGGCGCCGCGCCAGCTCGCTTCCGCAACGTCCGCGTGGGGGTGGTGCGCTAATGCTCGGAGAACACCAGGCGCGATCCATTCTCGAGGGGATCCTTTTTCGATCGAAGGCAACGGAGGCGGAAGCGCTGCTCATGGCCGATGATCAATCTCTCACGCGTTTCGCCGGCTCAGAGATCCATCAGAGTGTTTCTGAAACGGACGTGGAGCTTCGCATTCGCGTAGTGCTGGACAAACGTATCGGGACGGCCTCGACGCACAATCTTTCGGCTACGGCCATCGATGAGACTCTTGGCGCCGCTCTGGCCGCGGCTGAGCGTGTTCCGGCAGATCAGCGATTCGCTGCCCTCCCGGATCCGTTGCCTATCGAGCCGGTCCAGGCCTATGCCGCGGCCACGGCTGAGTGCTCACCCACGTATCGCGCGGAGCAGGTCGCGGCGATCTGTCGTCTGGCTATCGATGCGCAGCTTGACGCTTCGGGCGCATTTTCCACAGGCTCCAGCGCCATCGCAGTCGCCAATTCCCGCGGGGTGTTTGCATATGAGCTGCGCTCTGGTTCTGATCTAAAGATCGTGGTTACTGGCGATGATTCGTCTGGCTTTGCTGAGCGAACGGCAATGGATGTCACGACGATAGACGCGGAGGCCGCCGGGCGAGAAGCCATCGACATCGCGATTCGTTCCCGTGGCCCAGTGGATCTGGAACCTGGCCAATATACAGTCGTCCTTGAGGAGTACGCAGTTTCAGAGCTGCTCGACTACCTTTCCTACGTCGCACTTGGCGGATTGGCTTTTGTTGAAGATCGATCACTCTTTGCGGGGCGTTTGGGTGAACAACTCTTTGGCACCAACGTGACCATTGTGGATGATCCCCGGGCATCGGACACCCTTGCCAGAAGCTTCGACTTTGAGGGTGTTCCCACACAGACCGTTACCATTGTTGATGCCGGCGTTGCCCGCGCCGTGGTACACGATGCCTACAGCGGCACCCTGGCTGGAACCGGTTCAACGGGGCACGGACTGCCGGCGCCCAATACGTTTGGACCATTCGCGGGTCATTTGCGCCTTTCGCCAGGAACAGTAGACCGAACTTCTCTGGCTCATGGAATTGAGCGAGGAATCTGGGTGAGACGCTTTCATTACGTGAATATTGCCGATCCAAAGCGGGCTATTCTCACGGGCATGACTCGTGATGGCACGTTCCTCATTGAGCATGGCGAGCTCAGCCGGCCCGTTCGTAACCTACGCTTCACCCAGAGCGTTCCGGATGCCCTGAGCAACGTCCGGGCGATTGCATCTCAGACACGGACTATTGAAAGCTGGCTTGGCGCGGATGTCGTCCCCGCCGTGGTGATTGATGGGTTCACATTTACCAGCGCTACCGTTGGCTGACGGGTGACCTCAAGCGATCCAACCGCGACTCCCACGCTCGCTGTTCTCGAACACCGCATCAACGTGAGCTTTCGTGATGCTGCGCTTTTACGCCAGGCGCTCTGCCACACGTCGTATCTGAACGAACGGCCTGGTGATGTGCCTGGATCAAACGAGCGGCTCGAGTTCCTTGGCGATGCCATTCTTGGCGCAATCATGGCGGATTGGCTGTACCGGTCACTCCCGGAACATTCCGAGGGTGATCTCACAGTCATTCGCTCAACGCTCGTTCGTGAAGAAACCTTGGCTATCTGGGCTAAGCAGATTGATCTTGGCGCGCACTTGCTCCTGGGACGCGGAGAAGTTCTTGGCGGAGGTCGCACTCGTTCAACTTTGTTGGCGCGCGCATTTGAAGCGCTTGTGGGCGCAATCTTTCTGGAGCAAGGTGATCGAGCTGTTCGGGACTTTCTCTGGGGATTCTTCAATCAGGAAATGGAGCAGCGAAAGCTCGAGACTTCGTTGCTCGACGCGAAGTCGCGCTTGCAGCACCTGTGTCAAGTGCGCTTCAGCAAAGTGCCCAACTACACAGTGGTTGACATGGGCGGGCGGGAGCACGAGCCGGTGTTCACCTGCGAGGTGTTCATTTCGGCTGATCTGAGGTTCCAGGGAACGGGCCGGACGAAGCGACTGGCGGAGCAAGACGCCGCCAATCGGGCAATTGTCGTCATCCAGCAGCAGGATGGTGGCGTGGTCGTCTGATGCAGCTCCGTCGGCTTGAGATCGTGGGGTTCAAGAGCTTCGCCAATAAGACCACCTTCCTTTTCGACGGGAGTGTGACGGTTCTTGCTGGTCCCAATGGCAGCGGTAAAAGTAACGTGGCCGAGGCGGTTCGCTGGGTGCTCGGTGAGCAGCGACCGAGCGCCCTGCGAAGCCGGCGTGCAGACGAGGTCATTTTTCTCGGCTCAGCCTCGCGCGCGCCTATAGGCATGGCGGAAGTGTCCCTGGTCATGGACAACACTGACGGTCGGATGGGCGTGGATTTCGGGGAGGTGCGCATCACCCGCCGAATATATCGCTCAGGCGAGAGCGAGTACTTGCTTAACGGTCGTCGTGTGCGCTTACGCGACATAACAGAGCGACTCCTCACGGTGGGCTTGGGGCCAGATACCTACACTGTTATTGGGCAGGGGGCGGTGGATGAGCTCATTCAGCAGAAACCGGAAGAGCGTCGCATTGC
>JBJXFJ010000634.1:0-4805 GCA_046154735.1 Chloroflexota bacterium | reverse complement strand
CAGCACAATTTCATGATGGAGCGGGCCGGTAGCTATGGCCTCTCCAATAGTCTGGGAGTCATTGTTGAGGATGCAATTGTGGTGGCCAGCCTGATTCTGGGCGGAGTTCTCGAGTCGTGCCCCAATCTCAAGGCCTGCATTGCTCACGGTGGTGGGCCAGCTTGCTATGCCATGGGCAGGATTGACCGCGGTTGGCAGGGCACACCGGCCGAGCGTCGCACCATCCCGAGGCTGCCCAGCTCGTATCAGCGCCAGCTTTATTACGATACGGTCGTGGGCAATGAAGCCGCTCTGCGTTTCCTGCTGGACCAGGTGGGCGCGGATCGCGTGGTCCTGGGAAGCGATTGGCCGTTTGTCCCATGGCACCCGTCCCCCGTCACCTGGCTGGAGGGTCTGCAGACACTCAGCCAGGATGAAAAAGAGCAAATCCTCTCGCGGAATCTGCAGACGCTGCTCACACTCTAGGAAACGATTCATCCGACTCCATGAACTGAAATTTGCCGGGTCTTCGCGGGATGGAAGCCCGCCACGACCGGACCCGCTCTAGCCACGGAAACCGGATCACTCTGATCTGCGCTAGACTCACGTCAATCACTTGTTCGCTGGAGCTCACGCAATGCGCTTCCATCTCCATCTGTTGCCCACCTACCACCCTGACCGCGACGCCCCGTTCGATGTCTACTACCAGCAGGTGCTGGAGCAGGTGGTGCTAGCAGAGGAGCTGGGGTTTGAAACGTTCTGGTGCACGGAACATCACTTCCTGCTCTATGGAGGTCCCGTGCCAAATCCGGCCGTCTTCATGGCGGCCGCCGCGGCCCGCACATCGAAGATTCGTCTGGGCTCATCCATCTCTATTCTGCCACTGCACCATCCGCTTCAAGTGGCCGAGGACTACGCCATGGTGGATGTGGCCTCTGGCGGACGGCTGGAGTTTGGCATTGGCATGGGCAACACGCCGATCGATTTCGAGCATTACGAGATTCCGCGTGAGGAGAGCCGTAAGCGCTTCGAAGAGTCGGCTGAAGTGGTGCTGAAGGCCTGGTCAGATGAGTCCTTCAGCCATCAAGGCCAGCACTGGAATATGGAAAACGTGGAGGTCTATCCTCGGCCAGTGCAGCGGCCTCATCCGCCCCTCTGGGTGGCTGGTGGATCGCCGGAGTCGCTGGGCTGGGCGGGTCGGCATGGCGCCGGCATCATGACCGTGGCCCATCCGTATCCGCCTGAGAAGCTGGTTCCTGGCATGGCCGCCTGGCGCGCCGGGCTAGTGGAGGGAGGACATGATCCTTCCTCCGCGCACTGCAAAATCCACCTCCGCGTGTGGGTCGATGAATCATCCGAGAAAGCCTGCGAAACAGCGCAGGCTGCCATCGTGCGCTACGACGATCTGATGATGAAGGGCCGCGTGGCGCGCGAATTTGCTCCGCCTGATCAGTACGATTGGGAGGGCATGCGAGCCAGTGGTCGCAATATCTACGGGAACCCTGAAGAATGCATTCAGGGCATCCGCAATACCATGGCCAACTACGACTTCGACATCTTCAGTGCCACGTTTAACTTTGGCGGCATTCCGCATGAAGACGTGAAACGCGCCATGACGCTGTTCGCCCGTGAGGTCATGCCGGCGTTTCAGTAGCCGTCCAAACGCGCTCCTGACGTAGCTATATGTGATGATTCGGCTGGAGTGAGTAGCCCCATGCCTCGTCGGCCGTCAATCTGCACGCGCTTGCTAAGTCGAATCAGAATTTGGGAGAACCTCGAAGCCTTCATGCCGCGCGGCAGCTTGTAGTCTATTATCGAGACTCACAAAATACGCTCCAGTAGGTCGCTCGCTGGCCCACAAGAGCGCCGCGGCGAGTTGAAGGGCGTCCGCGGCGCGAAGCGGATGGATAGTCAATAGTCGTTCAGCGCGTGTGCGAACCTCGTCGGTCGGTGCAATCTCCATAAACCCGGTGAAGACGATCATCAGTCGTTGCTTCGCTTGCACCCACTGGTCAACTTCAGGTGATGCTTCACGTGATCGTCGACTGAGAGCCGAGGCACACTCCACTCTCGTCCCCCACCAGACAGCGATTTCTGGGTCCTGACGTCGAAGTTCAAGCATGTCATTCGTGGCTGGCTCCCCCAGTATGAGTGGAACGACCGCTGAAGCGTCCCAGAATCTCACCAGCCACTCTCGCGCTCTTCAAGCAGCGCCTTGAGCACAAGCCCGTTGGGGTCAGGCACGAGAGGCCCGTCCCAGAAGTCATCGGTGAGCGCCGATCGAGCCGGACGAAGTTGGCCGGACTTGATCATCTCTTCGTACTCGGCGGGCGTTGATCCTGCTCTGGTGTAGGGCACGATCCAGGCAATTGCCTTCCCCCGCTCGGTAATTAAAATCTCCTCACCGTTCTTGACTTCCTTCAAATAGCTGGAGAGACACGCTTTGAGATGGGCAATATTTACCGACTTATGCATGGAATCTCCCTGGGATGACTATTATAGTCAGTATGACCGGGAATTGAGCGCGAAGTCCTGCAATACAGCAAGCAAACTCGTTAGACGTCGACGCCCCACTGGCGACATCTCGATCGAAGAGGCCAGTGACTCCACAAAGCCTTTGGCCCGCGAGGTCATTTGGCTTTGCCAGTAGCTCCCCCATGGCGTATTGAGTGACAGAATCATGGAAACAAATGGGCTGGTGAGTGCGTGCGGCCTCCGCACGAGCTATGTGACTGCGACTAAGCATCTTCGTAGTTCAATCATCCGGAAGTTGCCGGGAGTGTCAGAGGGAGCCTAAGATCATTGGGTCGTCAGGCGACAGGGGAAGACCGGTGCGAGTCCGGCGCTGTCCCGCAACTGTTATGCCGCCGTCCGGTGGCTGAGCCAGATCACCTGCCCTGACGTTGAGCCAGCGACCCGCGAGCGACGGGGCGAGGCCGTATCAGCGGATACGTCACCCACCTCTTGTCTCAGCGGACAAGGGGTTTTGTTTTGACCGAGAACCCGCGCAAACCACGACAACACAAGGGCCTGGTCATCGTCAACACTGGCAATGGCAAGGGCAAGACCACCGCCGCCATTGGGCTGGGCATTCGCGCGGCCGGGAATGGCATGAAGGTGCTCATTGTCCAGTTCATCAAAGGTCGCTGGAAGAGCGGTGAGCGTGAAGCGCTGAAGCACGTTCCCGGTGTGGACGTGTACGTGATGGGGTTGGGGTTCACCATTGATCGACTGCGCGATGAGCGTGTCTCTGATGAAGAGCACCAGGCCGCCGCAACCGAGGCGTTCACATTTGCCCGAGAGCGGCTTATCTCCGGTGACTACCCCATGGTGATCCTGGATGAGATCCTCGGGTCAATCAACGCGGGTCTAGTCACTCTTGAAGACGTGTTGCAGCTCATCCAGGAGAAGCCGACCATGTCCCACCTGGTGCTTACGGGTCGCAATGCCCCCGAGGCGCTCATCGATGCCGCGGATCTGGTGACAGAGATGCGTGAGGTGAAACATCCTTACAAACAGGGCATCACCGCGCAGCGCGGGATCGAGTTTTGAGCGCTCTGGTCAGGATCCACGGCACGCCATGATCCTTATCCTCACTACCGCAGATACCGAGATTCTGGCCCTGAGCCGCTCGATTGATGCGCTGCCCGCGGGATTCCCGGATGTTCGTGCCGTAAATCCATCGACCTTAAGTCCTGATGCTATTGACACGATGTTCGGAGAGCAGCAAGTACGGCTGGTCGTCGTCCGGCTCCTCGGCGGCATTCGTGCCTGGGAAGATGGGTTCAACCGTCTGCATGAGCGGTGCCGATCGCTCGGTGTTCCCCTCATTGCCCTGCCGGGCGATCAGCAGGCCGATGCCCAGCTTGCTGCTGCCTGCACGGTCCATCCGGAGGTGAGCCAGCGAGCGTACGAGTATTTCCAGCATGGTGGCTCGGCCAATCTCGAACAGCTCCTACGCTACGTGGTGAACTGTGCATTAGGCGAAAGCTATGCGGTGGAGCCCGCTCGCGAGCTCTCCTGGGAAGGCATCTATCATCCAGAGCTTGGAGGTGAGACAACGCTTGATGCGCTCATCCGGCGTTGGGATGTCAGCCGCCCCGCCGTTGGGATTGTCTTCTATCGGGCTCACTGGATGAGCGGTAACCTCACCTGGGTAGATGCGCTGATCGATGCCCTCGAAGCGGCCGGTGCGAACGTGCTGCCGCTGTTTTGTTATAGCCTGCTGCACGGCGCTGATCGTGACACAGACGCGCTTCCGCCAGTGGTACAGAAGTACTTGTTGAATGAGCAGGGCCAACCGCGCATTGGCGTGCTCATCAGCACATTAAGCTTTTCGCTCGCCCGTGTCACGGTGCAGGGCGCCGCGCTCGCCGATGGCTGGAGCTCTGAGCTACTTGATGCGCTGGATGTGCCGGTGCTCCAGGCGATCGTCTCTACCAGCTCACGTGAGCGATGGGAGGATAGCGGCGGAGGGTTGAGTCCCATAGATACGGCCATGAATGTGGCCATGCCGGAGTTTGATGGACGGATCATCACGGTGCCCATCTGCTTCAAGGAAACGGTCCATCAGGACCCGCGCATTGGTGGCCCGGTGTCCCACTATGTGCCAGATGACGAGCGCACGGCAATGCTGGCCGGTCTGGATGTTCGCTGGGCCACGCTGCGAACGCGATCCAACGCCGAGAAGCGAGTCGCCTTTGTGCTTAGCAACTACCCCACGCGCAATGCCCGCATTGGCAACGCGGTGGGGCTGGATACGCCGGCTTCATTGCTCAATATCCTGCAGGCCATGCAGGCCGTTGGCTACGCCACGGGCGATCTTC
>JBJXFJ010000629.1:0-7532 GCA_046154735.1 Chloroflexota bacterium | reverse complement strand
GAAAGCGGCCCCACCCTCGAGGGGGTGCGGGCCGCCTTCAACGACGCCGATGACGGTCTACGGTGCGCCGGGAGTGCCGGCTGTCCCGACACAGGAAAGGGTGACGCGGCGCTCACCTTCGATCGCGTCATCGTTCACGATTAGGCTTGCCACGCGAGGTCCGGTAGTTGAAGGCGTACAGGTGACGGCGAGCAAGAATGTGGCCCCGGGAGCGACCGTGCTCGCTCCGTTCGGGGTGACGGAGTAGTCCGCCATCCCAGGCCCCTGGAGGGTGATCGACGAGATGTGGAGTGGCGCGAGGCCGGTGTTGGTGACGGTGACGCCACGAGACTGGCTTGTGCCAACGGCCTGCCGACCGAAGTTGACGCCGTCAGGTGACAGCGACATCTCCGGGCCCTGGCCGACGCCTCGAAGGGTGACACGCTCGTCTGGACCCTGAGTGTTGTCAGCGACCGTCAAGGTGAGCGTGCGCTGACCGCGAACCGTCGGTTTAAATGTCGCGGTGAAGCTGAGGGTCGCGCCGGGGGCGATCTGTGTGGGCGACGTGGGTACGCCGGCGAGGGTGAAATCCCCCTCGTCGCCGGCGGCTGAGACACCGGCGATGGTCAGCGCAGCATCGCCGGTGTTGGTGATGGTGATAGTGCGCGGCCCAATAGTGGCACCGATTGGAGCATCGCCGAAATTGACCTGATTCGGCGTCAGGTTGATCTCAGCGCGGGGCGGGGTGCCACCACCGTCGTTTGCAAGCACGCCTTGGCCGCTGACGGGCACCTTCAGCTCGCCAGTGCCGTTGTGGCTGACGTCGATGCGTGCGGTGTACGCCTTACGCTGGGTCGGGGCGAAGTTGACGGTGAACGTGAGGCTGTTGCCCGAGGCAACCGTTGTGGGCGCGGTGGGGGCACCCGCGAGAGTGAACGCGGAAGCTTCCGGTCCGCTGAGCGTGACGCCAGAAACGACCAGCGGCGCCAGGCCGGTGTTAAAAACGGTGACGGTGCGAGGACCAGCCGTGGTGCCAACCAGGACCCGGCCAAAGCCAGCGCGATCCGGGGAGATGGCGGCCTCCGGTCCCTTACCAATGCCGCGGAGAGTGACGCCACGATCGCCTGGAGCATTGTCGGCAATGACCAGGCGGGCGGTGCGCTGACCTGCTGCACCCGGCGTGAATCGGAGGACGATCTGCTGGGTCTGGCCGGCTCGGATGGTCAGGGGTGAACCCGAGCCGACACTGGGACTGACGATGGTGAAGTCGGATGCCTGGGGACCGTTTATCGCGAGCGACGTTACGATGAGCGGCTGCAGACCCGTGTTGGCAAGCACGACGGTGCGATTGGCTGAGGGCGTTGCGACCACGACGTCGCCGAAGTTGACCAGCTCCGGCGCGAGTTGAGCCTCTGGTCGGCCGGAGGTCGCATCAATCGTTAGGGTGCGCGTCTGCTCGACGTTGCCGGCGTTGTCTCGGGCGAAGAAGCTGACGGTGGTGCCACCAACCACGGCGAACGAAGCCGTGGCACCGGGACTCGTGGTCTGCGCAATGATCTGGGCGCCGCTGGCGCTGTAGACGATTTCCTTCACACCCGACCCGGCGGCCGGATCTGTAGCGGTCAGAGACACGGTAATGCGCTGGTTCGTCGGGCCAGGGCGGGCGCTTCCGTTGGTGGGAAACTCGGTAATGCGCTCGTTCGTCGAGCCAGGGCGGGCGCTTCCGTTGGTGGGGGACTCGGTAACGCGCTCGTTCGCCCGGTCAGTACCGTTGCTCCCAGTGGCGGAAGACTCAGCAACGCCTTGGGGCGCCTGGCCGGGGCTGGTGCTCCCGATGGTGGTGGGAGCCGTCTTGTCCAGCTTGAGGGCGAGCATCTTGGGTGTCTCAGCGTTGTTCGCGTTGTCGCGGGCGAAATAGGTGACCGTGGTGGAGCCCTCGGTCGAGACGCTGAAGGAAGCCGTGGCACCCGGGACCGTGGTGGGGGCGCCGCCAATGTTGTAGACGATCTCCTTCACGCCGATGCCGCCGGCACTGTCGGTGGCAGTGAGGGTGACCCCGACGTCCGAGGTGAACCAGCCGTTCTGCCCGTTCGGGGCAGCGGGGACGGTGGCCGCGCTGGTGGTGGGCGGAGTCATGTCGGTGAAATTGCAGGGGACCGTGCCCGCCCGGAGGGCGTGGCCTCCGGTATTGCCATCGTCTGACCAAAACGCCGGCTTGAATCCATTCACGCATTCAAAATCAGGCGCGGTGGTGAAACCCTCGTTATTGATATTGGGCATGCCCACGGGTCGCTCGAAGAGGTGGGCTATGCCGAAGCGCCCGGTCGACTGATTGATCGTCAGTAGCTCCGAGCGTCCCTGGCAGGTGTCGTCGCAGACCGCCCAGAAGTCGCCGCGATTGCGATCAAAGTGGAGCTCCATGACCCCGCCGAATCCGGTAACGATCGTTGCCACCCGTGCAAAGCTACCGTCCGTGTTAAGGGCGTACGCGTAGATCAGGCCATTCGCCTCGACACCCACGAAGAAGATCCCCGTGCCATGCGTCGGGTAGTCTGCGGGGTTGTACGCACGGCCTTTGGCCTCGTCGAAAAAGTTACGCGCGACGAGGTAGCTGTCGGGTATCCAAGTCAATCCCTCAACGCCCAGGTTCGCACCAAGTGTCGGCAGGTCCGCGGTAAGATTCCACTCAAGGTTAGCGGCTAGGGCCGAGCCGGAGCCCGAGACATCGTACCGAAGGATGGTAGGGCGGCTTACCGTGTTATTGGCGTTATTGCGCTCCGTTGAAACATAAATCCCTCCCGCGGCGCCGGCATCGGTCATCGTGACGCCCTCCGCGTCTGGATCTATTGACCCGTCCGTGTACCGAAGCGACTTACCCGCCGCCCAGCCCGCAGGATCTGGGGTCCACCGGTTGTTCGCAGCGTCCCAGATCAGCCGGTGCAGAGTACCCGGACCGTTCCTCACTGCCCAAAGAACGCCTGGGGCGTTCGTTCCCGATGCCTGGTACGTGAGGCCGCTCAAGTTGTCGCCAAAGATATTTATGTCATCTGCGATGCTCACGGCCGCCCCACCAGGCCAGACCTCGGCGGCAATGCTGCTCAGGCAGACGTTCGCGGCGCCTCTGCTGGATGCCAGCGTCGTGGTGAGCGCGCCCGAGCCGTCCGGGCACCGTCCATAGGTCGTTACCGCGTGCTGAGTCCAGGCGTATGTCTCGATGACGGTGATCCCGTCCGTTGCAAAGAGCGTTACCGAATCGGCAGCGTCCAGCTCGAAGCCGAACTGAGCTTGATCGATAACCAGCACGCCTCCCGCGGCGAGCGATGTGCCGGCAGGGATCGAGTACTTCGTGTGCGTATTGTCACTGTCCAAAAGCTTGAGCCCGGACAGGTCTGCCGCGGAAGCCCCAGTGTTGATCAGCTCGATCCAGTCAGCCGGGGAGCCCCCATTCGACTCGATCTCGTTGATCTTGACGCTCGGCGGTGGCGTGACAACGACTTGCGCCGGCTTGCCGATGGTGCCTGGCGAGCCGATCTCACTTGCGTCATTCGCCGCGACGGCACCCGTCGTCCCCAACACGCTGAGCGACGATATCGTGCCGGTAAGCCCCGCACGATTCTCGAAGGTGGCGAACGGGGCGCTCACTGGAGACGCTCCAAACAGCACATTCGCCTGGAGGACGCCACCCGCGTCATATATGTTTACCGCGTCACCACCCGTGCCAAGGCCCACACCCGCGCCGGAGTAGCTGCCAATCTGGAGACCGGCCGGTGGATTGGCGCCGAACCACAGCGTGCTGAACGCGGCTACCGTTGTCGCCGGGGTCGCGGTCTCGATGAAGATCACCGACTGGCCCGGGCCGATGGAGGTAATTCCGTTCAAAGCAACCGCGTTCGCAAACAAGTTCGAGTTATCGTCCATCTTCCAGCCCGTGATATCCACGGCCGTGGGCATGGTGTTGGTGACCTCGAACCAGTCGGCTCCTAGCGGGCTATTCCCACTGGACCACGGCGCCACCTCGGAGATGAACAGCTTGCTCAGCGTCGTGCCTGGTGAACCGATCTCATCCGCGTCATTAAATGCCACGAACGCCGCGTTCACGCCCACCGTGCTGAGGGTGGCGATCGCACCGGTCAGCCCGGCGACATTGTTAAAGCTTGCGAATGTCGGGCCCGTCGGAGACGCTCCAAATGACACATTCGCCTGCAGGACGCCAGCCGCGTCGTACAAGTTCACCGCGTCACCACCCGTGCCAAGGCCTACGCCCGCGCCGGTGTAACTGCCGATCTGGAGTCCGGCCGGCGGATTGGCGCCAAACCAGTGCGTTCGAAAGGCGGCTGCCGTTGCAGCCGGGGTGGCGGTCTCGATGAAGATCACCGATTCTCCCGGACCGATCGAGGTGATCCCATTCAGAAGGACCGAGCTCGCAAACAGGTTCGAGTTGTCGTCCATCCTCCAGCCCGTGATATCCACGGACGTAGTCGTGGAGTTGGTGACCTCGAACCAGTCCGCTGCGAGCGGGCTATTCCCGCTCGACCACGGCGCAACTTCGGAAATCGCGATCGAGCCAGCGGAGGACGCCGGCGCCGCGCGCATAGACGACAAGGCTGCTACCACCGATAAGAGAACGATCGCCAGACTGATCGTTAGACGGCCCCAGACCGGGAAATGGACTGACAAGTTTGGTCTCCCCAATTATTCGACGTTCGACGCGAAGCTCGATTCCAAGTCACGGATGATAGGGGAGGCCGCGGGCCGTGGATTAAATTCACGTTAACGCTCTGCTCAAAATGCTTAAACAAAAGTCGAGGCCTGACCGGCCTCGTTCCGGGGAGTATGGTCGACGTCATCTCGCCACCTATCTGATCGGCCAGGCCGTGAAGTTCGCCACTCGCATCGCCATCCGCGACACCTTCACTGCCGGGCAGCTGACAGACACCTGCAACGGTATGAGCGGCCAATTCTTGCTCAGTTCGGGTCCACATGGAGGTCACGACGGTTGCGCCTACGGGAATCGGAAGACTTCGCGTGGCCACGACTTCCACGATCACCGGCTGGCCGCTGGCTTTCGGGTCGGGCGAGCTCACGCACCCGTAATATGAGGTCACTAAAGCGGATATGCGGTTGAGAGCTTCAGCCAGGAGGGTGGCAAATCCGCAGCCGACGCGATCCGAGTGGCGACTCAGCGCACCGGTTGTGGCCGGGGGCCGCTTCCAAAGGAGTGGGCAGGTTGCGTCACAAAGACGTCACGCACGGGGGAAATCCCGGCCCGAGCACTGGGGAGTCGGGGACCATGCGGGGACTTCACATCCGTCTGAGCACGGGGGTCCCATGCGACCGGCCGCCTGAGCATCGCACAGCTGTAGCGCGCGGTGTCGTAGCATCCGGAGTGGACCACGGTGTCCCATGATGCCCGGGGCGTGCTGTTCGCGACGGAAGAGGGCGCGCTGACGGCGGACCGCCAGTTCCGGTGTCGCTGCGGCATCGAAGGCGCGTATCGGGAGGCGCAGGGCGGCTGGGACCGCGGCCACGGCTGGGCGCCAGAGACCCTGCTGATGCGGACCCGCACGGCGCGGGACGTGGTGGCCGTCGTCGGCCTGTGGGCGTTGAGCGCGCTTATCCAAACCCGGGTGCCTGGTGGACCTCACCCGTCATTGAGCTACGCTCACCAGTTGACGGTCATGGTGCCAGCATCTCAGACACCGTTACGCGGCCGTGGCCACCACATCCGCGTTGGTCACGCGCTTGCTCCCCTGTTCAATCTCCTGCCAGTAGTGGCAGGCCACCGTATGCTGCGCGTTCACCTGGATCAGCTCCGGCTCGTCTGTCGCACAGTTCCCTTCCGCGTACCGACAGCGCGGGTTGAACCGACAACCACTTGGCGGGTTCACCGGACTCGGCACATCCCCTTTCAGGATCACCCGCGTTCGTTTCCGCTCCTGGATCGGGTCCGGCACCGGGATCGCCGACAGCAATGCCTGCGTGTACGGGTGCAGCGGCCGCTCGTACAGACTGTTCCGATCCGCCACTTCCATCATCTTCCCCACGTACATCACCGCCACCCGATCTGAGATATGCCGCACCACCGCCAGATCATGGGCGATAAACAAGTAGGTCAGCCCCAGTTGCTCTTGCAGCGCTTCCAGCAGGTTGATCACCTGCGCCTGGATCGATACGTCCAACGCGGAGATCGGCTCGTCACACACGATGAACCGCGGCTCCACCGCCAGCGCCCGGGCGATCCCGATTCGCTGCCGCTGCCCCCCGGAGAACTCGTGCGGATACCGATTGGCAAAGTACGGGTTCAATCCCACCATCCGCAGCAGCTCCTGCACCCGCTCCTGCTTGGCTTTCCCCCGCGCCAGATGGTGGATCTCCAGCGGCTCGGCGATGATGCTGCCCACCGTCATCCGCGGGTTGAGTGAGGCATACGGGTCCTGGAAGATCATCTGCATCTTCCGCCGCATCCGCCGCATGTCCCCGCCGCCCAGCGTGGTCAGCTCCGTGTCCCCAAACCGCACCGACCCGGCCGTCGGTCGATACAACTGCAGGATGGCCCGCCCGGTCGTCGACTTCCCACAGCCGCTCTCCCCCACCAGCCCCAGCGTCTCCCCCTCCCGCACCGCGAAGCTGATATCGTCCACCGCTTTGACCCAGCCCACCCGCTTCTGGAACACAATCCCTTTATGAATCGGGAAGTACATCTTCAGGCCCGCGACCTCCAGCAGGCGGCTCCCCGCCGCTCCGCTCGCCAGCTCAGGACTCGACGCCATGCGGGACCCCTTTCGTGACATCTACCCAGCACGCCGCGATATGGGCTGGGCCCACCGGTTCCAGTGACGGATTCTCCTCCAAGCAGCGCTCCACCGCGTACCCGCAGCGCGGCGCAAACGGGCAGCCGGGCGGCGCGTCGATCAGATCCGGCGGCAGCCCCTCAATCGGGATCAGCCGCTCCGTCCGCGGCTGATCGATCCGCGGCACCGAGCGCAGTAAGCCCAGCGTGTACGGATGCCGCGGATGACCGAACAGCTCCTCGGCCGAGCCCGACTCCACGATATGCCCGGCGTACATCACGTTGATCCGCTCACACACCCCGGCCACCACGCCCAGGTCGTGGGTGATCAGGATGACCGCCATCCCCAGCTCCCGCCGCAGCCGCGCGATCAGATCCAGGATCTGCGCCTGAATCGTCACGTCCAGGGCGGTGGTGGGCTCATCGGCAATCAGCAGCTTGGGGTTACAGGACAGCGCCATGGCAATCATGACCCGCTGGCGCATGCCCCCCGAGAACTGATGCGGGTAGTCATCCACCCGCGACCGGGCGGAGGGGATGCCCACCAGATCCAGCAGCTGGATCGTCCGCTCCCGCGCCTGCGCCCCGCTCAGGTGCTCATGCAGCTCCAGGGCCTCGGAGATCTGCCGACCAATCGTCAGCACCGGATTCAGCGAGGTCATTGGGTCCTGGAAGATCATCGCGATCTCCTTGCCCCGCACGCGCCGAATCTCGTCATCATTCAATGTCAGCAGGTCGCGCCCGTTGAACCAGATCTCGCCAC
>JBJXFJ010000622.1:0-2792 GCA_046154735.1 Chloroflexota bacterium | reverse complement strand
GCAGGATCTGCCTCGCCTCCTTGATGCTTCAAAGTGGGCTGATGTGGTCATCGGCTCGCGCAACATCCCGGGCGGTGAAACCGTTGGCTGGTCGCCGCTCCGTAAGCTCATCAGCCGTGGCGGAAGTCTCTATGCACGCGTGCTTTTGAATCTACCGATTTACGACTGTACGAGCGGGTTCAAGTGCTTTCGGCGACGTGTACTGGAGCATCTCGACCTGGATGCGTTGCGCTCCAATGGCTACGCCTTCCAGGTGGAGGTGAATTATGCCTGCCTGAAGGCGGGGCTGCGGTTTGCCGAGGTGCCGATTGTGTTTCCTGACCGTGCCCGAGGCACATCCAAAATGTCCTCGGACATCGTCGTCGAAGCGGCGGCCATGGTAGTGCGCCTGCGTCTGGGCATCACACGGGTGCCACTTCGTTCTACCGCAGCGGTGGCCTCTGGGCTGTCCACACCGGAACGTGTGGCATGAGCAGACTCGCTCCTTTTCGAAGGGCTGTCACCGTTTGGCCGGCCGTTTATGACCGGCCCATTCCTCCTGAGATCGCCACCATCTGGCGGTTCGCCTGCGTTGGGCTCAGTGGTGTCGTGGTGAATGGGTTGTTGTTGTGGCTGCTCACGGAGCGCTTCCAGATTTTTTACCTGGTCTCCAGCGCCCTGGCTACTGAAGCCGCCATTCTGAGCAATTTTGCACTTCACCACCGATGGACGTTTGCCCAGCACCGCGCGCGTTCGGTGCTGCTGTCCCGCTTAGCCAAGTTCAATCTGGTGGCCTTCGGCGGGCTGGCTTTTACCGTCTCGACGTTGTTTGTGCTCACCCAGTTTCTGGGTTTGCATTATCTCATTGCCAACCTCTTCGCCGTTGCGTCCGGCTCCGCCTGGAACTATGCGGCGAGCCGCACCTGGATCTGGTCCGCGGCGCGTGATGCTTCGAACGCACGGGAGATCCGCGGATGAGTACTGTCGACATCGTCCTTATCATCACGTCCCTGACACTCGCCAGCCTGGCTGCTTACTCTGCTGTGATCATGCTCTACGCGTGGGAGGACGAGGGCAAGCGCGGGCGCAATATGGTGCCCAGCACCTTTGAACCGCCGCACCTGAGCTTCACCGTGCTCCTGCCGGCCCGCCATGAAGAGGCTGTCATTCAGGACACCATCCAGCACGTGGCGGATCTCAATTATCCGCGTGCGCTCGTGGAAGGTTTGGTGGTCATTGAGGCCGGGGATACCGGAACCATCGCCAAAGTGCATGAGAAGCTGGATGAGCTTGAGCGCCAGGGTATCACCAACATCCGTCTCATTACCTTTGATGAGCCGCCCATCAATAAGCCGCACGGGCTCAACCTGGGCTTGCGCGTATCCAGCGGCGATATGGTGACTATTTTTGACGCCGAAGATGAGCCGCACCCGGATGTGCTGAACGTGGTGAATACCGTGGCCATGCGCGAAGGCGCCCCTGTGGTGCAGTGCGGCGTGCAGCTCATGAACTACGACGATCACTGGTTCTCCGCGCTCAATGTGCTGGAGTACTTCTTCTGGTTCAAGAGCCGTCTGCATTATCACGCCAGCATGGGCATGGTGCCTCTGGGCGGCAATACCGTCTTTGTGCGGCGGGTGTTTCTGGAGGAGATCGACGGTTGGGATCAACAATGCCTCACTGAGGATGCCGATCTGGGCGTGCGGCTCAGCGCGGCCAACGTACCCATCCGGGTGGTCTATGACGACCATTACGTCACCCGTGAAGAGACGCCGCACAGCGTGGATCAGTTTGTCAAGCAGCGCACACGCTGGAATCAGGGCTTCTTGCAGGTGCTCATGAAGGGCGATTGGCTGCACTTGCCAGGCACATCACGTCGGCTGCTGGCGCTCTATACGTTGTCATTCCCGCTTTTCCAGGCCTTGATGCTGCTGTACATCCCGTTCAGCGTGTGGTCCATGATCTCGCTCAAGGTGCATGAGGTAGCCGCGCTGATTTCAACGCTGCCACTGTATATGCTGGCCGCCCAGTTTGGCATCAACCTGATTGGGCTGTATGAGTTCACGGGTGTGCACGGCTTGAGAGCATCGCGCTGGTCACCGCTCAAGCTGCTCATTGCCTACCTGCCGTTTCAATGGATGCTGGGCTACGCGGCGCTCCGGGCCGCCTGGCGGCATCTGCGCGGCATGAACTCCTGGGAGAAGACGACGCATCTGGGAGCGCATCGCACCAGCCCCATCCCTGCCAGCCTGGATGCGATGAGGGAGGAGGTGCGCCGTGGCTAGACTCCATCCAACGCGTACCAGAGCGCTCATGCCACCAAAGCTCTTGGTCTGGGCATGGCTGCGGCTGGCAGGCGCCCAGGATGCGCTTTCCAGGATCTCCCTCGAGGGAGCGCTGATTCTGGGTCTCGTGGCTGTCAGCTTGGTGACCCATGGCCTCAACATGTTCCATTACCCATCATTCACGCGGCTGGATGATGAGGGCATCTATGCCCAGCAGGCCTGGGCCATCATCCGTCAGGGCCGCCTAGCCCCTTATACATACTTTTACGATCATGCTCCCGCAGGCTGGATATTGCTTGCCACGTGGCTGGCGCTGACCGGTGGCCCCGAGACCTTTGGCGGTGCCATTGACAGCGGGCGAATGTTCATGCTGCTGCTTCATCTGGCGAGCGTGCCACTACTCTATCGACTCGCTCGGCGTCTCGGCTGCACGCCCGCATTCGCGGCGTTCGCCGGGTTGCTCTATTCCGTCTCGCCCATGGCCATTGGGTACCCCCGTTTGCTGCTGCTGGACAACATCATGATCTT
>JBJXFJ010000585.1:0-2857 GCA_046154735.1 Chloroflexota bacterium | reverse complement strand
CACTCGAGGCAAAGAAATGCTCGGTCGTGAGCGGGATGAGGGCTGGAAGCGCAAGAACGCTTACGAGGAGCAGGCGAAAAAACAAGTCGTCTGTCTTAGGTGGGGATACCGCCAAGCAATGCCCGGGCGGTGTCACGCTACCTTATAGCCGTCTTGCCCCTGCGCGTTCAACCGGGAACGACAGGATCGGTGCGGCCCGAAGCTTCTCGACCACCAGTTGCATAGCTGGCCCGGCCCCCTGGGGAGCGCTGCCATCCCTGACGGCCCGGTCCCTGAGGACTGCCACGCGCGCTCCCGATCTGTGACCGGGAGTCCGGAGAGCGGCCTCGACTGCCGGGCCGCCAGGGATGGCAGCGCTCCCAGGGGGCCGGGCCAGCTATGCAACTGGTGGTCGAGAAGCGGCAGCAGCCCGCTTCGAGCATTGTCATCAAGCGCTGCTCAGAACAATTGACGTGAGATTCCAGTGCAACACTGCGGCACGCTGCATCGGGTAGAATGTGCCGTTGTCGCACCCGCATGCGGCACACCTGCCGGGGTGGCGGAATGGCAGACGCGGCGGACTTAAACTCCGCTGTCCGCGAGGACGTACGGGTTCGAATCCCGTCCCCGGCACCGGAGTCTCCTACTATCGCGATGGGATGATTGTCGGGCTTCGAGACGGCCGCCGCGCTCTGAAGCACAAACCGCCATGCCAAGTTTGGCGATTCCGAACGCTCTACCTGACAATCCGTCCCCACTCTGCTCGAGCGCAACAATTAGGTCAACTCCGGAGCGCAACCTATCGAAACCGACCACCGCTGTGCGTTGCAATGTTCGTGCGCTGTCGCCAGAGGTCACATATCTAACCAGCGGATTTCTGCGCAACCAGGTAGAAAAAATCGGAAAGTCGCGGAAATGCTCGACACACAGCCACGCGAAATGGCGTGAGACAATTTCGCCAGTATGCCCGCCGTGCACGAAATGGATCGAATAGGTCAGTCCAGCGAACGCATTGGATTGCAAACGTCGTCCCCAGCAACTGCTCCACTTCCGCTGGCGTATAGAAAACAGCGCATTCACGCATGAATGCGCCACGCTCAAGGGCGTTGAAGCGATTGAACCGGGCAAATGAATTCTCACCCCAGAGTGCTCGAAGCCTGAGCACAAGCGACGTGGCGTTGGGCGTGCCCAGGATAAGCACCCCACCAGGTGAAGTAACCCGGTTGATCTCATCAAGCGCCCGGAAGGGCTGATAGAGATGCTCGAGTACTGAATCGAAGAGCACCACGTCAAACGCCCCATCCGCGAAGGGGATGGGATCACGATCAAGATCGCCGTGCTCGGTGGGGATACCGCGCGCCCGGCTCAGCTCGACATCGGCGACCACGCAGTCCATCCCGTGGATCTTCCAGTCGTAGCGCTGCTGCAAGAATGCACCGAAGAATCCATCGCCACAACCAAGTTCAAGGACTCGAGCTGCATTCGGGAGAGGTAGCCAATCAAGAAGTTGGATGAGCTCACCATAACGAACTCGGTGAGCAGAAACATAATCCGACCGCCCACTCTTCGCCTCGGTGCGTGCCCAGGCATCGAGGGCCCCATGAGCGTCCTGACTGCGGCGTCGGAATATGGATTCCATCCTGGCACCCGGCCTGCGTGGCGCGCTCACCCGGTCATCAGACTAACGGGAATAAATAAATCTCATTGGGGAATCCTTCACCAAGACCCAGCGCTCACCGATGCGGCCGCGTTGCCAATTCTGATCTTTGATAAAGATCCAGTCTCCATCAACGGACTCAACCCAGCCAACGTGGCCAAGCTCATGCATTGGAGTATCGTAACGAAGCCCGGTGGTTTCACGAATGGTGTATTTATAGCCGGAGACGGGCGGCATCACCACGATCGATCTGGGCACCGGTTTATCGCCAACGCGCCATCCCGAAAGGTACGCTTCCTTCGTCCACTGATATGCGTGGCCTCTCACGCCCAACCATAGTCCGGTGGCTTCGTGCATGCGGTCCAAGGCATACGCGGTACACTGATCGCCAAACCCCGCGGTGCGAATCACGTTGTGGGTGTGGATCTCTCGAGCCTGCATCCAGGCTGCCTGTCGAGTGACCGAGGTCTGAAGGTGACCGTCAACATCAAAGGCAGCATCCGCCCGGAATGGGGCGACACCGCAGAATGCTAAGCCTAAAACTAAGGCTGAAAGTATCGCGCGTCCGTGCATACGTCCTCAGTCACGTCATCTGTGACACAAGGGCCGATGATGCCCGTTATGCCTCGCAATGCGCAACCAGAAGGCTGCCCACTCCTACAACGCGACCGGGGGTTGTGATGAGCTTGTGAGCGGAGCGCCCGGCTCCATCAGAGGTGAGGCTAGTCCGCGGGCGGAAGCACCTCGAGATTAAGTAGCCAAGCATTGGGAGTGCGGCGTGCGGGAGCGCCGCTCTTGATTCTCCCCAAGCCAGTCCCTATGCGTTACCCACATCCTGAGTGATGTGTGCGAGACAATGTTCGGCTTGATTCCCGCGTTCCAGCGTGACTTCGTGCAATGCTGGCTCAGCACGGCGAAAACACCGCGATTCTTAGGTGCCCGTCCTGCCCCAACCTCGTCGAACGACAGTCCGAAGGACATCGAACCGCCGAGGAAATGTTGAGGTGGTCCACACTGGAGGCTGTGCCCCATCAAGTGACCGGAGGTGGGGGAACGTGATAGATCCGGAACGAGAGTATCGAGCGAAACATCACTCGGTATGTTCGTCGCTGACCGGGAGATCGCGGCGGGCGACCGGCCAGTCGCTCCTACGGATGGCGCCGTCCACCCGAGCGGACGCTGAACGGGTGCACCCCGATAGAGACGGCGGGGGAGAGTGCG
>JBJXFJ010000618.1:0-13969 GCA_046154735.1 Chloroflexota bacterium | reverse complement strand
TTGGCGCCACGGGCCGGAATTTTGCCGCGGGTATGTCAGGCGGCGTGGCTTATGTGTTTGATCGCGACGATCGATTTGCCTCACTGGTCAATTATGAGATGGTAGAGGTGGAGCCACTTGAGCCAGGTGAATCGTCCTGGCTCCGTGACACGATTGAGTGTCACGCTGAGCTTACGGGCTCCACGCTCGCCAAGATGATGCTGTCTGAGTGGACGGCATACGTAGAGCGATTTGTCAAAGTCATGCCAAAGGACTACAAGCGGGTGCTGAACATCATGCGCGAAGCCGAGGAGAAACAGCTCTCAGAGGCTGAGACACTGTCTCTGGTGATGGGAGCCGCACATGGGTGAGGCTACGGGTTTCCTCAAATGGAAGCGCGAAACCGCGACGCGTCGGCCCGTTCCTATCCGCCTGGAAGACTGGCGCGAGGTGTACGAGCCATTCGCGCCTGACAAACTGATGACGCAAGGTGGGCGCTGCATGGATTGTGGCATCCCCTTCTGCCACCAAGGCTGTCCACTTGGCAATCTCATTCCAGACTGGAATGACCTGGTTTACCGTGATCACTGGCGTGACGCGATTGAGCGGTTGCATGCGACCAACAACTTCCCGGAGTTCACCGGACGTCTCTGTCCGGCGCCGTGTGAGACCGCCTGCGTGCTTGGGATCAACCAGGATCCAGTTTCCATCAAGCAGATCGAAGTGGAGATTGTTGATCGGGCCTGGGCGGAAGCCTGGATCACGCCTCAGTTACCTGAAGTAAAGACGGGTAAGCGCGTGGCCGTGATTGGCTCGGGTCCGTCTGGTCTGGCCGCGGCGCAGCAGCTCACGCGCGCCGGCCATGATGTGGTGGTGCTGGAGCGCGCCGACCGCATTGGCGGTTTACTGCGTTATGGCATCCCCGAGTTTAAGATGGAGAAGCGCCACCTGGAGCGGCGTCTCATGCAGATGCGCGCCGAAGGCACCGAGTTCCGCACCGAGGCCAACGTTGGTGGCAACGTGAGCATTGAGGAGCTTCGTGGTGAGCACGATGCAATCGTCCTCGCTGGCGGTGCTACGGCCTGGCGGGATCTGCCCATTCCTGGGCGGGAATTCAATGGCATCTACCAGGCAATGGAGTATTTGCCACTCTCAAATCGCGTGCAGGAAGGCGATCTGGCCGCGCCTCCGATCTCGGCCGAGGGCAAGCGGGTCGTGATCATTGGTGGCGGCGACACTGGAGCAGACTGCCTGGGCACTGCGCATCGGCAGGGTGCGGCCTCGGTTCATCAATTTGAGATTCTGCCGCGCCCACCGGACACGCGTGCAGCTACCAATCCATGGCCGCTGTATTCCAACGTCTTTCGTGTTTCTTCTGCCCACGAGGAGGGCGGCGACCGTGTTTACAGTGTGAATACGGAATGCTTCCTGGGTGATGAAGCCGGTCATGTCCGTGCTTTACGAGCCCATGAAGTGGAATTTAAAGAGGGCCGCTTCCAGAAGATTGAGGGCACAGATTTTGAGCTGCCCTGTGAGCTAGTGCTACTGGCCATGGGCTTCCTTGGCCCACAGAAGGAAGGGCTCCTGGAACAGCTCGGGGTGAAGTTGGACCCGCGCAGCAATGTGGCGCGTGACGAAAATTTCATGACCAGCGTGCCAGGCGTCTTCGTGGCGGGCGACATGGGGCGCGGCCAGAGCCTCATCGTCTGGGCCATCGCCGAAGGCCGTTCCTGCGCTGCCGGTGTGGACAAGTGGCTCATGGGTGACACGCTGTTGCCCGCGCCAATTCTGCCAACCGCTCGACCGCTGATGTAAGCGCCGAGCCGCTATCGCTGGACGCAGCATGGGCAGGCGGATCTGGCGCGGGGGAGTGGGGCTTCTCGCTCGACCGTGTCCGGTTCAATGGCCAGACTCTCTGGCTCGACGCCCCACTCCCCCGCGGAACTCCCGGTGCTCATGCGCCAGACGATACGAGGTAGCCTCAGCGCCACGATCAGTTGTGTTCAACGTGCTGCCAGTGGCTCTTGGTCGCCCGCCACCAGCACGATGACGGTTGACGGAAAGACGGGTGCGCCCCGTCATTTGGACTGCGGCGCTCCCGCACGCCGCAGTCCAAAATCGAGCACGCGCCAGAAAGAACCAGGGGCCAAGTGCCGCGTGTTGACAACAGCGGAGCGCTTCCCTGGCGCCTACCGGCATCGCCCCTGTTCACTCCTTCGCGGTACAACATGGAATGCCTCGCGAGATTCGCGGGGCTGAAATTTGATCGCGGAGAGCCACTCTACTATGGCCGACGATTCAAAGTACTACGAGCCCGCGCTGCGGCGTGCTTCTGCCCTGTTCGGCGAGGACTATGCGAAGAAGGTCTTTGATGAATATGACAGCTGGGATCCGGATCTGAGCCAGCTTATTCAGCGATTTGCTTACGGGGGGATGTATGAGCGCACTGTGCTGGATCAAAAGACTCGGCAGCTCATCACCGTGGCGGCGCTAACGGTCCAGAATGCGCTGCCGCAGCTTGAGTCTCACTCAAGGGCCGCGTTGCGCATGGGGGCAACGAAGGATGAAGTGCTTGAGACCATCATGCAAATGGCGGTCTACTGCGGCTTTCCTTATGCTTTGCAGGCGGCCCGGCGGTTCCTGCAGATCGCTCATGAGGAGACGAAATAGGGGTTAGGGTTCGGGCTGAACGGTGAAGAGTGGGAAGACTGGGCGCCTCCACTCTTCACCGTTCATTCGGCAGATATCCGCCGCTGTATCGCTCGCCCCAGCCGTTTGATGCCTTCTTCTATGCGCTCCGGCGGCATCATGGAGAAGTTGAGTCGAAGCGTATTCTGACCAGTCTTGTCAGCGTGGAATGATTGCCCCGGAACGAAAGCCACATTCTCATGGGTGATGGCATCTTCCAAAAGCTCGCGGGTGTCAATGCCCTCAGGCAGCATTACCCAGACGAAGAGGCCGCCCTCCGCGCGGGTCCAGCGCGCTTCCTTCGGGAAATACGCCTCCATGGCATCAAGAATTGCCCCTCGGCGTTCCTTATAGGTGGCAATGATCCTGAGCACGTGCCGATCGATGAAGCCATCCCGCGCCACCTCGTACGTGGCCATCTGCGGAGCGTTGGCGCTGTGTAGATCCGCCGGCTGCTTTGCTTGCACGAGTTGCTCATAAAGTGCCGGGGCGGTAGCCACAATCCATCCCAGGCGAAAGCCAGGCGCGAGAATCTTGGAAAACGTTCCCAGGTAGATGACATTGCCCTCGGTATCAAGCGCTTTCAAAGATGGCAGGGGTGTGCCTTCATAGCGCAGCTCACCGTACGGGTCGTCCTCGATGACGGGTACCTGGTGCTTCTGAGCCACTTCAACGAGCTGCTCTCGGCGTTCAAGCGTCATGGACCGTCCGCTAGGGTTCTGGAAATTTGGCAACGCGTAGATAAATTTGACGCGGTTTTGAGTGAGAATCTCGTCCAGCAGGTCGGTGCGCATGCCGTCATCGTCCATTGGGATGAGCACATACTGAGCTTCATAGCTATCAAATGCCTGGAGTGCGCCGAGATAGCTCGGATTTTCGACGGCCACTTTGTCGCCCGGATCGATGAAGATCTTGCTCAGCAGATCCAACGCTTGCTGGGAACCATTGGTGATCAGGATCTGATCAGCCTGGCAGGTGATGCCCGATCGCCCGAGGCGTTCCGCGATGATCTGTCGTAGCGGAAGGTAGCCCTCAGTAATGCTGTACTGCAGCGCCTGCTCGCCCTGTTCACGCAGCACCTTGTCAAACGCCGCGCGATATTCCTCTACCGGAAACAGCTCCGGGGCCGGTAGGCCCCCGGCCAGTGAGATGATGTTGGGGCGCGCGGTCACCTTCAGAATCTCTCGAATATCGGAGCTACGCATGCGCTCCGTACGTTTTGCGAACAGCGCGTCCCAATCGGCAGCCACGCCTCACCCCTCCCGAATTCTGGCGAATTCCGAGGATGATAACAGACTATAGGCGCGTGGTCAGTTCTGAGAGCTCACGCGTCACTGTTCACGTTTCAAAGGATGTTCACCGCAGAGACGCGGAGTCGCAGAGAGAATGAAGAAGCATCTCTGCGGTGACTGTCCGTCAAGAGTTGAACAGGGACGCTCTCGCTACTTATGGGTCATCACATATACTCCGTCCCATTCTTCTGGGGGCGGGTCGGCCAGGAGAGCTTCGCATCGTTCCAGGTAGAGGGCGGCCGGCCCGTCATCGGGCGCGGAGCGGAGCAGCTCCTGAAAGCGAGCCGCGGCGCCTAACCAATCCCGGGTCTGGTAGAGTTGTGTGGCTTGATTGTACGCGGCCAGCATCTGAAGTCGGCTGTCAGGTACCTCACCAACCCGGCCCATGAGCTCATAGACGGCCACTGGGGTGGACCGTCCCTTGACGATCACGAGATCAAGATAACGGGTGACATAGCTCTCGCCGATCTGGGACAGAGTGCTGTCGCTGATAATGATGTTGGTGCCGTACTCTTTGTTCAAACCTTCCAGGCGGGAGGCAAGATTCACTGAGTCACCCATCACCGTGTAGTCCAGGCGCCGCTGTGAGCCCATGTTGCCCACGGTCATTAATCCAGTGTTGATGCCGATGCCGATACTGAGCTTCTCTTTCCCCTCGGTATGCCAGCGATGATTCAATATCTCGAGCTCGCGCATCATGTCCACGGCGGTGTCACACGATCGACGCGCGTGGTCGATTTGCGGCCGGGGCGCTCCCCAGAAGGCCATGATGGCGTCACCCATGTACTTATCGACCGTGCCCTGATGATGGAAGACCACATCGGTCATCTCAGTGAGATACTGGTTCAGGATGTGTACGAGCGCCTCAGGGTCAATTGTTTCGGAGTAACTGGTGAAACCGCGGAGATCGGAGAACAGCACGGTCATCTCGCGCTTCTCCCCGCCCAGCCGGACACTCTCAGGATTTGCGGCCACTGCCTGCATCACGTCTGGTGAGAGGTATTGTGAGAGCGCACCGCGCAAGGCCCGCTGTTGTCGCTGCTCAAAAACGATACGGTAGAGCATAACGGCGCCAGACGAAAGAGCGAGTGCGACGGGCGGGTAGAAGAGATTCAGGAGCATGCTCGGGAGGGGCACGGGGCCCAGTTGATACTGAAACTTGCTCGCATCGAAGAGCAGGAAAGCCAGACCAACATAGACAACAAACGTCAGACCATTAACCCCGAACGCGGCAAGCGGTGGCAGTAACACGAGCGCGAGTCCAGCAATGAGTGCCGCCAGAAATATGGAAACTGTGGTTACCGCGGGTGGGGCGGGCGTCAGGAAATCCGCCTGGAGGAGCGTTTCGGCGACGTTGGCGTGGATCTCCACTCCATCCATGCGTTCTCTGATTGATGATGGCGTCCAATAGTCGTCTGCAAAGGCCAGCGCGGTGACCCCGATGAACACCAACTTCCCTTCAAAGGTACCAGGCGGAAAGTTTCCACGGAGCACGTCGACAAAGGGCACCACGGTGAAGGCCGAGACCCGTGCAGGATCTGACGGGCCGCCGCGATAGTTCACCAGGATATTCGTGTCATCGTCCACGGGCACCTGGCGGCCGGCAAAGGGGAACGACCCATCGTTGATGGGGCCGTCAGCGACCTGAGGTCGGCGGAGAAATCGGGCTACTGAGGCGAGCGGCAAGGCCGGAACGTCCTCCTCATTGACTCGAATGAACATGGGCGCCCGGCGAACGGTGCCATCTCCATCAGGCGCCTGATTGGCGTGCCCGAGAGTCGGCGATGCCGCGGAAATGCTTGGCAGGGGGCGAATGGCACGCCCATACGCCTGCGGTCCGAGCCCGGGAGGCAGGGCGCTGCTTGGGTCGCCGGCCACGGGCTGCACCACGTTGCCATGCGCGGCGATAGCCTGAATGAGCTCCGCATCACCCGGTGCTGACACATCAAACAAGATATCTATTGCAATGGTTCGCGCTCGTGCCTGGGTGAGCTGCTCAATGATCTGCGCATGGAGCGTGCGCGGCCAGGTGAAGAAGCGTCCATTCTCACTGAGCTCGTGCAATGATCGGTCATCCACGCCAACGATGACTGTTCGAGAAGCGGGCAAGTCACCACGAGCCTTGAAGAGGAAATCGGTGCTCTGCTGCTGGAAGCGCGTGAACAGCCCGTTCATGAAGGCAATATTCAGCAGCAAGCCCAAACCTAAACTCAGGGAAAGGCCAGCGAGCAGGCGGCGGAGAAATCGTCGTGACACCGCTAGGCAACCTCTGCCGGCAGTCTACCGAGTACGGACAGTCGGAGCAACCGGGGCGAGCGAAGCGTGAACAGACGTGATTGATTTCCACACACAGCGTGTTCGATGCGCAATTGAGATTCGGCCGGCTCAACCGGGGCCGGTATACTGGCAAGTGAATTCATGGCATATGCAGGTCCAAAAGCTCCGCGACTGACCGGGCGAGTTGCGGCATATCGACGCGAGCGGCCGCTTGGCCGATTGATGTTTTCTGCTGCCGGCGGGATCACATTCCTCCTGGGCACGCTACTCCTGCTTGTTTCATTGCTTCCGCGCGCAGGCGCGGGTGTGGAGCCCGAAGTCTCCGCTGATGCGCGCTCTATTGATGTCACGCTGAATGCATCCACCGTTGGCACGCGCGTGCCCGTCGTTGACTCCACTCCAGTGGTGTCGGCTCCAGCATTGTCTGCGCGAGCCGGCCAGCAAGGTGGTGCGGCGGGGGCGTTTGCGGCGCCGCCGTCGGAGCTTACCAGCCCCGGGTGGCTCCAGAATTACCGGGCTACGCAGCTGTGGTCCACTGCTGAAGCCGACGGCGCGGGCCAGAGTGAACTACCTCAGTGGACCCATGTTCAGTTTACCGGAGAAGCACGCTCCGGTCGTGTACGCGTCTTCGATCCAGGGGACGGCGCAAAACGCACTGCGCGGCCTGGTTGGGTTAGCGCGGACGATGTTGGGCCAGCCGGCCCGCCTCCCGTTGAGTGGTACCTGGGTGTTGGGGAGAGTGAGCGAGGTCTTACCGGCGTGCCGCGTCGCGCCAGCGATGATTGGCCGGCTCAGATCAGCGGGCAGGGCGCGGTGGTGCTGGATGGTCAGACTGGCGCGGTCCTCTTTGGGAAGAATGCGCGCCGCCGTATGGCCATGGCAAGCTGCACCAAGATGATCACAGCCATCATCGCCCTTGAGCGCGGCCGGTTGGATGATCGGGTAACGGTGGACGTTGATGGACTCAAAATGGCCATTGAGATGGAGAGCACCATCATGGGTCTCAAGGTGGGTGACACGCTCACGCTAGAGACGTTGCTCTACGGGCTCATGCTGCCTTCCGGTAACGATGCCGCTGTAGCGATCGCCAGGCATATCGCGGGCTCAGAGGCGCAGTTTGTGGATCTGATGAATGCCAAGGTGCGGGAGCTTGGTCTTGAGGACACTCACTTCAAGAATTCACACGGTCTCGACGCAAGTGGTCACTATTCCACGCCCTACGATCAGGCCAGTATTGCCCGCTACGGCATGACAAATCCAGTCTTTGCCAGACTGGCCGCGGCAAGGGAGTATGCAGGCGATGGTTATCAATTGTGGAACACCAATCGCTTGCTCTGGAACTACCCTGGAGCGGACGGTGTGAAGCCCGGCTTTACTGACGATGCCGGCTCCGCCCTGGTGGCCTCGGCCACGCGAGACGGGCATCGCATCATCACCGCGGTGATCAAGGCGAACAGCGCGGCAATTGATAGCGTGCCGCTTCTGGATTGGGCTTTTCGCTCATTCCGCTGGTAGCCTCATCGGGACGCACTCTGTCAACAAGCGGCTAGGGACAATCCGGTGGTGCATGCAGGACTGAATCCCATCTGAGCTCCTCGGCGCATTCGGTCCAGATTCCGCGACAGGATGCGCGCAGGCGTACAATGCTCTCTCGTCACGAGTGTTTGGGCTGTGCTGTCCACGCGAGTGCGCGCACGAATGAAACGGAGAAGCTCATGAAGTATCGAAGTCTGGGAACCACCGGACTCAATCTGTCAGAAATCGGGTTCGGGTGTGGTGACAACGCGGGCCTGATGATTGCTGGCACACTCCGCGAGCAGTGCGCCGTGGCAGCACGCGCGTTTGAGCTCGGGATCAACTACTTCGATACCGCGGCTGGCTACGGCAGTACGCGATCTGAGGAGACACTCGGGAAGGTTCTCAAGGAGCTTGGCGCCCGGCCCATCATCAATACTAAGGTGGAGATCACGCTGGAGCAAACTGCTGATGTGGCAAGCGCGGTTGTGGCATCCGTGGAAGCGAGCCTGCAGCGTCTACAGATTGAGCAGGTGGACATCGTGGAAATTCACAACAGCCCGGTTCACGCCCGGCCAATTGAATTTAGTGGTTGGCTGCCCTTGCTGCTCCATGAGTACCTCGGCCCGCGCGGCGCCCTTGAGGGGCTCGAGCGGCTCCGCTCCGCCGGTAAGGTTCGCTTCTTCGGACTGGTCAATGAGCGGCCCGACGTTGATCTTGCTCGGGAGTTGATTGCTACGGGTGCCTTTGTGCTCATCAATGTCCAGTACAACTTGATCAACCCAAGTGCCGGTCAGCCTATCCCCGCTGGGTTGGACCTGGCGCTGGATAATGGTGACATCATCACCTATGCCGCGTCACGTGGCGTGGGTACCGCCATCTTCAGTCCCCTCGCGCGGGGAGTCCTCACTCAGGCGTCACTGATTGACGGCTCTCGCCATCCGTTGGCCGGCGATGGGATCTTGCGAGATAAGACCGCGTATGAAGCACAGCTTGCCCGGGGGCGCGCGCTGCAGTTCCTGGCGAGTGATAAGCACACCTTATCCCAGGCCGCTATTCGTTTCATTCTGATGCATCCGGGGGTGACCACGGTGCTCGGTGGATTTTCAGCAATGGAGCATCTAGAAGAGATGACCCGGGTGCCTGAGCTCGCGGAGCTGTCTGAAGCCGACATGGCTCGTGTGCAAGCAGCCTGGCACGCCAACTTCGCTGCCTGACAGGAGGAGGAATCCATGGCCCAGATCGTTCTTGGATTGGGGAGCTCACACGGACCCACCATTCGCACACGGCCCGAGGCCTGGGAGCGGCTCGGGAAGAAGGATATGGAGGACACCAGGTTCAATTTTGAGGCCGAGCTTCGTGCGGCAAAGCCGGATATGCCTGACGAGCTGACGATGGTCAAGAAGCAGGAGCGCTACGACGCCTGCCAGCGAGGCGTGAACACGCTGAATACCGTGCTTTCGGAGTCTGCACCGGACTGCATTGTGATGGTGAGTAACCTCCATGGCGATATCGCACCGCATCAGCAGCAGATCTTTGGAGTCTTTACGGGTGAGTCACTACCGATGAACGGCCGGGCAGACGGTTCGGAGCGCATTCAGACGCACGCCCCCTTTGCCCAACACATCGTTGATGGACTGCAGCAGTGTGGTCTGGATGTGCACGCATGCCCGGACCTTGGGGCGTCATCGGGGATCGGCGACGCGTTCACGTTTCTCTATGAGCTCTACGCACGCCCCGGCACATTGCCCATGGTCCCCGTGATGATCAGTCGATACCTGCCAAACCAGGCCACCCCTCGTCGCGCCCATGAGTTTGGAGCGGCACTTCGAGAGGTTATTGGGGCCTGGGATTCCGACACGCGAGTGGCAGTGATGGCCTCGGGCGGTTTGAGCCATCAGATTCTCGATGAGCCCCTTGACCGGATCGTGGTGCGGGCATTGCAGGAGAAAGACGTGGACACCCTCTGCTCCCTCCCGCGAGATCGTTTGAACCGTGGTCCCGGGACTCCGGAGATCTTAAACTGGATTGCAGTCTCCGCAACCATGGGCGCCGTGCCCATGACGCTGGTAGATTACGTGCCCTGCTATCGATCTCTCGCCGGAACAGGGCATGGAGTCACATTTGGCTACTGGAAATGAAGTATTCCTGACTTCGTGGAATAACGGAGACCTGTAGTCCGCGAGGTACGCAAGCGCACTCGGAGGCAGATGAGATGGCAACGAAGATGGGCCGTGCCGCGGTCTTCCATGGGCTGGGCAAGCCATTTGAGATCAAAGAATATCCGGTTCCAGAGCCGGGGCCCGGCGCAGCGCTGGTGCAGATTACTCTGGCCAACGTGTGCGGTTCTGACCTACACGCTTGGCGTGGGGACCTTGACTATGCCAAGCGCGGAAGGGCACTGCCTCGGCATCAGGGCCATGAAGGCACCGGACGGATTGCCGCGTTGGGCGAAGGCGTCTCCACTGACTCCAATGGGCAGCCTCTGGCCGTTGGTGACCGAGTGGTCTTTGCCTACTTCTTTCCTTGCGGGCGCTGCCGTGCGTGCATGAATGGTAAAGATTACGCGTGTGTGAATCGAGTGCACCATTTCAGTACGTCCTGTGACGAGTGGCCCCACTTCAAGGGGACGTTTGGGGACTATTTCTACCTGTACCCGAATCACACGGTGTTCAAGGTGCCGGATGATCTCTCGGATGCCCTGGTGGTGGGCGTGAACTGTGCCATGGCGCAGGTGACTGCCGGCCTGGACCTGGCCCACTTTGAGGGTGGCGAAAATGTGGTCATCCAGGGAGCCGGAGGGCTAGGGCTTTACGCTATTGCTGTGGCACGTGAGCGCGGGGCCGGCAAAGTGATCGTTGTGGATGGCGTCTCGGAACGGCTGGAAGTGGCCAGCATGTTCGGCGCTGATGAAGTGCTGGACTTGCGTGATCTGCCCGAGTCAAGCCAGCGGATCAAGCGAGTCAAGGAGCTCACCGGCGGTTGGGGAGCGGACGTGGTGCTGGAGCTGGCCGGGTTCCCGCAGGTAACGGAAGAGGGCGTTCAGATGCTGGGCGCCGGTGGGCGCTACGTGGAGATCGGTAATATCAGCCCGGGCCTCACCTACCAGGCCGATCCGTCGCTCTGGGTGACGCAGAACATTACGGTCATCGGTAACAACCATTACGGCCGCAAGCATCTGCGTGATGCGCTGAACACGCTTCAACGCACCCAGCACAAGTATCCTTTTGACAAGATCGTCTCGCACCAGTTTCCACTGGAACAGATTAACGAGGTCTTCGCCCTGCAGGATCAAGGGCATGTAACTCGCGCCAGTTTGGTGCCGTAAGGAACCATTGGCCCGGCATGTGGAATGCCGTGTGCAGGGGCGCCGCTTTCCTTTTCCCCGGACTGGGTTGGGGGAACATCCAAAGTGGCGCTCTTCCACGACGCATTCCAGATGCTGTGCAGTACCCGCTTCTGCGCTGGATGCATCATCACGTTACACTTCCATTAGTGAATACACTGAAGGCGTTCCCTGAGCTGAGATCGGGCCACCCGGCGGTAATTCTCGCCCCTATGCAGGGGGTGACCGATCGATCCATGCGGGAGCTTATGGGTGAATGGGGTGGTTTCACCTTCTGTGTGAGTGAGTACGTCCGCGTCTCAGAGCATGTGCTTCCGCGGAAGGTGTTCTACGCGCAGATTCCGGAAGTCCTTAACCCGGAATGTGTCACGCCGTCCGGCCTCCCCGTGTCCGTCCAACTACTGGGTGGGGATCCGGAGCGCATGGCGTTGACGGCCGCGGTTGCTGCGGAAGCTGGGGCTCGGAGCATCGACATCAATTTTGGCTGTCCCGCGCCCACAGTGAACCGACATGATGGTGGCGCCTCGCTCTTGCGGTACCCGGCTCGGATCCGTGACATTGTGGCGGCGGTGCGGCAGGCGGTGCCGGCGCACATCCCGGTATCGGCCAAGCTGCGGCTTGGCTGGGACTCAAGGGATCCAATTCACGAGAATGCTGAGATGGCCGCGCAGGGCGGTGCATCATGGATCACCATTCACGCGCGCACCCGCGTTCAAGGATATGCCCCGCCCGTGTTCTGGGAGGCCATTGGCGCGGTGAATCGTGAGCTACCGATCCCGGTTGTGGCGAATGGTGACATCTGGACCATAGACGATCTCCGACGATGCCAGGATGAGACCGCGTGTGAACATTTCATGCTGGGTCGAGGCGCCCTCGCGGATCCCTGGCTGCCGCATCGCATCGCCGCGGAGCTGGGCATCGCCACACCGCGGGAGCTGCAGTTGGCGAACGGCCCGACTGAACATACTCTGCCGGAATGGCTCCCGCTGCTCCGACGGTTCACTGAGATCGGATTTCGTGCGTACGCCGGTCAATACACACCATCCGCGGTCAGCCGTTACACCGCGATGCGGATCAAGCAGTGGCTCCGAGTTGCCTCGGCTCGCCATCCGTCCCCGTGGCTCGCGTTGATCAAACTCGCACAGTCTACTGAGGACGTGCTGGACATTCTGGAACAATCCTGCGCGACCGAGCTGCAAGGGCGGCGCTCATTCGCTTCCGTGGGTACCCCATAACGCGCTAGCATTGAGCCACCAAACGCGGTTCAAGCTTATTTAATGGAGGACCATCATGCTCAGTCGGGATGATAACGAGCTCCTCGCTCACGTGGGCCCGGGCACGGCCATGGGCAGTTTCTTCCGCCACTACTGGATTCCGGCCTGTCTCTCGGAAGAGCTTCCCGAGATTGATGGTGCTCCACTCAGGCTCCGCTTGCTGGGTGAGGATCTCCTGGCGTTCCGGGCCACAGACGGTCGCGTGGGCGTGGTGGCCAACAATTGCCCCCACCGGGGCGCATCACTCTTCTTCGGACGGAACGAGGAGCAGGGCCTCCGGTGCGTCTATCACGGCTGGAAATTTGACGTTACTGGCGCGTGCGTGGATATGCCCAATGAGCCGCTAGAATCCAATTTCAAGCAGAAGGTGAAGATTACCGCGTACCCGTGCAAAGAGCGTGGCGGGATACTCTGGACCTATATGGGGCCGCGTAGCACCCCGCCTGAGATGCCCGCACTGGAGTGGAGCTTGCTGCCTCCGGAGCAGGTGTCACTCTCGATGCTGGTGCAGGAGTGTAATTGGGCCCAGGCCGTGGAAGGTGGGATTGACTCGAGCCACGTGGGATTTCTCCATGGCAAGCTTGGTCGCTCCTTCGCACAGATTCCCCGGGGCACGGGTCGTTACTATTCACAGAAAGACAACGCACCGCGCTTTGAGGTGTTGGATACGGACTATGGGTTTGTCATCGGCGCGCGACGCGATGCCGAGGAGGAAAGCTATTACTGGCGGATGAGCCAGTTCCTCTATCCGTTCTATTCCATGATCCCGCCATTTGGGATCGGCGGAAATCTCAGCGGACACGCCTGGGTGCCCATGGATGACGAGACGGTGATGATGTGGGAGATTGAGTGGAATCCGGCTCGTCCGCTGACCGAGGAAGAGCGGGCCCGTGAATATGCCAATAAGGGTACTGAGGGCCCAGAAGGCATGCTGCCACCGAGCTCACGACCGGGCGGCCGCTGGTTCCCTCGGCTCAATGCCTCCAATGACTACATGCTGGACCATGAGCTCCAGCGGACAAGCTGGTTCTCCGGCGTTCCCAGCACGCAGATTCAGGACATTGCCATACAGGAGAGTATGGGCAAGTGTTTCGACCGCACCAAAGAGCATCTGGGCACATCGGACACGGCCATCATCCACTTCCGCCGGCGCTGGCTGGCCGCGGCGCGGGCACTGCAGGACTCCGCTGAATCACCTCCAGGCGTAAGCGCGCCTGAATCGTACGCCGTTCGATCGGCCTCGCTGGTGCTCTCGCTTGGGGAATCGTGGACGGCGGCCGGCCGCGAGGTCTGGCCGGCACGGGCTGAAGTGGCGGTCGCCTCGCTCTAGCCCCAAACGTGGTTCAACGCCTGAGCACTGGAGGCCGGTGTCGCCGGCACGCGCACTCCAGTGCTCAGGTGTTGGCCGAGCATGAGACGGGCTTACGGGCGCAGCTCCTTGCACATAGCCAGGATGGACTTGACAGTCTCAGAGCCGGTCTCCGTGCCCCAGATGAAGTACTGGCCCAGATTTGAATAGTCGGGGACGCCCTTGGGGTCGTTCAGCGGCACGTCTGATCGGCGGCTATTCCGCGCCGGCGGGTTGTTGTGAGCTTTGG
>JBJXFJ010000602.1:0-4689 GCA_046154735.1 Chloroflexota bacterium | reverse complement strand
CGCGGACACCTTCCGCCAGATTGTCGTCGAGGAACGGCGGAATAAATTCCGCACTACGAGCCGAAGCCGCTACCCGAGCTCTGAACAGTTACCTCACGGTAATCTCGCTTGACCACTTCAGTTAACGGTGCTACCGTGCACGCCAACACCGGGAGAGCGCGATGCTCAGACGTTTTGCCCCTGGGTAAGCGGATCGCCGAACGGTGGAATTCATCCTGGCGCGCCGTCACAGTCGCACGCGTCAGAGGGCTGAGCTTAGGAGGTGGTCAATGCTGCTCGAGGGGAAGATTGCCCTGGTCTCAGGGACCGGGCCCAACATTGGTACCGAAATAGCGCGCACGTTGGGCACGCAGGGCGCCAAGGTAGTGTGCCTGGATCTCGAACAGAAGTACGCCGATGCCGCGGCGAAGGCCGTGATCGATGGTGGCAGTCAGGCCATCGGCATTAGCGGGGATATCACGCGACCGGATGATATGGAGCGCGCCGTTGCTGAGGCGGTGAAAGCGTTTGGACGCATCGACATTCTTGTCAACGATGCGGCAATTACCGACCGCGAGCCGTTCCTGGAGGCCAAGCTCGACACCTGGAATCAAGTGCTGGGCGTAATCCTGACCGGAACATTCGTTTGCAGCCAGCAAGTTGCTCGCCAGATGGTGTCACAGGGCAGCGGCGGTGCAATCGTCAACATCGTCTCCACGTCCGGCCATCGCGGCGAGACTGGCCGAATCGCCTACGGGGTGGCCAAATCTGGACTGCTCAACCTGACTCGCTCAATGGCCATGCAACTCGCGCCGCATGGCATTCGGGTCAACTCCGTTACCCCAACCCAGAGTGGCACGCCGGTAGGTCGGCCCGAGGTTGCCCCACGCTCCGATGCCGAGCCGCCCAAGAATATCCCACTGAAGCGCTGGGGCCGCCCTCAGGACCAGGCGCAAGCGGTGCTCTTTCTGGCCTCACCAATGGCCGATTTCATCACCGGGATCGACGTGCCGTGCGACGGAGGGCTCCTGGCCGTCTTCCCGACGGGCTAGTTCAACTCACTCACCACGTCGTCGCAGTCGGTTCAGTTGCACCCGGTCGAGAGATCGGGCGCGGATTGCAACAGAATGTCCGGGAGGCTTGACCTGATGAATCGCGTACTCCCCGTGGCCATGGCCACCATCATGATGTTGTCCTGTAGCCCCGCCGTTCCCGCGCCCAAGCCGGCCGAAAAGGCCAGCGAGGTAGCGCCGTCGCAGAAGGTGGCACCGGTTGCGCCACCTGAGAAGCCCGCGGCGGTTCCCCCAGCAAGTGCAAAGCCGAATTTCGATGCGCTCCTGCAAAAGGCGAAGGCGGGGGCAGCGACGAGCGACGGCCGCATCCGCTCCTCCCTCTCAGATGTAGAGCCGGACGTGATTCGTGCTTGGGAAAGCGAGTTTGAGAAGCGCTTCGGGATCAAGATCCATTTGGACAATGAACCCGGACATATCACCCAGGAGGTGGTCCCGCGTTTCATCCAGGCGTTTAAGTCCGGGAAGGGTATCGTGGACTGGTTCAGTACAGGGACCACCGCGAGTCAAACAATGCTCATGCGCGAGGGTGCTCTGCGAGTGCCCCCGTGGGAGGCGCTGGCGGAGGAGTGGCCGCAAGTCAATGATCTCCGCAAACTCTTCCCCGATTCCCCGGGTGGGCCCGGTGGAACAAAGCTGTCCGATCACTGCATGTTGAGCCGACAGGGCATCTATACGTTTGTGTACAACACCCGAAAGGTCAAGGCAGACGAGGTGAAGAACATCACTTGGGACGATCTGCTGACCGAACAGTGGCGCAACCGAGTAGCCTTTCAGGACGGCGCAGGCGGTCTCTATATCATCCCGTTTCACAAAGATTGGCCGCCGGAGCGCATGAATGCGTACGGGCAGAACCTGGGTACCAATGGGCTGAAGCTTCCCTCGGGCGGGAGCGCCGGGGTGGTTCAGGCCGTGAGTCAGGGCGAAGCCGACATCGGTATCACCGTTTCCACGACGGCTCTGGACGATATGGCTCGTGGGGCGCCGCTGGCGCTCGCCTGGCCGGACGTGGTCCCCACCAATCACCTGGTGACCTGCCTCCCTTCCCTTTCGGCGAATAACCAGGATCTCGCGTCGCTCTTCTTCGGCTGGCGCAACTTCGAGGGTGAGTGGATCATCTCAGAGCGCGGGAGTGGCGGCGCGCGCCCCTTCTTCGCGCCGGAGGCGGATAGCTATCCCATCGGCAAGTTAATCCGTGAGGCAGGCCTTACGGCAGAAAAGAACCTCTCTGAGCCTCGCACGGAGAAGGACGTGGAGCAGCTAGAGGTCTATCGGCAGTCCTCCCTCCAGGCGATGAAGACCGGCATCCAGACAGGCACCAAGGTCCCGTATCCGTGGGGGTGTGCGAAGAATCATCCCTCATGCGTCTCTGGCTAGGCCTGACCAACGTCCGGAAACTGGGGGACACCAATGAACCAGTGGCACCCCCCAGTTGCCGATTCACGCGTGTGAGCCACCGCCCTACGCAGAACAGGGAAGCCGGTGAGCAGGAGCATACACATGTCCGTCAGTGTTGACGCGCGGTCAAGCTCTCGGGGAGCGCGCCGCTCATGGGTCACTTTCGATCTTCGCTTCCTAGGCGTCGCGTGCTCCATCGGCCTACTGGTGCTCATGGTCATCGTGCCCATTGGCGTCATGGCGATTGCCAGCCTCCGCCCTCCACAGACCCTGCCGTTCGAGGGTTCGCTGATTCTTTCGAACTACACAGACGTCTTCGGCCATCCAAGCACGCCAGCGCTCTTCAGAAACACAATTGTCTTTGCCATTGGATCGCTATTGCTGGCAATGCCAATCGCTTTCAGTCTGGCCTTCCTCACCGAGCGCACCGACTTGCCCGGCCGAAACGCCTTTTACTCACTGATGTTCATACCAATGAGCGTGCCGGTGTTCGCCACCGCCCTCGGCTGGGTACTGCTGTTGGGACCGCGCGCGGGAACGATCAACGAGTGGCTCCGGATCATCTTGAATCTGAATACCCAGGAGGGTCCAATCAATGTCTTCAGCCTGGGAGGGATGATCTTTGTTCAAGCCATTGGCATGGTTCCGTCGATGTGGCTCATTCTGATTAGCGTGCTCCGCCGGATGGATCCAAGTCTGGAGGAGGCGGCCGCGGCAGCGGGCGCTGGACGAATGCGGACGCTTACGCACGTGACCGCGCCGCTCATGGCTCCGGGTCTCCTGGCTATCGCGGTGCTGTATCTAGTCGTTGGAATGGAGACGCTTGAAACTCCGCTGGCCCTGGGCCGAACCGCGGGCATCGACGTCCTCGCTACGCGCGTCTACGAGATGCTCCATACCACCCAGGGGTTTGCCTATGGTCCGCCGGCGACACTGGGCATGTCCGGGCTGATTCTGGGCCTCATCGGGATCAGCGGATACCTCTATTTCCTACGTCGGGCCAACAAGTACGCCGTGGTCACAGGCAAGGGATATCGGCCGCGCATGATCACACTCGGAGCCTGGCGCTGGCCGGCTGTGTGCGGCGTGGGACTCTACATGGCGTTGGCAGCGGTAATTCCGTTCGCCGTTCTCGTGGTCACTAGCTTTCAGCAATTCTATCAACCGCTTGTCCCTGACGTTCGCATTATCTGGACGTTGAACAACTACCAGGAGCTGCTTGACTATCGCTTCTTTGGCCAGTACTTCGTGAATACGATCGTGGTTTCAGCAATCGCGGCCACGGTAACCATGCTCTTCGTCACGTTCATCGCCTGGCAGCTTGTGCGCTGGCCATCGCGACTCACACAGCTTGTGAACGCCCTGGCATTCCTGCCGCTCTCAGTTCCCGCGGTAATTTCCGGCCTGGCGTTCTTTCTCCTGTTCATCGGCACGCCGCTGTACGGGACAATCGCGCTGCTGGTGCTGGCCTACACGGCCAGGTTCATTGCCTACGGCACACGATTGATGCATGCCGCGCAGGTCCAGATTCACCGCGAGCTGGAGGAAGCCGCGCTAACCGCTGGGGTGGGTCAATTGGTCACGTTCCTTCAGATCAATCTCCGGCTACTACTACCCGCCTTTATGAATGGCTGGCTGTGGGTGCTTACGCACGCCGCTCGTGATTTCACGACCGCATTGGTGGTTGCCGGAGGTGGCGTGTTGCTGGCCAGCAATGTGATCTTCGATCGGTTCGCCAACGGTCGCTTTCCACTTTCCGCGGCAATGATGGTGGCGCTGGTCATGTTCAATCTCACGGCCGTGTTTATCGGACGGAAGTGGATCGGGCGGACCATCGGTCAGGACTAGAGGGTCAGTTGACACGCTTGTACAGCCCGGTGTAGAAGCCTCGGGAGTTACCTCGTGGGGCCACATTGCCAAGGCTTGAGTCAAATGTGATTGAGTTCAGGCACTTGATGGCCAAGGCTGCCTGAGGGACGGCCTGTGATGGCTGTCGCTCAGGCAGCCGGCGGGCTTCACTCTACCGTTCTGAGCTAGTGCTCTGTCAGACAAGCTCTGTGGGGCTCTTCCGCCACCGGTGGTGTCGGGCATCTTGCCCAACAGTCTGGGGCGTTCCTGCTCGTCGCCGCGCGGTCGGTTCATGACTGTCGGGCAAGATGCCCGACACCACCGGTGGCGGAAGAGCCCCACAGACCTTCTCTGACAGAGCACTAGCTCAGAACGGTAGAGTGAAGCCCGCCGA
>JBJXFJ010000599.1:0-5658 GCA_046154735.1 Chloroflexota bacterium | reverse complement strand
AGGGGTGTCGATCGATCGATTGACTCGTCCCTGGTCCACGAGGCTTGCAATGAGCTGAAAATCCTCGTCCACGACCTTTCGCAAGCCGGGCTGCCGGAGAATTGCCGCGGGATGATACGTGGGCATGATTGTCGAATTCCCCAGCTTGACAGGCCTACCATGCATATCGCGCATCGTCTTGGGCGGGAAGAATCGCGCTGACGAATGGCGACCGAGCGTGACCACCACGATCGGATTGATAATCAGGAGCTGACTATCGAGATACGGACGGCAGGCCGCAACCTCGTCCGGTAGCGGATCACGATTGTTTGGTGGCCGGCATTTCAGCACATTGGTGATGAACACATCGGAGCGCTCCATCCCAATACCTTTGAGAAGCTCTTCAAGCAACTGGCCCGCCTGGCCAACAAACGGAAGCCCGCGCTCATTTTCCCAGTAGCCGGGAGCCTCACCAATGAACATGATCTCCGCGTTCGCCGGACCATCGCCCGGCACCACGAGTTTTCGAGTTTTGGACAGCGCACATTTTATGCAGCCGCGCGCTTCCGCGTGCACGAGCTCAAGCTCAGGATTGGTGAACAATTGGTTCCTCCACCCTTCGAGGCGATCCTAGCACCCGATTTTCACACGGGTCAATTGACCTCAAGGCACCGCGTCCGTATCCTTCCGGCATTGTTCTACTCTTGTTATGTACTGGAGACACTGTGAGCGGGTTACTCGGCAGAGTTGAAGTCATTGATCTTACGCGGGCACTCGCCGGCCCGTACTGCACGGTCATGCTCGGCGATATGGGCGCGGAGGTCATCAAAGTCGAGCAACCAGGCAGCGGCGACGAATCGCGCGGTTGGGGCCCTCCCTTCATTGAGGGTGAAAGCTCCTACTTTATGACGATTAACCGCAATAAACGGAGCATGACCCTGAATCTGAAGCACGAGGAGGGCCAGGAGATCCTGCGCAAGCTCGTCCGTCGAGCCGACGTGCTCGTGGAGAATTTCCGACCAGGCACAATGGAGCGGTTAGGTCTGGACTACTCAGCGGCGCGGGATCTAAATCCCGGCATCGTCTATTGCTCCATCTCAGGATTCGGCCAGGACGGACCGCGCTCCCATTTGCCGGCGTACGATCAAATTCTTCAGGGCATGGGTGGCATCATGAGTCTCACCGGGCCTGTTGATGGCCCTCCGAGCAAGCTTGGAATTCCGATAGGCGATATTGCCGCCGGAATGTTTGCGGCCTTCGCCATCTCATCCGCCTTGTTTGAGCGTGAGCGAACCGGCCATGGCGCGTATATTGATACCTCGATGCTCGGCGGTCAGGTGGCGCTGCTCACCTTCCAGGCGGGCCGATACTTCGCCACAGGCAATGCGCCCGGTCTTGGCGGCAATCGGCACCCATCAATTGCTCCCTACGAGACGTTTATCACTTCTGATGGTTATGTCAATGTTGCGTGTGGCACGGAGAGGATGTGGAAGCAATTCTGCGAAGCGATGGGCCTGGACGATCTGCTCACCGATGAGCGCTTCACGAAGAATGGGGATCGAGTGCAGAATCGTGAGCCACTCAGCGCCCGGATTGAAGCGCTGACCCGCACACTGACAACCTCGGAGATTGTGAATCGGCTTGAGGCCGTGGAAGTGCCCTGTGGACCGATCTATACTCTCGAGGGCGTGTTCAATGACCCGCAAACCGAGCATCTTGGCTTGCGTCAGCATTTCACGCACCCCAAAGCCGGCGAGTTCGATACGACCGGCTTCCCTTACCGCATCCAGGACAAGCCCCTCGGCGTGCGTTATCCCTCGCCACTCCTGGGTGAGCACACGGAAGATATTCTCCGCGACCTAGGCTACAACACCTGGACCATCGCGGAGCTTAAAGAGCAGGGGGCCATCTAGATCCGGCACCGGTAGCGTGGGTAGATGTGATGCGTGTCGATGTGATGCGTAAAGAATCAGAGAACTTGTAGCCCGATGTCTCTGCTTCTCTCAGTCTCAGAATACTTCTCCATCCCACGCACTTGCCACGGGCCATAGTCGAGACACCTTGACCAAGGACTCACCATGTCACCGATCATCCGAACCGTCTGCGCCCATGACTGCCCCGATATGTGCTCGCTGCTCGTCCACGTTGAGGACAATCAGGTACTACGCATTCAAGGTGACCCTGCGCAGCCGTTTACCGCGGGATTCGTGTGCGCGAAGGTCAGCCAAGAACCTCGTCTCGTCCACTCACCCGACCGTCTGACGCAACCGCTCCGCCGAAGCGGAGTGAAGGGTATGGCGCAGTTCACGCACATTTCATGGGCCGAGGCACTTGATGAGATCGTAGATCGCTGGAAGTCCGTTATGAAAGAGGACGGGCCAGAGGCAATACTCGGCTATTGCTATAGCGCTCATCAGGGCCAGTTCAACCGAGGCCTACCGCTTGCGCTTTTTGACATGCTCGGCGCCACGAAGCTCATCGCCGGCACGGTCTGCGACACCTGCGCCGACGAGGCCTGGGAGTCCACGCTCGGACCAGTGGGTGGCACTGATCCTGAGGTCGTTGGATCATCGGATCTGATCATCGCCTGGGGCGCCGACATTGTCACGACAAATGTCCACTTCTGGGCCAAGGTTCAGCAGGCGCGTCGCGGCGGCACCAAGCTGGTGGTCATTGACCCGTATCGGAGCCGCACGGCCGCGCAATCAGACTGGCATGTGCAACCCAGAATAGGCTCCGACGCCGCGCTGGCGCTGAGCATGATGCATGTGCTGGATCGCGACGGATTCACCGATGCAAATTTTATTCAAGAGTACACGAACGGTTTTGAGCGACTCAGGCGCGAGGTGCTTCCAAAATTTTCGCCAGTAGCAGCAGAGCCGCTCACTGGAGTTCTGGCCGGAGAGATCGAACGCTTGGCACACCTATATGGTCGGGCTCTATCTCCATTCATCCGAATTGGGCTAGGCATGTCACGGCAGCGCCATGGTGGGCAGGCTGTCCGCGCCGTGGCATTGCTGCCCGGCGTCACCGGGGCCTATGCGCGCCCTGGCGCCGGGGCGCTGATGAGCACGGCTGCCGAATTTGACCTGAATTACTCGGCCATTCGGGCACCGTCCGGACAGCCACCGCCACGAACCGTCAACCACGCGCTCCTGGGCAACGCTCTGCTGGAGCTCCGCGATCCACCAATTCAAGCATTGTTCATCTCTGGCAATAATCCTGCCGTCACCTGCCCTGACGCTGGGAGCGTGCGGCGCGGATTGTCGCGCCAGGACCTATTCACCGTGGTGCACGACCCGTTCCTCTCTGCCACCGCGAAATTTGCCGACATCGTGCTGCCGGCGGCAATGTATCTCGAATCGGACGATGTCTACCGTTCATACGGAACCTTCCGCATGCAATACGGCGCGGCGGCAATTGAACCTCCAGGACAGGCGTGGTCCAATCGCCGACTGGCACAAGAGCTTGCGCGCCGTCTAGAGATTGCACATCCGGTGTTCGACATGGACACCCCAGAACTGCTCGAAACACTTCTTCATGGCTCCCGCGTTCAGCCAACAATATCCTCTGGCAACTTACTCAGCTCGGGCTCGATCAAGCTCACGCGCGGCGCTGGCCCGCAAGAGTTTCGCACGCCGTCAGGGAGATTGGAATTCTGGCAGGATACCTCGCCGACTTCCGCGGACTGGACATTCACCAGTGACGCGTCGCCGGCCCCGAAGCGCTGGCCTTTACAGTTGCTTACAACGCCCGGGTATTTTCAGAGTCACAGCGCCTTTTCCGGAAATCGCCTGCTGAGGTCCCGCCAAGGTGCGCCTGTCTGCCTGCTTAGCCAGGCGGAGTCGGACCGACGTGGGCTGCGAGACGGCGACGAGGTGGAGCTATTCAACGCCCAGGGCCACGTTACCCTCAAACTCGCTGTTAACACGGATCTGCCCAATGGAATCGTCGTGGTCCCAGGTCAACAGCCAGAGCTAGAGTCAGGACATGCCGTCATTAACGTACTTTGCAGCTCTGACCTTTCCGATATGGGCGACGGAGCAACGTACCAGAGCACATTCATCGAAGTCCGCCGCCATCCGAAATAAATTCTGTTCGGGCTCAATGCTCCCATCGAGCCAGAGCGAACGTCCGCTCCGCACGACAGCCCCAGACCTGACCGGGTACCATCTCACCTGATGCTCCCTGCACGCTCAACCTCGTCTATGCCCCCAGGCTGGGTCCAGCGACTTCCGTTCTTTTATGGATGGCTCGTTGTTGGTGGCCTGGTCGTCATTGGCGCGGTCAACAGCGGTTATTACTGGATGCCGCCGCTCTTTGTGATCCCAATGCAGGAGGAGCTAGGCTGGTCACGCACATCCATCTTCGCCGCGGTGACCGTGCGGGGTCTCATCGGCGCGTTTGTCAGTCCGTTTTTCGGTGCACTGCTGGACCGACCTGGCGGAGCCATTCGCCTGGCGGCGTCATCGGCCGTCATTGGCGGTCTCAGCACCATGCCCATCGCCTGGGTGCAGTCAGAATGGCAGTTTCTGCTCCTCTTCGGCGTCCTGGGCGGACTCTCTCAGGTGGGCCAGTCAACGGCCATTCTCGGAGCCGTGCTACCCCGCTGGTTTGTACACGGACGCGGCAATGCCATGGCCACGGCCACCATTGGCATGCCCCTTGGAGCGTTTGGCACCCCGCTCATCGCCGGCGCGTTGATTCTCCTGCTCGGTTGGCGAAACGCCTGGCTGGCGATGGGCGCTCTGATACTGGTGATTGGATGTATTCCGGCTTTTCTCTTCCATCGCCAGCCGGAAGATATCGGCCTACGGCCAGACAATGGCACTCCTGCCAGCAAAGGCAGCCGCCCCATTGCCACACCTGACCTCGCCCAGAGCATGACCGGGCCACAAGCGATTCGCACTCGATCATTCTGGATTCTGACACTGGGCATTGCGGCCGGCTCACTTGCCACCGGGGCCATGCCTGCCAGCCTGATCCCTATGTTTGTCGATCGCGGATTAGCTCTGCCGCTGGCGCTCCTTGGAGTGAGTCTGCATGGGATTGTTTCGCTGGCCACGAGGCCCCTCTGGGCCTGGGCCACGCACCGATTTCATATCCGAACGGTGCTCCTGGTCATCGCGGCTTACGGCGCGCTGGCCGCCCACGCACCATTCTTTCTTCAGGGTGACCCGCTGGTCCTCTACGCCGGCATCATCTCCGTGAGCATTGGTGGTCTCACCACCACCAATGCCATGATCTGGCCGGCATACTTCGGCCGCGCCCACCTCGGCGCCATCACTGGTTTTGTCCGCACTGCCCAGAACACCGTTGGCGCCTTTGCTCCGCTGACCATCCCATTCCTGTATGAACGCCTGGGCGACTACGCCCCCGGCATCTGGATGGTCAGCGCCGCCTGGGCAACGCTGGGAGTATGCATGCTTCTGGCGCAACGGCCATCCGAGACGAGACTAAACCTGCACCTATGACCCCGGCCCCATAACGCTGGCCGGGCACAAACGGATGTCCGCTACAGGCCGTGCGATTCCGGGTCCAGAGCACACCACGGACCGTGTGCGCCATAGCCACCGTCATTCCCCAGGTGCGGTTGCGCCTAGGCCGGTGCGCCTCATTCGCTCGGAAGGTCGGACTATGGATCATGCCCCGGTCTCCGTATGCTACAACCACGGCTCG
>JBJXFJ010000592.1:0-9217 GCA_046154735.1 Chloroflexota bacterium | reverse complement strand
TCAGGCGATTGCCCACCGGGTCGTAGGTGTCCATTGAGGTGCCCACGGGTTGGTGGCTTGGGTCAGGCGGTACAGCGTGTCGTAGCTGTAGGTGGCGGTGGCTTGCCGGGTGAGGGTGATGGTGACGGTTTGGTCCGTCTGGCCGGCGGCGCTCAGGGTGGCGGTGTACGTTCCGGGCGGCTGGATGGCGCCGCCGGTGTCCTTGCCATCCCAGGTGACGGTGGCGGAGGGGAGCGTGTTGGTCAGGGTGCGCACGGTGGTGCCGCCGCTGGTTTTGATCGTCGCGGTGTATTGCGGCACCGGGGTGCCGGTCCAGGTGATGGTCGTCGATTGCGCCGCCGCCGGGGCGAAACTGTTGGGCTGGGCGCCGATCTCGGCGAGGTCCTCGTCGAGCCGGGTGCGGTTACTGGCCTTCGGGGCCAACATGAGGAGTCCTCATCGCTACTCAGACCCTTTTGTCACGCTCCATCCGGTACGTCCGATATGTCTCAGATACTAGTCGCTCCAGTCGCTCAATGTGCTCAGTATCGGCGACCCGGCCGGGTTCTTTGAGTTCCATCAATCGTCTTCCAAGCGCCCGGAGATATTGAGTTGTTTCTACGAGAAAGGCCTCACGTCTCTCCGCGTCAGATGGAGGCGCGAGGCTCAGGGAATCACCTCGCCGGGCCCACTGTCTTGGGGTATATCGGCGCTCAACTAAGACGACTCCCCCCGGCTGTGTCTGATACTCCGTTCCAATCCGCTGATCCGACGCTGGATAGTAGACTTCGGCTGGGAGCCCCGCCACTTGTAGTGCCTCGCGAACGATATTAAATTGATCCCTGGAAAGTATCAAATGTCCTGGCAAGCCATCATGCTGATCCGTGAGCCAATCATCCTTATGGGCGACGTCAATCGAGACCATATAGAACGCTTGTGCCCATGCCACCACCTGCCGCCAGGCGCTTTCGATTTCTGCTTCGCGATCGGTCTGCGAGCCTTGAAGGTTTCCCGAGAGGGTGTACTTGGGATCCATGATATTTCTTGCAACATAGCGATCCCCCCACCGCGCAAGTACCCGCACTATGACGTGCTCGATCTCCCAGACCAGCTCTGTCGGAAGTTCCCACACTAACTCCTCGTCAGGGAGAAAATACTCCCTCCCACCTCCTGGGTCCCTGCTGGGTGGCGGATTCACAACTGGATAGGATGGCATCAGACTTCTCCAGAACCTTTCGAGAGGTAAGGTCCATGCATCCGCAGGGTTACCAATGTCAATATCACTCCCCACCAATAGCCTGGAGGTCGGCAAGCTTGCGGAAGATGAAGCCTTCCACTACCTTGAAGACAGAAGTATATGACTCTCCGCTAACGGACGAAATCGCTACAGCTACCTGATGGGCTAGCTCTGCTGTTGCTCGGAAGAGATCGCCTAGTGAGCCAAGTGAATCGGTGAAGAAATGGCCGTTCACGAAGTGCACATGGTGGTTGAAGAATCCTGGTACTTGGACGTTGACATGGCACTCCCCATCGCCGTGGCGTTCTGGCCCTCGAATGTTTGCACGATATGGACCAAACGGAATGCTTTTTGCATCTGGGTCGGCTGAGGGACACGGGTCACTTTGCGTCTCGCGGTCCTTCTCGATTGGGCTCGTAATGGGTGAAGGAGGCCAGCAGATCTTGGCCCCGCCGATGATGTATGTACAGTTTCCAAGAACTTGTGCTTTCGCCACCGCGGTCTCGCTTCCCGATCCTGACGCACCAGGAACGGCGATGCGGCCCGATGGATCAATGAATCCCGTGGGCGCATTGTGCACATACGTCATTCGATGGAGACTCGGTGGATTTTCTGGTGAGCCCGGATACGTGTCCCGCTGCAAGAACCGTCCTGTGGCCGGGTCGTACATCCGCGCCCGCAGGTACACGAACCCCGTCTCCGAGTCCCGGGGCTCGCCAGTGTACTGCATCCGCGCCGGACTGTTTCCTCGGATCAGCTTGGAGACGCCGAAGTCGTCCGTGAGGTAGGTCGACTCCACCTGGCCTGCGGCCGTGGTCACCGCCCGCGTGGAGCCCAGGCCGTCACTGTGGTGCACGGCGATGGCCGAGCCGCTGACGGTGTACGCCAGGTCCAGGCCCCAGACGTACTGCTTCGTGCCGTCCTGCAGGATCACGGGCAGGCTGCGGTTCACATCGTACACGTATTCGGGTGTTGTGCACGGGGTGCTGCTGCACATGCGCTTGCCATCCCCATCATACGCGTAGTTCGTGGTGCTGCCGCCGCTGATGGCAGCCTGGGTGAGGCGGTTCGCCAGGTCGTAGGTGAAGGTGTCACTGCCCCGACCGGTGCGGTTGCCGTTGGCATCGTTGGTGTAGGTGGTGCCGCCGACTGCGGTGAGGCGGTCCACTTTGTCAGAGGTGTAGCTGCTGCTGGCGCCGGCAATGACCGAGGTGAGGCGGTTGCCCACCGGGTCGTACGAGTAGGTGGTGCCGGCCCACGGGTTGGTGGCTTGGGTCAGGCGGTACAGCGTGTCGTAGCTGTAGGTGGCGGTGGCTTGCCGGGTGAGGGTGATGGTGACGATTTGGTCCGTCTGGCCGGCGGCGCTCAGGGTGGCGGTGTAGGTGCCGGGCGGCTGGATGGTCCCGCCGGTGTCCTTGCCATCCCAGGTGACGGTGGCCGCTGGGAGGGTGTTGGTCAGGGTGCGCACGGTGGCGCCACCCGCATTCTTGATGGTGGCGGTGTATTGCGGCACCGGCGTGCCGGTCCAGGTGATGCTGGTGGTCTGGGCGGCGGCCGGGGCGAAGCTGTTGGGCTGGGCACCGGGGGTGATCAGGCCGTCAAAGGCATCACCGATTTCAGAATTCTCCGCTCCTAGGCGAGGCCCTCGTTCTCTTTCGCATGCTCTCTTTGGAGCACTTGCATGATCTGCCCGTGTAGGGCCACGACGCTGGTGAGATCATCCTCCGCCCGAGGCCGCCCCGGTTCCCTCAATTCCAGCATTCGGCGCAAAACGTGCTCCAGGTAGCCCTACGTCTCCTCAATGAACCTGCGCCGTCGCTCCAAATCTGTCGGCACGATCAGCGGCACCATTGGCTCATCACGTCGAGCCCACTGAGCGGGCGTGTACCGTTCCTCCACGAGCACGATGCCGCCGTGACGCTGTTGCGGCTCGATCACCTGATATTGTTCGCTGGCTGGATAGTAACAGTCGGCCGAAAAGCCTTGAGACTGCAGGGCCGTCTGGACCAGGGCGAATTTCTCCCGGGTGAGCACCAGTATCCCAGGCATTCCGTCATACTGATCGAGCAGAATGTCGTTCCCCAGATAGATATTAAATGCAAGCAACCACGGTTGATCAGAAAGCGAGGTCAGCCATTCCCAAACCTGGTTGACGGTCCGCTCCCGAGCCGCAGGACTCCCGCGAAGTGGGCCCGAGTGCGCCCCATCTCGCCGCCCGAGCTCATACGCCTCGAATCGATCGCCCCATTGCGCGACAGCACTTGCGACGACGTGCGCGGCTCGCATCACCTGTTCGGGAGTCATCTCGATCATGATTTGATCATCCCGGAGATAAAACTCCCGTCCATCTCCGGGAGACCAACTTGGTGGTGGATTGACAAACGCCTTTCTAGACGCCATCGCTGTGTATCACATCAGGGAAACGTGAGCCTCGTGTATTGGCAACCCTGTACCTATTGTTTCTGCCCAATGGCGACTATAAGCTCCGTGAGCTTCTCTTCAATCGCCGCTGCGATACGTTGGCATACCGACCTGGAGGACTCTCCAGTGAGATTCGAGAGAAAAGCGTCAAGGCCGGTCGCAAGTGCGAAGGAGGCAGTCTCACGCGATCCTACTGGTCCGACAAGAATCGCGGTGCCACGCTCGGCTCGGCGCAGCGGACCAGGAACTGAGCATAGGTGGCAACGTACCACAGAGAGCCGCCCCGCCTGATGTCACGTCCGCGTGAGGCTGGATCGCACTGAGCGCCATCCGAAGAAGTTGGCGACACCCTGGCCCGAGGCTCGACCACTGTGCGGATTGCCGGCAATAACCAAGTCACTGAATGAGCGGCGCCGTGGGAAGTCACACTGTCAGTTCCGCATCAGTCAGGTAGACGACCGCACTCCAGATTTGCACAGGTGGTCTCGCGTGGTCACGGACCATCAGCCCGCAAAGCGATCTGTAGAAGATCCAGCCGAACCGAGCCCCTCCCGTGGACCTGGGACACGAATCAGACTGGGACTCCATCCATCCGCCGAATCATGAGGTCGCTCCGCAGGGACAAGACTTACGCCGACTGGTTTACTCCCACGAAGCTCCTGATGAGTGCATCACGAAATGCGCTGTCTCATGTCCTGGCTCGAAGAGCCGCCAAAGCTCCATCTTGACCGAGGTGGCCGGGAACACATCAATACGCAATTTGCCCGAAGCCACCACTCGCAGTCCGCCCCAGCGATCGAACTGAACACTGGTCACATGGAATGGCGGCCGGGCGGAGGATTCGAGGAGCGCCTTCACGTGCACTCCTCCCATCCCCGCTCCGATCCTAGCTAGTTCTTCCACACCAGGTACCTCGCTGCGCTCGTGGATTCCCTCCGCAAGATACCGATCCTGATACCCAGCCACAATTCGACCCTTCCAGGAGATTCTCCATGGACACTGCACATGGAGAGCAAAATCGCCGAGCCGGCGAGGTTTCCCTGACTCGGACACGGTCTCTTTGAGCGTGCCAAAATGGAACCACTGGAGATCGGCAGCCGAACCTGTCGATGAAATGGGGAGTCCGATCAGCTTGGATGTCGCAGCTTTTACCCACTGCGAAGTCGGGAGACCGACTAAGTCAGTCCAGGAGGTGTCTGAGATCAATCGGCACTTTCTCCTCTCCGAACAAGCTCTTGATCATGTGAACGATATCCACTTCGGCCAGATCCTGTTGCGTAATTTCATCGTGAAGTCTCCGACGCTGTTCTTTCGTGAGCAACCGAGTGGCCCGATCAATGAAACTTTGTTCCGCGCGTCTCTGATCTCGGTTCTTGAGCCTGCTGCGCTCGCCGCCATTGTCATCTCTTGGTGGCTTAATTCCGACAATGGTCGGTGGCCCCACCGTGACGCCCCCGCCGGGCCCGACCATGACGGGTGGCTGCACGATGGCATGGATCACCATGCAGCCAATCTCCAGCAGCTTCCCCCAATGCCCCTCGTCCGCGTCGCGCGCGCACTGCGCCGGATCCGGTGGACGATACATCATGCCATGCTCCGTCAGGACGCCGCCCTTGACCATCTCGCCCGACACGGCGATGTAGCCGGACGGATCGCGGAGATTGGTCGGATTCTGCCCAACATAGGTGAAGCCGTTCAGGGTGATGGGGGATCTCAGTAACCCCCGGTACGGGTCCCGCTGCAAGAACCGCCCCACCAGCGGGTCGTACATCCGCGCCCGCAGGTAAACGAACCCCGTCTCACCATCGCGCGGCTCGCCCGTGTACTGCATCCGCGCCGGGTTGATCCCTCGGACCAACTTGGAACCCCCGAAGTCATCCGTGAGATAGGTGGACTCCACCTGGCCTGCGGCAGTCGTTACGGCCCGCGTGGAGCCCAGTCCGTCATTGTGATGCACGGCAATGGCAGATCCGCTGACGGTGTACGTCAATCCCAGGCCCCAGACGTACTGCTTGCTGGTGTCCTGGATGAGCACGGGGAGGCCGCGGTTCACGTCGTACACGTACTCCGGCGTGGTGCACGGGGTGCTGCTGCACATGCGCTTGCCATCGCCATCGTACGCGTGGTTCGTGGTGCTGCCGCCGCTGATGGCGGCCTGGGTGAGGCGGTTGGCGAGATCATAGGTGAACGTGTCAGCACCACGGCCGGTGCGGTTGCCGTTGGCATCGTTGGTGTAGGTGGTGCCGCCGACCGCGGTGAGGCGGTCCACTTTGTCAGAGGTGTAGCTGCTGCTGGCGCCGGCGATGACCGAGGTGAGGCGGTTGCCCACCGGTTCGTAGGTGTAGGAGGTCTCAGCCCAGGAGTTCGTCGCCTGGATCAAGTGGGAGAGCGTATCGTAGCTGTAGGTAGCGCTGGCCTGTCGGATCAGGGTGATGTTCACCGATTGGTCCGCCTGGCCAATGGCCGCGAGGGTGGCCGTACAAGTGCCGGACGGCTGGATAGCGCCATCGCGGACACGAAGAATCTGGCCTGGACGACAGGCGAGGTCGACGCACTTACCATCCAAAAGCGACTTGCAGGTGAGTGGATCACTCTGTATCGTCAATCCATCAAGGCCTACTCCGTGGACTTGCCTGAGCGGGTGGCAGCCGCCCCGGGGCGAGGACAGCCCTTGGCGCGGGTCGCCGAACAATTCCAGGTTTCGATTCCCACGATTTCCCGGTGACTCCGTCGCTGGCGAACGTCGGGCAATCTCACACCGTCGCCCCGGCCGGGCCCCCCTCAGTGAAGCAGGCGGCGCTCCGGGACCAGCTCTTGCCCCACCTTGAGGCGTGGTCCGATGCCACCCTCGCGGAGCACTGTCGCACGGTCGCCGAGCAGCACGGTCCGGCCGTGAGCCCCGCAACCATGAATCGGGCTAACGCCGAGATCATCGGCTGGACCCAAACAAAAGTCGCTGAGCGCGTTCGAGCGGGACAAATCTGTGCGCGCCGCCAGGCGCGTGGCCACCGCCACTGTCGATCTCGGCCGGTGGATCTTCGTGGAAGAAACCAGAAGCCATCTCGGGTTCACACCGCTCTAAGCCCCAATCCCGAAGGGCGAGCGGGCCCACGGATCGGCGCCACGGAATGCCGGGAGAAATCACACGGTGATCACGGCGACTTCGTCAAACGGCATACGGCCAACTCTCATCGTCGAGGGTGGGGTCACTGCCCGAGCATTCGAAACTGTGGCTCGAACACTGCTGGTGCCGCACCTGCGCCCCGACCGCGTGGTTGCGATGAACAACCGGAGCGGGCACCATGGCACACGCGTCCAAGAACTGATCGAGCCAACAGAGCGGAGCTGCGGTAGCTCTCATCATCCTCGCTCGACTTGAACCACATCGAGGAGGGCTGCTCGAAACTGAGAAACATTCTGCGCACCGCCGAGACACGCACGAAGGAGGCCCTGTACGACGCGACCTGCACCGGGCTCCGCGCGATCACCCCGCAGAATGCCACCGGATGGTTTTGACACTGTGGCTATGCCACGGTGACCAGCTAACATGAACACCACTGTAGACTGGATTCTATCGGCATGAATACACACCGCGGCGATAGGAGTATTCATATGCAATATCCACACCTCTCCATTTGAACACGAGTCCTGGCACCTCCTCACAGAATTCATAACGAACTATTAGACTATCATCATCAACCCATGTCAAAGAAGTAGAAACGCTGTTTTCCGGAATGTAAATGATCATTTTTTCAACGATTACTATACCATACATTCTCTCGACTATATACACCATGACTGGAGTCGGACTTGGTGAACCTCGTCTGACTCTTATTTCTGCGCGAATGTTCCGAGTTTCATCTGGAGACTCAATACTGTGAGTAGTAGTTTCATTCAGCATACTAAAAGCTACGGTAACAAAAAGCACAGCGAGATAGCAAGAACTGTATCGATTGGATACAATATGAAATGTCGAAGCGTCATATATCACCGTAATGTTATGACACACATTTTATGAACTTGCGTCATAGCTATATGTAAATATGTAATCAGCATTCATAATGCATATCAATATGCATAGTAAATACAATAACACACAGAATTACGTCAGGCTTATATTGCGCCAAATGATCTGAAATGTCGTAGATCAATATTAATCTATATATTAGAAATGCTTTGAGTACGATATACTTGATGGTTAGAGTTAAGTATATAGATCATGATGCATTAATCGATCAAACAACGTGAGATTTATTATCTAATTAATCATTGTACATGTTTATCACCATCATAAACTATCGCAGGCTTATGAATTCACATAAGACAACTATTGACTATCTCATGAACAAAGATCATGATAACATGATGAATGTATTCAATATGAAACATCATGGCTGCTTAATAGAGGTCAATCTCAAAGGTCTATTCCAGTCGAGAAATTCACGAATGCGTGCCAATCATATCGCTTCAACATTTTAGTATTCTATGTCGATTATGATTATCATTCAGTAGAATTCAAACGAGTGCAAAGTGAGATCATTAAATATGTCATGCCTTGCGACTGAAACTAGGCACCAGAATGGCGTCAGAAGGAGAATATGTAGTTTTTCTACGGATCGGCTAATCCAAATGTAAATCCTTGTATTATGCACTCCTCATCTCGCAGATAGTCTCCATAATGGCCATCAGTGGGCGGTGTCTCCTCTTTCTTGATGTTGTGTCGTATCCAATTGCTAGCCTGTTGAACGATTCCTGCTCCATCCAAAGCAAGCTGAAGATTGATTCCGACCATTGCCGCGGCCATTCCGTACAAGAAGTTTCCCATGTCTTGGTATTCATCGCCCCAATCCTTTTTCACATCCCAGGTGCCACCTGGGCGGAATCGTGAAACCAGCCAGGATACTAAGTACGCATCGGGGTCTGCGGCGGAGAAAGAGGCGAAACGAACAGCTCGGGCTTCCTCCTTTAACTTGCCGATTGTACCCTCTCGGTCGACATAGTCCGGTACTTCTGGGACTTCGCCTGGAGTGCAGCCTTCTCGCAAGGCCTTCGGGTACTTTCCACTTGGGTCAGTTCGCAGACACGGGTTTTGAAACGCGTATGAGTACCGGTTTAGTGTTTGGCTCTGCCGGCGGGAGCCAAAAGTGATGTCCCGTTGCAGAAACCGACCCACCGTCGGATCGTACATCCGTGCCCGCAGGTACACGAAGCCCGTCTCGCTATCCCGCGGCTCGCCGGTGTATTGCATCCGCGCCGGGCTCGTTCCGCGGATCAGCTTAGAGACACCGAAGTCGTCCGTCAGATAGCTTGAATCGACGTGTCCGGCCGCTGTGGTGACCGCGCGGGTGGAGCCCAGTCCGTCACTATGATGCACGGCGATGGTGGACCCACTGACGCTGTACGCCAGACCTTGCCCCCACACGTACTGCTTGCTGGTGTCCTGGATGAGCACGGGCAGCCCGCGGCTCACGTCGTACACGTACTCCGGCGTGGTGCACGGGGTACTGCTGCACATCCGCTTGCCATCCCCATCATACGCGTAGTTCGTGGTGGTGCCGCCGCTAATGGCGGCCTGGGTGA
>JBJXFJ010000583.1:0-38780 GCA_046154735.1 Chloroflexota bacterium | reverse complement strand
CTGGCGGTATTCTTTGTGATCATTTCCATTGTGAGCGCCCTCGCCACCTAGCAACGCCAAGATCCAATTCGCTAGAGGTATCTAGTGCTCTGTCAATCATGGATTGTCGGGTAGAGGTCATCGGTGGTGTCGGGTATCTTGCCCGACAGTATGGGGCGTTCCTGCTCGTCGCCGCGCGGTAAGGTTTTCACTGTCGGGCACAATGCCCGACACCACCGGTGGCAGGGGAACCCCACAAACCAATTTAGACGGTGCACAGGGACCGCGAACTTCAAAGTCGCGGTCCTTGTGTATCACTGGTAGATTCAAGGACTGGTCCGCAGGTGCGGACTGGGCCTCAGCGCTTAGCGACCCGGCCGGTGCTCGCACCGTTGATTCGGCCTGCCAGAGCCGCGTTGGGTGTAGAATCGGCGACATGCAGGCCTGGCTCAGGGGCAATTGGTCCGGCCTTGGTGTCGGTCTGTTCATCGCGGCGCTTGTGCTCATGCTGTCCTGGTTCTGGCGCGTCCCGCCTACCCCCATAACGATCAGTATTCCAACGCTCGCGCCCAGTCCCACCTCTATGGTCGTTGTCCATGTGGCAGGTGGCGTTCGAGATCCCGGGGTGTACACCTTTCCGTCGAATGCGCGAATTGCCGATGCGTTGGAACGGGCCGGTGGCGTTGTTGAGAACGGTGACTCGAGTGCGCTGAATCTGGCAGCGCGCATGGTAGACGGTCAGCGAATTCTCGTGCCATTGCAGGGGGAGGTCCGGACGACTGCGACCGGCAGCCTGGTGAGTCTTAATCGAGCGAGTCGTGCGGAGCTCGAGTCGCTTCCGGGAATCGGACCAACGACGGCGCAGCGCATCCTTGAATTTCGGGAGCGGAATGGGGCGTTTCATTCGCTTGATCAGCTCAGGGAGCAGCGGATCGTTCCTGCTCAGACACTGGACCGCTTGCGTGATCTCGTGAGGCTGGATTGACCCCTCATGCTTCTGCTCGCGCTCACCATTGGAATTCTCTCGGGCGTCGCGCTCGGACTATGGATGTTACCACCGTATCCTCAGCCGATCGTCGTGATTTTGGCCGTAGTGTTGATCATTGCGGGCATGATTGTCGCTTGGCGGAACGGTACCGCACGCTGGTGTGGAATTGCGCTGCTGGCCGGCATTCTTAGTGGCGCTCGAGCTCAGTTTGACCTCCTCCAGCTCACGGAGTCTGCGCTTCCGGTAAGCACGGACAGCGTGAGAGGGACAGTGGCGGACGTTCCGCGTGCGGCTGGGCGTGCCTGGCTCTTTGAGCTTGACGTGGACAGTAGCTTGACGGATGGGCACTGGGACATAGAGACCGGACGAATTGCCGCGCGGACCTTTGGCTTCTCGCCAGCCGAGGGTGACCGGGTGGAGATTGTGGGAACGTTGCGGTCACTTGCGGACCAGCCCGGAGCCCCCAGAGCCACCCAGCTTCGTCGCCGTCGAATCACACAGGAAATGGAGGTGGAGCGACTGCGAGTGCTGCGCTTGAGTCAGGCCGATCCAGGCCGGTTTACACCGGATGCTGCACGCCAATGGATGGAGCAGCGTATTGACACGTACCTGGATGTCCCGCAGGGAGCACTCCTTGCGGGGCTCCTGTTTGGGAGCCGATCCGCACTCCCTCAAGAGGTCCGGCTTCAGTTTGCACAGACCGGTACCAGCCATATCGTGGCAGTCTCCGGTTTCAATGTGGTTCTTGTGGCTGGGGCGGCTTCACTTGTCGCGAGTCGCGTCATGGGGGTGAAGGCAGCTGCCGCGGTGGCGATTGTGGCAGTGACTGGCTACACCATGGTCGTTGGTGCGCCCCCGTCCGCCGTGCGTGCCGCTTGTATGGCCATAGGGGCACTGAGCGCGCGCATCGTCCATCGCCCGGCTGATTCACTTTCCGGGCTGCTTGTGGCCGGCGCCGGGATGGCCCTTTTTGAACCGCTGGTGGTGCAAGATCTTGGCTTTCAGCTATCTATGCTCGCCACCGGCGGCCTCGTCCTCTTTCTCCCATCACTGGAGAGCGGAGCTGGTTGGCGCCGCCGGCTCTTGGGAGTGTGTCTGACTCCGTTGACCGCGCAGATCGCCACGTTACCCCTGGTGCTGCATGTGTTTCATGCCGTCTCCTTCGTGGCTGTCCTTGCAAACGTGCTGGTGGCGCCGTTGGTGCCAATAGCAATGGCCGCCGGCAGTCTGCTCCTGCTCGTGGCGAGTATTGATCTGCTGGCTATCCCAGCGGCGTGGATTGCCTGGCTGATCGCCACGGCAATATTGGAGATCGTACGTTTATGTGCCGCTCTCCCCGGGGCCTGGCTGGCCACGGGGGCATTCCCGCTCTGGGCGGTGCTGTGCTGCTATCTAGCGTTCCTGGCCTGGATCCTCCAGCGTTCACCAGACATTGCCCGTACCCAGCGCGCTCGAGCCTGGCTTCAATGGCTTGCGCCCGTCATGCTGATTGGCATGGTGGTGGGGCTTATCTTGTCCGCGAATCCGCCTCAGGTGTTGTCTGGCGAGCTCCTTGATGATGGAGGCACGGTGATTGCCCGTTCACCCTCGGGGAAGATGATCCTCATGGGCACGACCCTCTCGCCCCCAATTTTGACCGGTGTCGTGGCTGAAAGGCTCCCGTTCTGGAAGAGGAATATTGATGTGGTCATGCTGACCGACGGCTCCGCTGCATCCTGGCGAGGTGTTCAAGCACTTGGTGAGCGATATGCGATTGACGCGCTGCTGGTGCCCCGGTCGGCAAATGTGCCGCCAGTTGTTGGTCCGGGACAGATACTGCAATTGTCGGATAGTCTGGAGATCGCTCTAGGTGATGGAGCGTTGATTCGGGTCCAGCCTAGCGCTGTTGCCTCGTTGTCTCGATCCTGGGGCGCGTTAGTGGATCTGTCGTTCGGAAGCACGGCGCTGCGAATTCTGGACACTGGGGATCGGCGCCCCATGGTCGATCATGCAGGAGCCTGGATCAAGGTGGTGCGAGAGATTCCGACACCAAGTGACTTTGAGCCAATCTTGGACGGACCGCTCGTGCGCTGGGGGAAGCAGACTGACGCCTCGGAGCGCCTCCGTGATTTCCGTGATCAGCACACACCGTTTTCCAAGCACTTCCATTTCACTATTGATGGGACGCGAATCACCATGCGCTGGAGTGAGTGTCAAGAAAGTCCCAACGGGTGTGCCGCGGCCGTCTACAATGCCGCGGTGTCTGAGTAGCAGCTCCTGCAGGCTCGTTCGTGACAACGCCTCCTACCCGTTCGGCACAAGCTCCGGGGCCCGCTCGCGCTCCTGAGCGACATAACGGTGCAAAATGCGCCTTTCACCGCTCAATACGCCGGTAAATTCCACACGGATAATGTGGCGCTCTGACTCTGTCCCAGTCTGATGCCGAGCGACACGCAGACACTCAAGCACACTTCCGCTTGGAAAGATCGGGGAGTGGCCGGGGATGGGGACCATGATCTGGATGATTTGACCTGGATCAAGTGGCGAGAAGCTCTCTAGTTTGGCACCACCCCCACTCAACTCGGTGATGCGGACAGTAATTGGAGTTGGAGGATGCGGTGGATGGGCAGGGAGAAACGCGGTCGTGGCGGCCATTGAAACCCGGAGCCGCGGATATCGGCGACGATCCAATTGCTTAACGTCACCCGTGACCGTTATGAGTAAATCACCGCTTATGTCCTCAGAGAGGACCTGGCTTGGAATCTCGTAGATCCCGCCCGCCACGGGCACATGCACCGCCACAGCCTCACCCGTACGAAGCGCGGAGGGTACAAGACCGTAGCCGAGAAGGTGGACGCTGAGCTGCTCGTCCGCCACAGATCGGAGATGGCCAGAATAGGCCGCTTGTTCACCGCTGTTGGTGTTCCAGAGAATCTGGAGTCGGCACGGTGGACGCAGAAAGGAAAGGTCGCTAACGCTCATGAGATCCTTCACACACGGGTACCAGCATCCTATCTGGTGGTCTGTAAAGGAAAACGGATGGCAGCCATCCACGGGACGGCCGAAAGCCTGAACCGGTTACTCGCTGCAGCGGACTGGGGCGTCCGCTATCTTCGCAGCATGCGTGCGGCTGTTACGTGAGCCCGGACCATTTCTGGATGGCAACGAGCGCCGCCAGGTTGGCCAGTACCACCGCCAGGACTATGACGAACTCGAGTGCTTCACCTACAACCAACGAAGAGCCCTCCATGGGAGTGGCGAGGCGTCACCTCGCACACTCATTCTATCGAGGATCGCGTCACCGTCAAGCCGCTCGTTATCTTCGTGAGCGTGCAGAAGTAGAGAGACGAGGTTGTGACGCAGCCGTGAAGTGCGCGCCGCTCTCCAAAGCGCTTCCCCTCAACCCTGAACAGTGGCGCTATCTTCGTGTTCGCGCGGCGCCGGGTGCGGTTGTGGCCGGCACCGCTTCGTCGGTTGCGGCAGCGGCGCTGCCCATCTTGAGGTTCCCCTCAAAAAATGCGCCTTCCTGCATGACCAGCGTGCCTGCTTGGATCTCCCCTCGCACGCGACCGCTCGGTAGAATCTCTACCCGGCCCGCGCACTGGATCTCGCCGGTAACCTCGCCTGCCACGGTGATTGTCTCGGCCGTCACACGTGCCTTCACCTTGGCGGACTCTTCAATCGCTAAGGATTGACTGCTGATGATCTCGCCATCCACTGCTCCGAGGATACGCACGGCGGTCTCTGAGCGCAGGGTTCCGCTAAACGACGTTTGTGGCCCGATGACGGTCTGCACATCGCTGCTACTGAACGATGCGCGTCCGCTGGGCTGAGCAATCCGCGATACCGAGACATTCACGTCGTTCGAGAGTGGGCGTGACATCACGGGCGGAATATTTGGGATGGTGGGCGCCGTCAATGTTTGCGGGACGATCGCCGGTGTGTCAGTCACGGTGCTTTCATCCGTCGTAGCCTCCGAATTTTCAGCATCATTGGACTCATCCGTCTCGCGGCTCGAGAGAGCCTTTGAGAAACGCGTCCACTCCTGCTCCTCAGTTCGTTTGAACATGCTGGGACTCCTCCCCACCGCGACCGATGGACACGATGCGATGGCCTGGTGCTAACTGGCTCATAACCGCGACGCGTCACGTGGCCGGAGTATATCTCCCGTTTCCACCCAGATCAACGAGTCTTTGAGCCCGTGGCGCATCAATGACGCTACGACTTAGCCCGGTATTGAGGTGCGGTGCTGATTCGTATAATCGGTTGCAGTGATCGACATGGATAGATGACGCAATACCTCGAGCTACTTCACTGGCGAAGTTGTACCTTTTCCCTCTACGAACAGCTTCGTTCCCGCCCTTCCACGGCGGCGACGGCAGCCTGGTTTCGCCATGAGCGTAACAGGCTCTTCCGTGATCATCCACAAAGCCCTCTTCCGGCGGACGCACGAAGCGAGTTTCGGTCGCTCGAATACTGGCCGTTCGATTCTCGCGGACGCGTTGAAGCTCAGTTTGCGTCCAGTTCGTCGGTCCTAGGCGGCCAGCCCTCAATGAGTGGTGAGGCTCGGCTGCTCACTCTAGGAACGCTCACATTTGACCTCTTCGGACAGACATGCCGGCTGAATGCGCTGTGGCTCGACGCCTACGGTGGTGGATTGTTTGTCCCATTCCGGGATCTCACCAGCGGTAGTGAATCGTATGGCGGTGGCCGTTATCTGGTTGATTCAGTGAAGGGCGCGTACCTTGGATCAAACTCAAGCTCCTCGGTCGTTCTACTGGACTTCAATTATGCCTACCATCCTTCCTGTGCCTACGATCCTATCTGGCCGTGTCCGCTGGCGCCGCCCGAGAACCACCTCCCGCTCGCAGTTCGCCTTGGTGAGCGCTTGGCGGCGGACACCGGAGTAATGACATGACCGCTGCCAGGTCCGCTCCCGCCGGGGCGATCGTTGAGTTTCGAGATGTCACCAAACGTTATGGTGGCGGGGCTGAGGCCGCGGGCGCCGTGAACCACCTTTCTCTCACGGTGCCTGCTGGCGAGATCTGCGTTCTGGTTGGGCCGAGCGGATGTGGGAAAACCACAACGTTGCGCATGGTCAATAGGCTTGTGGAGCCCACTTCCGGGCAGATCTTGATTGACGGAACTGATGTGATGTCCAGCGAGCCAACTCAGCTCCGTCGCCGAATTGGCTATGTCATCCAACAAATTGGGCTCTTTCCTCATCAGACAATTGCTCAGAATGTCGCCACCGTGCCTTCCCTCCTTGGCTGGGACCGAGCGCGCAGTAGAGACCGCGTTGACGAGCTGCTGAACCTCGTTGGTCTAGACCCTGCTCGCTACCGTGGACGCTACCCGCTTGAGCTTTCTGGTGGCGAACGGCAGCGCGTGGGCGTTGCACGGGCGCTCGCCGCGGAACCGCCGGTGATGCTGATGGATGAGCCGTTTGGCGCCGTTGATCCAATCGTGCGTGAGCACCTTCAGGACGAGTTTTTGCGACTCCACCGCACGTTGGGTATGACGGTGCTGCTGGTCACCCACGACATTGATGAAGCGATCAAGTTGGGTACGCGCGTGGCGGTAATGGGTCAGGGCGGCCATCTGGAGCAGTACGCAACGCCATTTGAGTTACTTTCCCGCCCGGCAACCGACTTCGTGGCCCAGTTTGTTGGAGCGGATCGTGCCCTAAAGCAGCTCGCGCTGATGCGGCTGAGTGATGTGATCCCCGTTCCTCTTGATAGCTTGTCCTGGGATGGCAGAGGACGGAGTGAGGATCTTCCGCGCTTCGGAATGGCGATGCTACTGCGCGATGTACTATCGAATCTACTGACACTGGATGTACGTGGCGGCATCATTCACGATGAAGCTGGCCGGGATGTCGGCGCGGTGACATTGGAATCAATCGGTGCGGCACTCAAGGCTCAATCCAAACCCGGCGACCACGCCAGTGAGACGAGTGGGGGAGCGATTCATGACGCCAGGTGAGCCACTGATACGCTGGGATTGGCTCGTTCGAAACCTGCCGGTCATTGGCCAACGGGTGACGGAGCACATTCAGCTCACACTCATTGCCGTGACGGTTGGCTTTGCCCTCTCATTTGTTATTAGCTTGTTTATCGTTAGGCGTGGCGCCCTCTACGGCCCAGTTACTTGGATTACTGGGGTGATGTACACCATCCCGAGTCTGGCACTGTTTGCCGTGCTCGTGCCGATCACCGGCTTGACCACACTGACCGCGGAGATCGGGTTGGTCAGCTACACGCTACTCATACTCATTCGCAGCATCGTCAGCGGAATCCGATCCGTGCCCGCTGAGGTGCGGGACGCCGCTATCGGCATGGGCTACAGTGAGTGGGCGCTGTTGTGGCGCGTGGAGTTGCCACTGGCCACGGCGGTGATCTTTGCCGGGGTGCGTGTGGCCACGATTACAACTATCGGCCTGACCACGGTCACGGCACTCATTGGCCAGGGTGGTCTAGGGGCCCTCATTCTCGAGGGGATCATGCGCTTCTTCAGTACGCCACTCATCGTTGGATCCGTGCTCTCAATCGTGCTGGCGGTGGTAGCGGATGCACTGCTCGCGTTACTCCAGCGCTGGGCCACGCCCTGGACCCAGGCGCGAGGATAGGCGCATGGGGGTTCTGGAGACACTCATCACCTGGATCGCAAATCCGGCGCGGTGGCAGGGCTCGGACGGAATTCCAACCCGCGTGGCCGAACACCTCATGCTCTCGCTGGTCGCCGTCAGCGTGGCGGCGCTGATCGCCTTGCCACTTGGCGTCGGCCTGGGGCATGTTCGTCGCGGTGGATTTGTGGCCATGAACGTGGCCAACGTTGGACGGGCCTTGCCCTCAATGGCGTTGCTCGCACTGGCCCTGCCCCTGGCCTTCAGCTTGAACCTGGGCCTTGGATTCTGGCCGACGTTTCTGGCGCTGGTCCCACTTGGTCTGCCGCCGATTCTCACCAATGCCTACGTCGCCGTGACGGAGGTGGATGCGGATGTGGTGGATTCGGCGCGCGGCATGGGTATGAGTCACTGGCAAGTGCTCTGGCGCGCTGAGCTCCCACTTGCGGCGCCGATGATCGTAGACGGCCTTCGCAACGCGGCTGTTGCCATCGTGGCGACCGCGACACTGGGTGCCCTTGTAGCCGGTGGCGGGCTCGGTCGTTTCATCATTGATGGGTTGCAGCGACAAGAGACCCCACGCCTCCTGACCGGGGCAATCCTGGTAGCACTTATGGCCATCCTGGTCGAAGCTGGACTCGGGTGGGTCCAACGAGCACTCAGGCCTCGAGGGGGGCCTTCCGTGGACAAGAAACCTTCATAGACGCGTTAGCCGTTTGATTTTTGGTGGTACAGTTGATGATCAACGCCTGCATATTCACCGCAATACAATTGGTGGAGGAGGAACAATTTTGATACGGACAGACGTTCACCGTGCTCTCGGTTCAGTATTGACGATCGCTGCGATGATCGGCGCTGTGTTTGCGTCGGGCACTGCGCACTCAGCTCCGGCGGAACAAGCTAAGCCAACCATCCGTGTTGGCTCAACCGATTTTTCAGAGCAGGTCATTCTCGCTGAGCTGTATGCCCAGGTGCTAGAAGCCAGTGGTTACCGAATTGAGCGCAGGCTAAACCTTGGATCACGGGAGATCGTTGCACCGGCTCTCCAGTCCGGGCAAATAGATCTCTACCCAGAGTATCTCGCGACGATGCTGGCGTATGTGACGCAGAACCAGCAGCTTGGCACCGGGGACCCAGTGGCCACCGCGATAGCGCTCCGTGAAGCATTGGCGCCAAAGGGGATCACGTTGCTCGACGTGGCGCCGGCGATCGATACCAATGCGCTGGTCGTGACGCGAGCCACCGCGCAGAGACTCAACCTGAGAACGACAAGCGATCTCGTCCCGGTGATGGATCAGCTCACCCTGGGCGGTCCGCCCACCTGTCCGGATCGGCCATTCTGCATGCTGGGTTTCCGGGACGTATATGGACTTACCTTCAAGGACTTTAGACCTCTCGATACCGGTGGTCCAATCACCGTTGCCGCGCTGGAGTCCGGCCAGGTGGATGTGGCGCTACTGTTTTCGTCCGATGCGATTATCGCTGCCCGCAATTTCGTGACGCTGGAGGATGACAAGCAGCTCCAACTCGCGGACAACGTTGCTCCAGTGATCCGCACGGAAGTCCTCAATGCTGCACCGGATGAAATCAGAATGCTCACCAGCGGGGTCAGCATGATACTCACCACGGATGAGCTGGTGGAGCTCAATCGCCAGGTCGGAATTGAGCGTATGGATCCCAAGGATGCAGCCGCGGCCTGGCTCAAGGCCAAGGGATTAATCTCCTAGAGCGAGCGAGCGTTACAGCCCCGTGGGCGAAATCCCGAAGGCTCCCTGGAAAGCGGCACTTACGCACGCCGCTCTCCCGGGAGCCTCAGCGGCCGGGTTAAGGATTTCGATCCGGTCTGGATGCGGGTGGACATCGATGCACTCCCACATCAGAATTCCAAAGTGCGCCTCCCTGTCCGGTCAATACTTTGAGCTTTGCCTGGGACCCGGTAATGCGACAATTCCGATCCCACAGGGAGGAGGGATTTTCAATGAAGATCAGTTTCGTAGCTGGCTTTGGTCCAATTGTGCGCGATGTCGAAGCGAGTCGAAGGTTCTGGGGTGCTGGGTTAGGTATTGATCTAGAGGAAGCCGCGCCGAACTACTGGGCGAGCGATGCGCTTCCAGGCGTAAAGGCGTTTGCTCTCTGGCGGCTCTCGCAAGCGGCGGAGTCGTGCGTTGGAGTGAACATGTGGCCGGATGAGATTCCCGCTCCTCAGACCTGGGTGGAGCTCGATGTTGAGTCGCCGCACTCGGTTGCTGAGGCGGTTTCCGAGCTCACGGCGGCCGGGCATCGGTTGCTGCGCGATGCCCGCGAGGAGCCGTGGGGCCAGACCACAGCTCGCCTGCTGAGTCCTGAGGGCCTCCTCGTTGGGGTCACTTACACACCGTGGATGCATCCAGATGCCGGCAGCGACGGTACTGCCGACGCCGGCATTGATTGATGCCACGGTCCTCTGGCGACGGATTGATAGCCCGGGACATGATGCCTGCCGACTGCAGTCAAGTGAGGCGGGTTGGAGCCTGGACGGTACCGCGATCTTCAGCCAGAGCGGGATTCCCGCGCAACTTGCCTATCAGGTTGAGTGTGATCGTGAGTGGCATACTCGATGGGGTCATGTTCATGGCTGGATCGGGGCGCGATCGGTCACCTTGGATATCGTGCGGACGAGTCGTGGAGATTGGGCGTTCAATGGCGCAGTGATCACGAAGCTTGGTCATTGTGTTGATCTTGACCTGGGGTTTAGCCCGTCTACGAACTTAATCGCAATTCGCCGACTCGCCCTGGGCATAGGCCAAGCAGCCGAGGCCTCGGCCGCTTGGCTTGATGTGTTAGCGGAATCCCTCGTGCCGTTGCCTCAACGGTATGCGCGGCGCGCTGTGACAACATACTGGTACGAAGCGCCAACAGTGGAATACGCGGCAGTGCTTGAAGTTAACTCAATCGGATTTATCCAGCACTACCCAGGGCTCTGGGAGATTCAAGACTCGGATTGCTGAATAAAAGTTCAGAACAACGGTGATGCCGCCTGAGGCCAGCCTCCCATGCTTCCTTCCCAGCTAGCCGGACCTCGGACTTGGAACAATGTGCAGGCTCTGAGCGTTACAACCTCTAGATGATAGAAAGGCGCTGAGCAGTTGGCACCAATCACTCCTGAGATGCGTCTGTAAGAGTGATGGGAACTGTCGATAATCTGAGGCACACGCTGGACTGATGCACAGGCAGCGCGGAGAGTCCGATCAGCGCCCGAGGAGGGTCATGATGGAGAGTACGAAGAGCGTCAACCAGGGTGAAGCGCCAACGCGCACGCCGCGTATCAGTCAGGAGCGCCGAGTGTTCCGCGACCTCTTTGTGGCCCGGCTGCACCGGATTCATGAGCAGCGAGCACTCTATGGCTCTGAGCTCACGGCGGATGCGCGTCAGCTTATTGACCGAGCCCTGTATTCAACCTATTGGGATTGCGTGCGACTGGGACTGCGCAGTGAGGCACGTGAGGTGCTGGGCTTACCTGGTGATTAAGTCTGCCTCGGCGTCTCGTCAGACGTGCGGTATAGTGACGCCGTACGACTATGACAGCCAATCACGAAGCGCCGAGCAGTGATGCCCCCCGAGACGTCGCACTCTTTGAGTCCGAAGCATTACCGCACCTTGACGCGTTGTATCGCACGGCGCGCCGGCTTACCAGCAACGATCAGGCGGCGGAAGATCTGGTGCAGGATGCGCTCGAGCGGGCCTACACCCACTATGATCGATTCCAGCCAGGCACAAATATGCGTGCCTGGCTTTTTCGTATTCTGAGCAACCTGGCTATCAGTGGCTATCGGCGTAGGGCGACAGCGCCATCAGTTGAATCGCTCGATGACGGTGAAGAATTCTCACTCTACAATCAGCTCCAGGCGAGTGACGGTGATGGGTCCGATGTCGAAGCGCGCGTTCTGGATCTGCTGGGTGAGGAGTCGATCCGTGCCGCGATTGAAGCACTGCCGATGGATTTCAGAATGGTAGTTCTGCTGGCAGATGTGGAAGGATTCGCATACAAAGAGATCGCTGAGATACTGGGCATTCCCCGGGGAACGGTGATGTCCAGGCTCTTCCGTGGACGGCGTCTCCTGCAGCGATCGCTATGGGAGCAGGCACAGGCCGCGGGAATTTCCCGGGTGAAGGAGGGTTGAGCTCGTGCAGCGAAGCATGACGTGTGAACAGGCGTACGACGAGATTTACCAATATCTCGATCGGGAACTCAGTAACGCGGAGATTTCAGTGGTGCGGCTTCACCTGGAGAACTGCCCGCCCTGCGCATATCTCTTCCGGTTTGAAGGAACCGTTGTACGCTACGTTCGTGAGCGGAGTGCTCAGGAGACTTGCCCGGCCGCGGTGGTCAAAACCATCATCATGGGGTTTCGTGCCCGTGTGAGCGCCCGTTTTAGCTGCTAACCGCAGCCATCTACTCTATAGGCTGGGCGACCGACGCGGCGCGCTTGCGCGCCCGTGACGCTTGGAAGACCATTACCCAGACTGCGGCAGCGCCCACCAGGAACGACATCACCTGTGCCTGTGTGAGATTAAAGGCGAAGATCGTGTCCTGCCGATAGAAGGTTACGAAGAATCTGCCGAAGGAATAGAGCGCCGCGAAGGTCCAGAACATCATTCCCTCGTAGGGAAACTTCCAGCGCCAGCGCATAAGAATGGCAAAGATCGCAAGGTCCAGCAGCATTTCATAGCCAACAGCGAGGTGGACGGAGCGACCAATCTCGCCCAGTGTATTCGGATGGGTGTACTGTACGGAAAGTGGGAAATCGCCGGAAGGCGATCCATGATGCTCCCCGTTGATGATGTCACCAATACGACCGATCCCCATCCCGAGGACCAGTGGTCCCGCACCCACGTCTAGGAGCTTGGAGATGCTAAATCCGCGCCAGCGACTGTAGATGGCACCGGCGAGTGGGCCAAAGACAACCGAGCCAAAAATTGCCAGGCCGCCTTCATTGATCCGTAAAATTGCTATCGGATCCTGCGCGTAATAGCCCCACTGATCAATGATGTGCAGGAGTCGGGCGCCGAGTATCCCCCCGATCACGGACCACAGCGCGACTGAGAGCATATCGTCCTCGCTGAAGCCGCGTTCCGCGCCAAGTCGCACGGCCAGAAGAATCCCCGCGAGCACGCCAACAGCCGTAAACACGCCGTGCCAGGTGATCACCAACGGGCCCAGGGTGAACAGTGTGGGATCGATATTGATCTCAATCATGGGTATCCGTTAACTCCCAGCCACTTCGGCTCGACGTCGGATTCTACCAGACCGAAGGATGAGAAGGATGTGCCTGCTCTTATGACATCAGCCATCGGCGAGCAACCATGCTGGTGCCATACAATCCCGTGGTCTGGTGCCCGTCGATACTGGTTCCACTCACGCAGGAGCTGTACAGGACGCGCCAGGGAAATGAACGAGAGAACCGCGCTCCAGACAGAGGCAACATCGTGAGATGCCGCACGAAGTAATGCTATCGCGATTACGGCAACTGGCCTTCCTGCATTGCGGACTCCGGCGAAACGAGACTGATCGACAGATGGTGAAGCATGCGCTCAGGTGCTCCTTTTGGGACTGGCGCCGGATACGGGGCACGGCGAATCTTCAGGCTGTCCAGTCATGCATACTAAGAATGTGGTTCCAGAGTAGTGTGGTTCCAGGCCCCGATTATTGAGTGAGGATCTATGACCGACCCGCAGACAGACGCATTCATGCCGGTATCTCGTGAGCTCGTGGTAGCTGGCATACTCCCGTGGGCGGGCCGCCGTTACGAGGCTGGCGTGAAGCGCCTGATTCGTGAGAGCCCCTACGATCCGCTGGTCCTGCTCGTGTCCGATGCGCTGTTGAGCATTTATCGAGAGCATGCCCCGGCCAATGAGCGCATGACCGTGGATGATGCCCGTCGCCTCGGGCTTGAATCCAGCGCTAGTGACGACCCCAGCTCATTCATGAGCCGAATCCGGCGAGCATTTGGGAACCCAACTTAGGCGGATGAGGATCGCGGGATGCGTCACTCATGTTACGGACCGCTAGGGATGGCAGCGCCCTCAACGGTGGCAGAACGTTGACCGTTAGTGGGTGATTCCAGGAGAGAGTGCCTGCCAATTGCATGTGTTCAGATTCCACGGGGCAAATTTCACCGCGGAGACTCCTAGTCTCCGCGGTGAACATCCCGCGAGATGTGAATAGTTACTGCCAATGGGTGCGCATCAGAGTTTCCCGGCTCCGCTGGGAGCGCCGCCATCCCTGGCGGCCCGGCCCCTGAGGGCCGCACGGCGCGATCGCAGTCAGCGACCGGGAGTCCGGAGAGCGGCCTCGACGGCCGGGCCGCCAGAGATGGCAGCGCGCCCAGAGGGGCCGGGCCGGCTTTGCCCCCGGGGGACGGGAAAGTTTGCACCGCACCCCTGCCAATTCGCTGCCTTGACTTGGTTGGGTGCGGACCGTTAGTATCCGCGTGGACTTACGTACGTCTCCTGGAGTCAGTTGGAACTATGCAGGCGCTCATTGAGAGATTCGGAATTGCAGGGGAACTGCTTGGATTTCTCTGGGCCCAGCGATTGTGGTGGATGATTCCTCTGGTAATCATGCTGCTGATTCTTGCAGGATTGATTGCCTTCGCGAATGCAACCGCGATCGGGCCATTCATTTATCCACTCATCTAGCAGGCGGCAACTCAAGCGCGGTCGGCTTAAGCTGGCTGCGCCTCAACGCGGGAACGCTCGCGTAGGAATGGTGTGTTCGTTGACCTGGTGGTTTGTCTGTTAACATTACTACCAAGGTGCTCCTCCATCCTGCTCCGGCGCAGGCTCCATGCGCGACGACATCGTCAGCGCTTTCCTCTTCTTGCCCTGCCCGCGACTCGCTTCACATCCCCCCCAGACCGGAGTGTTCCCCGTGACGACTGATCGTTCGCGCAGGGTCATCATGTTGATTGACTATGACAATTTGCAGATTTGTGCTAGCCGCGATGCGCCTGGCACGGATCTCGACCTCCACGCGGTGATGGAGCTCGCTCAGAGCTATGGCACCGTGATGGTTGCTCGTGCCTATGCCGAGTGGAATATGGCCGCGGAACGGCTCGCGGTTTACAAGGCTGGTATAGAACCCATTTTCGCGCCTGTACTCCGTACGGACAGCCGCGGTCGGGTAGAAGGCAAGAGCCTCTGTGACACCGTTATGGTGGCTGAAGGCGTAGACCTTCTCTGGACGCTGTCACCGGATGTGCTTGTGCTCGTCACGTCTGACAAGGATCTCATCCCGCTGGCACGAGTTGCGCGTCAACGTGGTGCATCGGTCGTTGTGATCGGGAGTGATCTGACCGCGGTGCAGCTCGTGGAAATGTGTAATGTGCTGATCACCTACCGTCAGCTTCTCAAGGATCTTGGCAAATCGCCTGACGCGGCGCCCCCTTCCACACCGTCCCGCGGAACCCGCGAACGCGGCCGCGGAATCGCTGATCGTGCCGTCCAGGAGCGCGAACGGGAGCGGCCCGTCATTGACCGGCGCCCGCGAGACCGAGATCGCGACCGAGACAGAGAGCGCGACGTCTTTACCCCGGCCGCGGTGCTCCCGCCAGTCGTTGCTGAACCGCTGCCGCTGGCGGCCATCGATTTACCTTCGGATGATTTTGGACGAGCCGATGATTTTGGTGCAGATGAATCGCCCGCAGCGGCTCGTCGCCGACGGCGTAGGCGAGGACGCACTCGCACGGATGACGGACTCGGCGAGGGAGGCGAGCTCCCGTTGGACTCTGTGGCTGATACATACGAGCCCAATGGCCGTGAGCATGCGGATGCCCCGGTTGCGCTCATGCCCGTTGCGGAGATTTCTGAGCCGCCATCCGTAAATGGACAGGTTGATGAGGTTCCGTCCGCGGAGCTCTCCGATGATCAGCCGGCGCCTCGCGCACCACGTCGCCGACGCCGCCCGGCGGTTGCCGTGGCTGATGCGCCTTCCGAGTCCACAGACTCCGAGAGTTGACCCGCGCGGCTTCAACAGCCGCAATCGCAACGGTTCTAGCGCTCGCCACATTTGTGACGTACGCGGTGACGTTGGCGCCTGGAGTCCTCGGCGGTGACGCCGGGGAGCTCCAGTTCGTTTCTCCCATTCTCGGTCTGACGCACCCCACGGGTTACCCGCTCCTCGTCCTGCTCAATCACGCGTGGGCGCTGCTCTTTCCATTGGGGAATGTTGCCTGGCGGCTAAATGTACTCAACGCGGCGTTCGCTGCTGGCGCTATTGGGGTCCTGTGTGTCATCGGTCGGGTTCTCAGTGGGTCGGCGCTGGCCGGCGTCATAGGGGCGCTGTTTCTCGCCCTGTCGCCGATCTACTGGTCCCAGGCTACTGCGAGTGACAAGTACACTCTCAACGCTCTCTTTCTTGCGCTCGTGATTTTAGCCGCGCTGCACTGGTCACATCGACCAAATATCGGCCGCTTGTCCCTCCTGGCGTTGCTCTACGGACTCAGCCTCACGAATCATCGTTCAATGCTACTGGCAGGGCCCGGACTCCTATTCTTTGTTGGCGCGCACGGGGTGCGCCCGGTGCTCCGTTGGTCATCACTCTTGCCGATCGTACTATTGCTTGCACCACTGGCGCTCTATGCCTACGTGCCCTGGGCTGGAGCGCGAGCCTTGCCGCCGGGTACCTGGCCCGTGGGGACGCTGACGGAGCTTATCGAGTTCTTTCTCGATCGTGGTTACACCAGCGAGATTCGACTTGACGGCGGTACGGTTGGACGGTTGGTGGAATTTGCCCGTGTAACGTTCCTTCAGCTTGGCGTTATTGGCCCGGTTCTCGGCGTGCTCGGTCTCTCAAATGTGCTTCGTCAGCGACCACGGGTGGGCGTGTTGCTTGTGCTCATTCTGATACCGACCATCCTGGCAGCCGCGAATTATGTCCTTCAGTCTCACTATGCAATTCCACGGTACTGGGTATTCTTTATCCCCGTATATGTCGTTTGGGCGATATTTATTGGTGTTGGAGTGCGAGTATTGTTGTCATTGGCGAGACGTACAGGGGCGCGGCCCATGGCCCTGTATGCTGCGGTGACCGCGCTGATCGTTGCGTTCGCCGCGCCAGTGTGGTGGCCCACGGCCGTTTCGCAGGCGCGGGCGCACCGATCGGCAGAGACACTTGACGGGTACCGCCAGGACCTTCAGCGTGGGTATCTCGCTGATCGTTTTGCTCGATTGGCTCTGCGGAAATCCGCTCCCAATGGGATCATCGTTGGGGATTGGGAGCAGGTAACGGCGCTCTGGTACCTCCAGTATGTGGAAGGTGAGCGACCCGATGTCTCGGTGCGTTATCCGATTGAACGTCTCGATGTGACACTGGCGGATGCTACTCTTGCGGCACGTGCGGTTTATGCGACACGGACGCTGCCCGGCATTGAGCGTCTCGGGCCCACATCATCCGTCGGTCCATTAATCCAGGTACGTGGCACCACACCGCGTGATCCGATTTCAAGCACTGAAGGAATTGATGCTGAGCTCGGGGCGAGCGTGAGGTTGGTGAGTGCAGAGTACCTCTCGGATGACCTGAAGCGCGGTGGCGTGCTGCCATTGGTGCTCTATTGGATGGCGACGGTACCAAACCCGCCGGATGCCTCGGTCTCGGTTCGTCTTGTGAGCTCCTATGGCGAGGATGTCGCGCAGAGTGATGTTTCCCATCCAGCGCTTGGCACGTCGCCAATGAGCGGCTGGAGCGCAGGGCATGTGATTGGCGATTACCATGAACTTGGGCTCAGTAATCGCTTGCCGGCAGGGGAATACACGATCCAGGCCCTCGCATATCGCGGCCCCGCGGGGACTCCATTGAGCGTTCAGGGGCGCGATGCGCATGCGCGGGGTGATCGGGTGAATGTTGGCTCAGTGACGCTTCCTCGGTAGGCGCCAAGTTCGGTAGCCAGCAAGCTCATCGAAGCTGTCCGGGGGCGCAGCGCGCCATATTCCATAGGACGAACCCGGCTGAGAGCCGTCAACAATGTGGTGTGGCCCGGAATAGAACGAGACAGGAGACCATGGCCCCCTGTCTCGTTCTATTCATCGACTCGAATGAATTAGGCAGAGACCGCCTGATCGCCGCTGGCCCTTGCCCGACTAATTAACTTACCGGTGTTGACAAACACTCGTCCATCACGAATCGAAACTTCAAACCGATCCATCGGCCGCGGCGCGGGGCCAAAGACAATCTGCCCGTAGCGGTTGTAGAGGGAGCCGTGGCAGGGGCAGTTGAATCGGCCCTTGTTTGCGAAGGCCTCATCCCCCGCTGCTAGCTGGTCTTCAGGCTTCCATGGAACGGTGCAGCCAAGATGAGGACACTTCCAGGCGAGAGCTAGAAACCCTTCCGGCACTCGTGAGAGATAGAATTTCCCTTCACGTATGACTTTCACGTCGCCAACTGCGAGCTCGCTTGCCGTGCCTGCGGCGATGACGCCGCCAAACGCGCCAACCTTCTTGGGCCAGAAAAAGCTCAGAAACCCTGTGGACCACTGTCCCAATGTCGCGAGGATGGCACCCCATCCCACCCAGCGAAGGACGAGACGGCGGGATGGGCCTGACCCTTTCTGGGCATCCGCCAGGTTTCCCGCTTCGTCGCGCGGAAAGAACATCCCTTCAGTCGCGTTTTGTGCCATGTATTCTCCAGATATCCTCTTAGGCTGAGATGTAGCGACGTACGTTCATCACTCTACGCGAACTTGGTGAGGGTCCCAGGGCCAGAGCAGGTGCATCCCCTGGCCACGGAAGAAGGTTCCGAAGACCGTCAGAATAATGTAGGTGACGAAGAATCCGGTGAACAGGCATACCATCCACTCACGTGTACTTACAGGACGGTAGATGGCCTTAATCAGGAAGACCAGAATTCCAATGGGGGCAAGCATCAGTACCGTTGGGACAAGGATGTCAACGATGAGACCGTCATTGAGGAATGGGTTGCCGCTCGTCTCCGAGATCTGCTTCATCAAGGGCTTAACCCCGACAAACTCGTCAAATAGAACCTGAAGCACGAGCACAACCGTCGTGAATATTGTTGTAAACCAGATGATCGGTTTGGATTTCTCCGTACCCGCCCACTTGCCCATATCGCGAGGATCGCGGTCAATGTATGGAATGAGCGCAATGAGCGCGAGTGCGCCCGCCGGAACGATGACGCCCGCGAGCGCGGGATGCATGTGGAGCAACAATTCCTGAAGGTTCAGGAAGTACCATGGCGCCTTCGATGGGTTGGGCGTCCTATCCGCATTCGCATGGCCTTCGAGTGGAGCGTTTACAACCATGCTCAGAGCCACGAGCGAGAGCATCATGACCAGGGCCGCGATGAATTCTATGATGACCAGGTGTGGCCACACGTACACGAGTGACTCCACCTGTTGCTTCAGGCCGCCCTGTGGGGCAGCCTCGCGCCGAACGGCAGTGGCCACGCGTGCGCGCTGCTCAGCGCTCAAGGCCGGCCGTCCGGCGCCGTTGCCAGTTGCCTGTTCTTCTGGCGGGTGTTGCTCAGTCGCCACTTATGCCTCCGTGATTGATCAACAGACGGCCTATAGCGGGCCGGAGATGCCGCCATCTTTTCGCACGCGCCAGAAGTGGACGGTAATGAATACCGCCGTCAGGAGCGGCAAAGCGATGACGTGTAGGACGTACCAACGAATAAGCGTGTTGTCACCGATCTCAAATCCGCCCAGCAGCGCAAATTTCACCTGGTCGCCGATGACCGGCGTTGCGCCAGCCATGTTCGTACCCACGGTCACAGCCCAGATTGCAAGCTGATCCCAGGGTAGGAGGTAGCCGGTGAAACTCAGGAGGAATGTGAGGGTGAGCAAAATAACGCCCACCACCCAGTTAAATTCTCGTGGCGGCCGATACGCACCGGTGTAGAACACGCGACACATGTGCAGAAACACGGTAATGACCATGCCGTGAGCCGAGTATCGGTGCACGTTACGTAAGAGCATGCCAAACGTCACAACGGTCTCAAGATCCTTCATGTCTTGATAGGCCACCGCGGTTGCGGGCCGATAGTAAAACATGAGCAGGACGCCCGTAACCGTAAGAAGCAAGAACAAAAAGAATGATAAGCCGCCGAGGCAGAACGTGTAGGTAATTTTCAGACTCTCTCGTCGCATCCGCACGGGGTGCAGGTGGAGAAAGACGTTGTTGAACATCATCAACGCCTGGTTCCGAGGGGTGCTCGGATAACCATGACGGAAGACGCTTCGGAACACGCGGTTCCCAGTCAAGGCACGGCGGTAATTGCCCTGCTTGAGATCGTCAATGAAGGGTTTGAATTCGTTGATCACGCTGCACCTCGCAGCCCGGAAAGTTCATGTAGTAACGTGCGCATGCCTCGGCCTTTATGCAAGTCGAGGCTATCAAAGCCCCGGGGTGATGTCAACGCGAGCCAGCAGTGTGCCTGGTGCAGCCCGGATGCAGGGCGCACTAGATCTGGCTGATGGAATTAGCCCGGCCGCGGCTGGAGCCCACCCCGATCAAACCGATTGGTGGGGTCCCAGAGCATCCAGCCCAGTGCGCCGCCTTCATCGGATGCGCGGATTTGAGCCCGAATTTCTGGGTCATCGTAGCGCTTCCGTGTTTGCCATGGGTAGTCATCGAAATACTGGAGCCAGGGCCGAATGCGGGCGCGCTGTCCATCGGTTCGTCGGACCGCTCTGACCACCGTTTCGTATACCGTGCGATAGGGGTCGTTTATGACTCCGGGAAAGTTCAACATCCCCGGAAGTCCCGCGCCAAATGTCGATGGATAGATCATGGGACTGATGAAATCAACGTGCGGGGCGAGATGCTCGATAGCCTGTCCGATGCCAAGGTCCCCATCATCCCATGGCGTGTAGCCAAACGTATCAATACTGAGGAACGCACCATGTCGTTGCACGGCCGGGCGTGCCCGCTGCAGAAGCTCAGCGATAGCGCGCACGCGTGATTCTGGATTCACCGGCTGTGAATATGTGGCGGCGGTGATGCTGCCACCCCGGCGAGGATCAGTGGGGAAGCGAATGTAGTCGAATTGCACCTCGTCAAACCCCACACGGGCCGCCTCTTCCGCTAGCGCGATGTTGTAATCCCAGGCCTCGTGGCGGAATGGGTCCACCCAGCCAAGGCCTTCGCCATCAACCCAGATGCTTCCTGTGCTCGCATCCCGCACAGCGACATCCGCGCTCACCTCGTGTCCGTAACGAGCGAGCCGGTCATCTTTAAATACAACGATGCGCGCGATCGAATAAATACCGCGTTGACGAAGTCCGTCCAGCAACTCCCCAATATTGGCAATCGTCGTGGCGCTGTTCGCACCGATGGACTCGGCGAGTGGGACAGCGGAGCGGTAGGCCATATTTCCGCGATCCCCTTTGACATCGATCACTACAGCGTTCGCCTCGGTCTCGCGCAGCAGTCGTTCAACGTTTCCGCGGAGAGTCGTATCGGCTACAGCATAGATCGTGAGATAGAGCGCTCGCACCGTTCGCGGTTGGAGCTCAATGCGCCGCGTTCGTGATTCTGGATTCAAGGGATAGCGATCAAAGCCCGGGGCGAGAACCCAGCGATGAGAATCGTTCAACATGCCCGTGGCTATCGATCCGTCGGAGCTCACCTGGAATTCGTGATCACCAGCGATCACAACGGCCGATGAGATTGGAGTGCCCGTACTCGCGCTCATGACAACTCCGTCCGGCAAGCGCGCCAGGCGTACTGAAGACTCTCCGCTACGTGCCTCGACGGTTGTTGACTCATATCCCAGCGCAGAAACCGTGAGCGTCGCCCCGGTCGCTGGCCAGATGTCAAACTGCCCTGCGCTCGTGTGCTGGACTGAGACAGGTCCGTTCAGCACCGCGGTTTCCAGCGGCTCACCAGAAAGCCTGTCCTCTACACGAATTGATGCCGTGATGGGCTCCAGCACTACTGAGCGATCCCCCATCGATGGAGCACGCACGATCATAGGCCGATACCCGGGTGCCGAGAGCTGAAACTCTCGAGGCGCGAGCGCAAACGACAGATGATAGACGCCGTTGAAACCGATAAGCGGTTCTTCTGCCAGGTGCTGAAGGCTGAATGTTTCTAATGGTTGCCCTGACCGTTCATCCGTGACCCGAATGGTGACGCCCGATGTCACGACCACGGCGACGCCAGCGATGAGCAGCACGGCCATTGCCGCGTGCTGGGCCCATCGCGAGTATGACGCGTGACGAGACTGAGGGTTTGCGTTCATGAGCATGGCCGAGATTCGCGCATCGAGATCTGGGTAGATAGACCGGCTTGTCCAATTTGCCAGTCATTGTAGACCACAGTTGACAGGTGACCACCAGGGCCTGAGCCAATTGCAGGGGAATTGCACGAAGTGTGAGGTAGAATCCGATGCGACCTGAAGGAGGTCCGACCATGGCGGTCATAACGATCTCACGTCAAGAAGGCAGCCTCGGCGATGCAATTGGGCGCGCTCTCGCGGAGCGGCTGAACTATCGTTTTCTGGACAATAGCACCGTTATCGATGAAGCTCGCAAGTACGGTGGTGAAATTGAGCCAAACGCTCCCGAGATTGAAGAGAAGCAGCCGACATTCTGGGAGCGCCTTAATGAAGAGCGACGGCGCCATACGACGATGGTGCGGTGCGCCGTTTACGGACTTGCGCGCGAGGATAATCTGGTCATCGTAGGGCTGGGTGGAGTCTCGCTACTGCGAGATATGAACCATGTGCTCAAGGTGCTGACCATTGCGCCAATGAGTGCGCGCATCGACCGTGTGATTCACATGGGCACCCTCGAGCGTCCGGGGTCCACGGATCACGACCAGGCTTCCCAACTCATACGACGGTCAGATCGCCAGCGGGAAGGCTACTTGCGCTACATGTTCAACATTGAGTGGCTTGATCCCCAGATCCACGACCTCGTGATCAATACGGGCACGCTCAATATGGATACAGTGGTGGACGGCCTGGCGCACGTTGCACAACGACCCGAGTTGCTGCCGAGCCCGGAGTCGACGGATCGAATGCAGAATCTCGCTTTAGCCAGCCGAGTCGAGGCAGCGCTGGTGAGCAATGCCGGCATCTGGATTCACGGCCTGCGCGTTTCGGCTGATCGCGGCAAAGTGACCATTACCGGTGAGGTCATTACGGACGATGATCGTGATGTTGCGGAAGAGTCGGCTATGTCCGTGGACGGCACTCGGCAGGTAGCAAACGAGCTGCGGATTCAACCGCCGCCGCTCACCGGGATGTAAATGTGACCTGGGACGTCGTGGGCCACGAACGCGCGGTGGCGTTACTCTCACGCGCGATGGCTACCGATCAGCTCAGCCACGCCTATATTTTGAGCGGGCCGGAGAGCATTGGGAAGCGAACCCTGGCTCTCCAGCTTGCGCGAGCGGCCCTGTGCCTTTCTGAAGATCCCAGCCTGGTACCATGCGGCGAGTGCTCGAGCTGCACACGTGTGGCCAGCAGCAACCACCCGGATCTGCGCATGGTGGAGCTGGATGCCGAGCACGTGCAGATATCTCGGAAAGAAATTGGCCAGATTCAAGCCGATGCGTCGCTGAAGCCACTGCTCGGCCAACGCAAAGTGTACGTGCTCGTGGAAGTCGAGCGTTTAAGCCCCATTGCAGGAAATCAGCTTCTAAAGCTACTGGAAGAGCCTCCGTCCGGGGTCATTTTCGTTTTGACATCCGCAGATGTCGGTGCGGTGCTGCCCACAATTCTGTCACGGTGCCAGCTTATCCGGATGCAGCCCGCTCCACGAACGGTGATTACGCATCACTTGACAGAAAGGCTTCATCTCGGGAGCGCGTCGGCCCAGGCGATTGCGGAGGAAGCCGAAGGTCGTATCGGCTGGGCCATCCGGGCGGGAAGCGACTCGAGTTTGATGGAGACCCGAGCATCGGCCATTGAGGAGCTCGTGAATTTGATCCGGGCGCCGAGCCTTGCGCGCCTTCTTAAGGCGCAGGAGCTTGCGGGCCGGTGGAGCGGGGATCGCCTGGGTGTGATTGCCGAGCTGGACTGGTGGGCGCACGCATTTCGAGATCTCGCGGTTCACTCAGTCGCCGCCGAAGGGGCGTTGAGGCCGGTCTCGAGCTCAGCGAGCCTGACCTCGATTGCCGGGCAATTGTCCACAATGAGGTCTGTCCAGGCTGCCCGGGCCACGCAGAAAACCGCGCGCCTGCTGGAGCAGAACGTGAACCCTCGACTGGCTCTGGACACCCTGTTCCTCGATCTGCCTCGGGTGACGATAGGTGAAACTTGACAGAACATCGAGTCGTGGGTGTTCGGTGCGCGGGTGATTCGCGCGTGACGTTTGCCATCGTAGAGAATGATGCCATGGCCCTCGGCAGCTCCGTGCGGATTGACGCGAGTGGCGTTACGCGCTCAGGCGTCGTTGTGATCACCTCGGGCCAGTTGATTGAGTTTCACGGCACCCTTCCCTCGGCGCGCGCAAATTCCGCCACGGAAGCTGATTCGCGGGCGCTTGTGGAGATCCCGGGTGCAGGCAGACGACTCCTGGAATCACTGGAGCTACCTGATGGTAAGATGCCTCGGCTCAGGGGCAGTTAAAGGTCGAGTTGACGGTGAGACGGAGTAGCACGGGGCCATGGACGCGCCGTCAAATCGACCTTGCAAGGACGTTGAATCGCCGCGGCTACGCTTGACGAACGGATCTGACCACGGCCACCAGAATAAGCAGGACGGCGACCGTCCCGATGGTGAGCGTCAGCGGCGAGAGCGCACTTAATGAGTTAGCCATGCTCGAGCCCGCGTCACGGGTAACGAGGGCCTCAAGTCGCGCGGAATCAGTCGCCTGGGGTGCGGCTGATTCCGTGGCGGCCTCGGGCTGGCGTCGTGCCGCGGCGGGAACCGGAGCCGGGGCGCCGGCCCCGGTGGGCTGTAGTGCCGCCGTTGGCTGGGGGAGCGGACCTGATGCACTGGACACTGGGCGCGCTTGAGTGGCGGCGTTGAGCGGCACAATGCCCGCCGGCCGATTCATCGCAGTGAGGTCAATACTGAGAACGACAATGAACAGGGCTGCCGCGACGGAGGCAAGACTTCGAATGCCGAAATCCCAGCTCAGTATCCGGCTCAAGATGCTCACTGGTGGTTGCTCCCGGATCAAGAAGGATCGCGGAAGCGAAGGCTCCGGAAGCGAGCGCAGAGATAGTACGGTCGCTTCCAGCTCATGAAGAGCCAGGCGGCAGGCATTACACGCGGTGATGTGCTCATCGACCAGGCTTTGCTCGTTGGCAGGGAGTCGCTCGTCAAAGTAGACGCTCAGTTGTTCGTCAGTAAGGTGGTTTGAAAGTTCCTGCATGGTGTTCAGCTACATTTCAGCAAGACGGTCGGAAGCGCCCGGAAGTTCCCCGCGAGCTCGAAGCAATTCACGCAATCGTGAGCGCGCCCGACTGAGCCGTGATTTCACGGTGCCCAGCTCAAGATCCGCGGCCTCGGCGGCCTCCTCGTATGAAAGTCCCTGCACGTCACACAGAATCACGATGGTGCGCTGATCCAGGGGCAGGGATTGGAGTGCCCGTTCAATGGCGGCACCGGTTTCGGAATGGAGCACGCCCAGCTCAGGCCCGGGATCCGGATCAGCGGGCTCCCAGTGGACTTCCTCCGAGTCAGCGTCAAGTGAATCCTCGCGCCGTCGTTTGCGGCGACGAAGTTGGTCATAGCAGCATCGTACCGCAATGCGAAAGAGCCATGGTCGTATGGCTTCGCCTCGAAAGCCGTTGATCGCTCGATAGGCATTGACAAAGGAATCCTGGGTGGCGTCCGCGGCATCGTCGGGGTTTCCCAGTAGCCGATACGCCAGACTGTAGACCGGTCGCTCATGGTCCAAAACGAGGCGATTGAAAGCGTCCACGTCGCCAAGACGGGCACGTGCAAGGATGTCGGCGTCATCGAGAAATTTGGGGGCGCTCATCAGGTCGATTGATTGACCAGGATCGGGTGACTGCGCAGCGATGATACGCATTTTCCCTGATCGTCAGACGGGTACCGCGTATGATCATGGGTATGGCAGCCATCACTCAGGGCCCGTCTGGGGGGCCCGTGAGCCATCTGAGGCTTGAACGAGCGCGGCATCAACACCAGATGCGCTCGAACGCGTCTCTGCGCGTACAGTCACTAGTACGTTGTGTGTTTGCCGTGGTCATTGCTCTGCTTGGACTTGTTTCCGCTCCAGGTGCTCATTCCCTGCCGTTTCGCGTTTACCTCTCGGCCCATTCGGAGACTTTCAATTTGGTGGCCTGGGAAGGCCGGCATCTGAAGGACCATGGGGTGGCGCTCGTATCATCGATGATGCATGCACCTGAAAGCGATGTTGAAGAACTGTATCGCATTCGAGAATATCTTCAGGCACCGAGATCCTCACAGGCTGACCAGCGCTGGGATATCGAGCGGGCGATAGAGCGGCAATTGGCTGCCGTGATCATGGCACAGGACATCGGCAATTCCCTTTCGCTACCTGTGCCCGGTCTGTTTCCCCCGGTCGCATTCCGCTTCACGGCACCGCCATCGGTACTTATTGTCTCGCCTCGAGACCGGCTTGTCGTGCAACAGTCGCTCTTTCTCTCGCCGGGTGTGTCTGGAGCCACCATCGGTGAAGTCGAGGCGCGCGTGGCCGGCCTGGGCGTCTCACCCTTGATCACTCCTATCGGCGGACTGGCCACATATCCGGCCATGGTTGTGGAGTCCGCACGGCCGAGTGATGCGCTGGCCTCGGTGGCGCATGAGTGGGCGCATGCGCACCTTGCATTCCGACCATTGGGAGCGAGTTATTGGTCCAGCCAGGAGGGGCGGGCAATCAACGAGACGGTGGCCGATCTTGTGGGCCGTGAGCTGGGGGCAGATCTTTCGGATCGCGTTGGCCTGCCGGCGCCAACTGAGCGGATGAGCGCCAGTGGAGACGATGTGTTTCGTCGTGAGATGCGGGCGACGCGAGCGGAAGTGGAGCGCTTGCTGGCCTCGGGCGAGGTTGATGCGGCTGAGGCGTATATGGAGCAACGTCGCCAGGAGTTGAGCGCGCTGGGTTACCGAATTCGCCGCTTAAACCAGGCGTACTTCGCGTTTCACGGGAGTTACGCTGAGTCCAGTGCCGGGGACGATCGGATCGGCAGCCTCGTTCGCGGCCTGCGCAGCCGTTCGTCATCCCTCGCCTCATTCGTCGCCCGGGTGGGAGAGGTACAATCGGTCGACGAGCTACGGAAACTGGGCGGGGCAACCTGACCAGGCCACGGCCCTGAATTTCAGGAGAGTTGCCTCCATGCACACCCGTGACGATGCCCTGACACTTCTCTATGAATTGACGAAAAGTGAGAGCCTACGGAAGCACGGGCTTGCCGTGGAGGCGTCTATGCGAGCATTTGCCCGAAGGCTAGGAGGGGACGAGGAAACCTGGGGTATCGTGGGGCTGCTGCATGATTTCGACTATGAGGCCCACCCGGGGCTTGATGAGCACCCATTTTTCGGAGCACGGATCTTGACCGAAGCAGGGTGGTCTCGGGAAATTATTGACGGCGTGTTGGCGCATGCCCCGTACACCGGCGTACAGCGTGATACGCCCCTGAAGCAGACCATTTTTGCGGTGGATGAGCTCAGTGGATTCATTGTTGCCTGTGCCCTTGTGCATGGCCGCAGCTTTGGGAATCTCGATCCCGCGCGCGTGCGCAAGAAGCTCAAGGACAAGTCCTTTGCCCGACAGGTGAATCGCGATGATATCCGCGTGGGCCTGGAGGAGCTCGGAGGTGATCCGGATGAGCACATTCAATTCGTGATAAACGCCCTGAAAGCTATTGCTCCGGAGCTCGGCTTGGCCGCGGAGCCTTCCGGGATCTGACGCGTCTCAAAGGCACTAGACCTGGCGGGTGACAGCTCGGGCGTAGGTCTCCAGGGTCCCTGCAGCCAGCATCAGGCACAGAGCTAGGCCCAGCGGCCCCTCGCGGTAGCCCTGCTCATGCACAAACCGGCGGAGAAACTCTCGCAGAGGCTGGCCAATGATGGTGCGTGCTCGTGGTCGCTCGCCTCGGTGGACCATGCCCTGCGCGGCCAACCGCGCGTACCGCCTCTGGCGCATCCAGAAGTCGGGCAGTGATCGATAGTTCAGGTGCAGAAGTGGCTCGACCAGAACGGCTGATTCGCCCTGCAGCTCGGCCACCTCATGAACGGGAAGATTCATTTCATAGCGCGCTTTTCCTCGTCGCAGCAGGCGGAGCTGCCGATCTGGGTACCAGCCAGCGTGCTTGATCCAGCGGCCACAGATGATGTTGCGCCGAGGTACCCAGTAGCCCACTGGCTCGGCCCGCTGACCAATGATCTGCCGAATTTCTTCAGCCAGCCGCGGTGGCACGCGCTCATCGGCGTCAACGAACATGATCCATTCTGTGGTAGCGAGATCCAGGGCCGCGTTGCGCTGCTCAGCAAAGGTGGTAAACGCCCGACTGTGCACCCGAGCGCCCAGCTGCTGCGCCAGTTCGCCTGTGTTATCCGTTGTGGCGGCGTCCACGAGCACGATGCACTCATCAGTCCAGGTAAGTGATCGAAGACAATTGCCAATAAGCTCGGCGGAGTTGAGAGCCAGGACGACTCCACTGACTTTCGGTCGGTCGTTCATCCGTGCGCGAGCAGGGAACGACAGGCGCGTATTCGCTCGCGGGCTCGCTCAGGAGCCAGAGCTCCCTGCTTTGCGAGACGCTTCACGTGCGCAATCTCACGTCGCAGACCAGTCTGGCTAATCACTCGAGCAAGTGTTCTGAAGGAGCGGCCATAGTGCTTCTCGTAGAATCGGGCTCGGCTGGCGTGGAGCTGTTGATACATGGCACCGCCGCGCTGCTCGGTACTCTTTCCGCCGTGGTGAACCACTACCGCGCCGGGATGGTGATAGATCTCCCAGCCCCGCAGACGGGCACGCATGCACCAATCCACCTCTTCACAGTACATGAAGAATCCCTCATCCAGCAGTCCCACATCCTCAAGTGCCGCGCGCGAGATCAGCATGCATGCACCCAGCGGATGATCGATGGGCAGCGGGGCATCCGTCGTCGCATAACGCCCGTTCAGACGCGATTGGAGCAGCCGCCGGTGAATGGGAAAGTAGTCCAGAAAGATCTGTCCGAGGCTCGGAAATCGAAATGCGCTGTCTTGCTGGCTCCCATCAGGATAAATGAGGCGCGGGCCAACAGCCGCGAGCCAGGGACGCTCCACCAGGAAGCTGGAAAGAGTTGGCAGCGCATTGTGAATGAGCTCAGCGTCCGGATTGAACAGGAGCAGTTGCTCAGCACGGGCCATCCGGAGGCCCACGTTAGTTCCCGCGGCAAAGCCCACATTACGGGTGAGCTGGACAAGCCGAACACCGGGAAAGCGGTTCCGAACCATCTGCGCTGACCCGTCATCAGATGCGTTGTCAACGACGATGATCTCCACACCCTGAACCAGGCTTGCGGAGCGCTGCAACGAGAGTATGGCCCGTTCCAGGAGTGGCGCGGTGTTAAATGACACGACGATGGCAGAAACCTGGCTCGCCATCAGTAGCCAATCTCGATCCAGCGACCCCCCACCCGGTCATCGTGGAAGGCGATGCCTTCGTGGATGAGTCCCGCGTAGACGAAGATCCGATTATTCAGCGGTCCCACCTGTCGATCCAGAGCCGGCCCGTGCTCGATGCGCAAGTGTCCCTCAATCACTGTCTCTTCACCGGGCTCGAGATCTTTTGGGAACCCCCAGCGGTAAGGATATTTCGATCCGGTACTTGTGGGTGAACCGGCCCAGTCTACTCCTAATCGCCAGGTCCCCAGGCGATCGATGTACTGATGATTGGCAATGGACCCGAAACTATCGAAGCTGCTGTAATGGTAGCCGGAATCTGGGCCACTGGTGCGCAGTGGCAGCGGCCCAGTATTGCGCACCAATGCCCGGACGGTCAAGACCTCACCCACCATGAGCTGTTGGGGTGTGAAATCCACCCGTAGAATTCGTCCTTCCGGTCTCCCGCTCGCGGCCACTTGGAGCGGCACCTCGGACTGAACCACGTTGCCCGCCGCGTCCGCCGCGCGCACCTGATAACGATAGGCGCCATCTGCCACGGGTTTCTCTTTTGCGGTGCCATCCCAGCGCTCAGCGTATTCACCCGGCTCCAGCAGTTCCGAGCCCCCAACGTACACGCGATTTCCGTCCTGATCCAGCGTGAGGCGCTGGACGCGCGCACGCTTTGTCAAGCGGTAGCTCACCGTTACCACGTCATCCACGCCATCAAAATTCGGGGAGATTGATGGCGGGAACGCGGTCAGATTCTCAATGGACGGAGGGTTCGTGTCCGCGTTGCGGACGCTGATTGGATGGCTTTGCTGGTCCCGCTTTCCGCCATGATCCGTGGCGGTGACCACGAGCTCGTAGTCGCCATCTTGAAGGACTCGACGGTGTGCCTCGTCGGTAGGAAGTGGTGCTGTCCCGTCGAACGGGTACACATATGTCTCATGCGGTCGGCGAGGCTCGTCCGTGCGTAGGTCAAAGCTAGAGCCGGTTGTGCTCGAAATGATCGAGACGGAGACGCGGGAGGGGTGGTTGACCCGATAGGTGATGTTGAGACGGTCGCCGCTCGCATCGGGATTGATCGTGGACTTATTCGCGGTACTGTCCAGTGTCAACGGGGTGCCGGCACTACAGCCCGCGAATACCGCTCCCAGACTCATGATGAGAGTCAGGAGCACTAATCGTCCCGTGTCGCGGCGATTCAGAACCATGGACCGAGGCTAACAGAGCACCTAGCTCGATGGCAATCGCGCGCCGCGGGACGGGTGCGCATCAGCGTTTCCCGGCTCCACTGGGAACGCCGCCATCCCTGGCGGCCCGGCCACGGAGAGCCGCACCGCGCTATCGCAATCAGCGACTGGGAGCCCGGAGAGCGGCCTCGACGGCCGGGCCGCCAAGGATGGCAGCGCTCCCAGTGGGGCCGAACCGCTTTGCCCCCGGGGGCCGGGAGAGTTTGAGTCGTCCGCCGCGAGCTCTGGAGCGCGGGGTGGGGACGATGGAAAGAGGCGCTTCCTCCAGCCCGCGCAGCCAAGCTCTGTATCTGGTTGATCTCAGGCGCGCATGCGATCTGAGACCTTCCGGATGTTAGGGAGCACATCAGGTCCGCCGGAATATTGCTGATCCCCGTAGGTGTAAATCACACTCACGACGTTGGCATTTCGGAGGATCGTGCGCAAGTGCACGAAGTAACGGGTGGCAGAACAGCCTTCTTCCTCACACGACGCCATTTGCTGCTGCTCCTCAACGAGCCGAGGGAGATCGATGAAGAAGAAGCCCCGGTAGCGGTCTACTGATTCTGGGAATGACGTGTTGGCGGCCTCGTCTCGGTAGATCGAGCGCGCGAGCTCTGGGCTGGAGGCAACCCAGACCTTTTGATACCAGATTGATGGTCCGAGCCCGAGCGACTCCGGGCTCCGATCCCGCTCATACCGGACCTCGTACCAGCGTCCGCGACTATCGGTGCCGGTCTGAGATTTGACCACGGTCGCTTCCTTACCGATATCCCCTGCTTGCAGGGCCACCACGCTCGGATCTCGAGTGAACGGCCCGACAGCCGTGGTGGGCGAAGGGGGCGCGGTGGCTGCCACGACCGTGCCGAAGGTTGCAACGGGTAGGGGCGCCACTTGGTTGACTGGGGTCGATGTGGGGGCAACCGCGTACGCAAATGGATCCGGGGGTGGCGGGACAATTTCTTGAATCGTGGCCCAGGAGACAGGCTCCTTTGCCGATGGAAGGAATGCGTTGGCTAGATCGGTATCTGGGAGCTGAATTTTCCTGATGGGTCCCTGGTGGCCGTCAGTGTCATACTGTCGCAAGAAGGGGCTGTTAGGCTCCTGAGACTCGAAGTCCGCGGGCAGGAACTGGCCCGTGAGTGTGGCTTTGAAGAGATCGCCAAGCGGGAGAACGCGTGTACATCGACAGCCCGCTTCATACACGAGCATGCCTCGTTCAAACCGCTGATAAATCACCCGGGGGTTTGCGGGATCTCGTGTGGGAGGGCTGGTAGGAATTCCCCAGACCGGCAGATTCGCCAGGACGTCCAGATCAGCATCGCGCTCGCGCACTGCGCTCAGGTAGTTCTCCATGAACTTCACAGGTTGGCCATCGAATTCATCTGGAATGCTCTGCTTGAGGTACGCAATGATGCCAAGGTCATAGTCCTCGGTTCCCGGCAGAGGGGCGCCGGTGACGAAACCCGCATCGTATTGTGGGAATACCGAGCCATTGATCGACCGGTACGGGAAGAGCAGTTGATCCTGCAGCATACTAACAATATAGGCATGGCCTTCTGGGGCAATCTGTAGCATGCCGCGCTGGAAGATCTGTGTTGGGCGACCGAGCAGCCGGAACGTGCGCGAGACCGGCATACCGAGCCCGCGCTGTTTTCCAAGCTTGTCAAAAATCTCCCAGAATGGGTCGGAATCAACCCGGAATCCTGTATCGGAGTAATACCGACTGTCGAGTTGAGCCGCCGATGGGAGCGGCGGTTGGGCCGCGGCCAGGCCGGCGATAAGGATGACGGCCGCGAGTGTTGGTCGGAGCAACCGTTGGAGTCGTTGGAACATGGACACCTCCGCGCACTGGCCGCTGGACCTGAGAAATCACCCGGCCGAGTTGGGTTCTAGCGTCCCAATCTAACACGCGGAATTACACACACCCGCCACAGTGGCGCTACGGAACCCATTACAAAGTAGTAACGGGCTCAGACTGCCAATGGTACCGAGCCGGTTTGGTCGATACTGACGGACAGAAAGCCCTCTCTACCGATGGTGCCGGCGTGGGGTGCATCAGGGGGAGTGAAGCGAAGCGGCGGAGCTCCGAGCTGGGAAATATGCCGGCTGAATCAGCTTGTTGCGGAGGGCGGCTCCTCGTGCATGACGGCCTGCCAGAGGGATACGCTGAGTTTCCGCGCGATAATGCCGGCGAGCGCGAGCGATCCCGCCGTGAGTGCTGTCCAGATCAGCTTCTTCAGCATACTTGGCTCCGAATCGGTACTGTGGTTCTGGCTGCCGCGGTCCGTATTCAAGGAAGCAACCGCGGCGCCACCCGAGGCCAGCAGCTCCCTGGCCTGGGTGATTGCTTCTTCGATTCGTCGGGCTGCCTCTTCTTGAGAAGACTCTTTGAAAGCGGCCAGCCGAGCCGCCGCGGATTTCTTTCGTCTCCCATTTCGAATGGCGCCAATACCCAGCATCACCGCGCCCAGCGCGGCTCCTGCGCCGGCTTTAGCGATGACCTCTGGGCGCTCGTCCACCATCTTCATCGCCCAGTTGCCCGCCTCATTCAATCGCGCACGCACGTCGAGGAGTCTGGTGACCCGACGATCGAGCTCTCCGGCGGCGTCGGTGATCTCCAGGCGGAGGGCCACTATCTCCCGTTGCGTATCAGCGGCCGTCTTGCCCATGCCAGATCCTCCTTCAGGGTTTGGCGCGTGCGCGCCACTGGGCTAATCATGACCCGGTCCTTCCCACGCAACACCAGGATAGCTCCGGTGATGCCGAGCGCCAGTGTGATCACCAGGGCTGCGATCCAACCTCGCCCGGGGAAGATCGCTTCCACAACTAGAATAATTGTGATGAGCAGGAAGATTGCCGTGAGAAACAGCAGAACGGCGCCCACAATAAGCAGCCCGCTGGCCTTCCCAACTTGTACGAGGTTTTCCTTAATCTCCGCCTTGGCCAACTCAACCTGCCGGTCGATGATGTCCTGGACGCCATTAATGATTCTCCGAACAAGATCCGCAATCGTTTGCTGCTCTGTCGGTGGGAGTTGTTCCGCCGCCACCGTACCCTCCTCGTCAGAGTGAGACCGAGGACAGTCTCGAGCGCTTCTCAAGTGTCCCTCTCGTTTTTGATTCTACCAGGGTGATTGGCATTCCGCCCTGTGCTCGTCGGGACGTCTGAAAGACACCAATGACAATGCAGATTTGGCACCGTATTCACTATTCACGTAGGGTGCGTTCCTCTATGGATCGGATAGAAGCTCATCTTGGCGGCCCAGACTTCTGCTGCGCCGTCCCCAGTGCGGGCTCCCACCGGGAGAGTGAAATACTCGCCTGATTCAAGTTCACGGTGACTCTCCAATCTCGTCGCGAGCTCATGCTACAGTCGAGATCGCTTGTTCGCCGTGATGACGGTACCTATAATCTCTTGACAGTCAGGCAGTAGAATTCGGAATACTCTTGAAAGTTCGCCGTCTTAGGCTGTGCTGACGGTGAGCGTGAGATCTCACATAGAACGTGCTGCTCATCTCCGCTCCTCCGTGTGTACGCACGATGAAATATAGGACCCCATGATCACCGTCCAAGATTTGAATAAGAACTATGGTCCCCGGCATGCCGTTCAAGATGTCTCATTCTCCGTTGAGAAGGGCGAGATTCTCGGCTTTCTCGGACCCAATGGCGCCGGCAAGACAACGACGATGCGCATGCTCACTGGCTTTCTGCCCGCAACCAGCGGCGTTGCCACGATCGCCGGCTACGACGTCTTCAAGCAGCCGATCGAAGCGCGGCGCCACATGGGCTATTTGCCCGAGAATGTCCCGCTCTATCCAGAGATGACGGTCGGCTCGTATCTTGACTTTATGGCGAAGATCAAGGCCATCCCCGGCGGTGTACGGAAGGCGCGCGTTGACGAGGCGATGGAGCTCACGGACATTACTGACCGACGCTCTCAACTCATTGGCAAGCTCTCAAAGGGCTATCGCCAGCGCGTTGGTCTGGCACAGGCGGTGCTTGGTAAACCGCCTGTGCTCATTCTCGATGAGCCGACAGTGGGGCTTGACCCCCGCCAGATCATTGAGGTCAGGAATCTGATCAAGAGCCTCGGCGGGGAGCACACGGTCATTCTGAGCACCCACATTCTGCCCGAAGTGAGCATGACCTGTAATCGCATCGTCATCATTGCCAATGGTCGGTTGGTGGCTATGGATACTCCTGACAATCTGGCGCATCGCCTGCGAGGTTCGGAGAACATTCGTCTGGAAGTGCGCGGGCCCAAGGACGAAGTGGTGAAGCACCTGCGGTCTGTGCCGAAAGTGATCAACGTTGAAGCTGAGGCGATGCCCAACGGCCGCGTGGCCGTCACCGTTGCCTGCGATGCGAATGCTGATCTTCGTGAAGCCCTGGCCAAGTCTGTAATCACGGGTGGCTGGGGACTGCTGGAGATGCGCCCCGTGGGTATGAGTCTCGAGGAAGTCTTCCTACAGCTCACAACATCAGAGGAGCCTGTGACGGCATGAATTCGGTCCTAGCTATCGCCCAACGCGAGTTGAAGTCCTATTTCGCCTCACCTGTGGCCTATGTTGTGACAGGTCTGTTTCTGGTCATGTCGGGGTACCTGTTTTCCGCGATCCTCGTGCAGTCACAGGAAGCGTCGATGCGCTTCATCATGCAGAACCTGAGCGTGATTTTCCTGTTTATCATGCCGTTCCTGACCATGCGTCTGCTGGCGGATGAGCAACGGACGGGAACGATTGAGATCTTACTGACGAACCCGGTGCGGGATCATGAGGTGGTGCTCGGCAAGTTTCTGGGCGCTACCGTGTTTTTCACCGTGATGCTGCTGTTCACTCTGTACTACCCATTTCTGCTGTTCACTTACGGTAATCCGGATCGCGGCCCCATCCTGTCTGGCTACCTGGGGCTCTTCTTACAGGGCATGGCGTTCCTAGCAGTGGGGCTCTTTGCGTCATCACTCACGCAGAATCAGATCATCGCAGCGGTGTTAACGTTCACTGTCCTACTGGTGCTCTGGCTTGCCGAGGCGGCGTCAAATATCCTGGGTGCGCCCATGAAGGACATCTTCCGATATCTCAGCGTCACGAGCCATTTTCAGGATTTCCCCCGTGGAATCATTGATACCGCGCACATCGTTTACTTCTTGAGTCTGGTGGTTGGCAGTTTGTTTCTGGCGACTCTCTCTCTGCAAACTCGGCGGTGGAACGGTTGAGTACGAAAAGCATTCCCACCAAGGGTGTGCCCACCAAGGGCAGCCCCCCGAAACCTTCGCTGATTTCGCTTGATACGCTGCGAGGCGTTGCCGGGTTCCTGGGTCCGGTCTTTCTGCTGGCCTCGCTCGGGTACTGGCTGGTCAACAACGCGTTTGACACACCAATGCGGCTGCTTCTGGCCGTGGGCATTGTCCTGGTTGGCATTTATGTGGCCATTGATCCCGAGGATGTCTGGTCGCACCTCACCGCGCGCGGCTCGATCTATGGCGGTAACACGTTGGTTGTTGCGGTCGCCTTCCTTGGCATTTTGGGGCTGCTCAACGTGCTTGGGCAGCGGCGCCACGAGCGCTGGGACCTCACGCTCAATAAGACCTACACGCTCTCGGAGCAAACACTACAGATCTCCAGTAACCTTGCTCAGCCGGTCCAGATGATCGCGTTCTATTCGGACCAAGACTCGCGTCGTAATGACGTGCAGGATCTTCTGCGGGAGTATGAAACGCGGTCCAACGGCAAGATTACCTATGAGTTCATAGATCCCGAGGCTCGGCCGTCAGTGGCCCAGCAATACCAGATTCGAGAGTTTGGGACGACGATTCTCCGTATGGGTGACCAGCAGCAGCGCGTCACCGGTACACGAGAATCGGATTTCACCACGGGCTTGTTGCGCCTGGCTCAACCCGGTCAAAAGAAGATTTACTTCACCACGGGGCACAATGAGCGGCGTCTCGATGGCTTTGATGACCGATCCTTGAGTCAACTCAAGACAAGTCTTGAATCTGATAATTTCATCGTTGAGCCGTTGAATCTGTTCGCTACCGGGGAAGTTCCCGCGGATGCCACGGTGGTTGTAATCGCCGATCCTCGGACGCCCCTATTTGATGAGGAGAAGCTTGCGATCGGCCTCTACCTGGATCAAGGCGGCCATCTGCTCCTTCTTGGTGAGCCTCGCCAGCAAGTAAACCTGTCTGAGCTCGTCTCCCGGTGGAACATCTCCATTGGCAATGACCCCGTGGCTGAGGACCCGCGGTTTACCGTGGGTGGTGACCCGCTTACTCCGGCGGTGGTGAAGTATCCGGTGCATAAAATCACCGAGCAGTTGCCCGCTACGGTGTTTCCATTCACGGCAACGGTCACGGCACCCAAGGGCCCTGACACACCGCGTGGTCTCTCTGTCACGAACTTACTTGAAACGTCCCCTAATAGTTGGGTGGAGACAGATCAGAATCAGGTCCGCTTTGATGAGGGGACTGACACGCGTGGGGTTCAAACGTTGGCTGTTGCTGCGGAGATCACCCTCAATCCGGACGCATCCACAACCAGCTCAGATGCACCGAGTCCGAAGGCACGAATTGTCATCTTTGGCGATGCGGACTTCGTGTCCAACGCCGCGTTCCGACTTCCCGTTGGAAACCGAGACTTGTTCTTGAATGCGGCGAATTGGGTGGCCGAGTCCGAAGAACTGATCTCTATTCGGCCAAAGCCAAACGATCAGCGACAGGTGTTCCTCACGGGCGCTCAGCAGAACTTGGTTTTCTTCTCAACCACCCTCTTCCTCCCCGCGATTGTCTTTGCCGGCGGTGTGATCGTCTGGTGGACACGACGGTAGTACTTTTTCCCTCGGGCGTATATCGATGAACCCACGAGTGACGATTGGTTTGTTGGTTGTTCTCGCCGCCCTCGGCATCGGCGTGTACTTTGCGGAGCAGCAGGGCGGGGCTCCTTCGTCGGGCGCCTCCAGTGGCCCCGCCGGGGGGCCCGCGGCCAAAGAGAAGGAAGACCCCCTTCTCCAGATGTATCAAATTGATGACAAAGAGATCGTGAAACTGGAGTTCCTCAAGGGTGGCGCGATAACAACGGTCACGAAGGATGGAGATGACTGGCTGCTGCAGCCCAGTGGAGACCTGGCAGAGCGGTTCCGTGTCAATAGCCTTCTGGTGCGCGTGACAGCGTTAAAGGCCAATCGGCGCATTGGTGAGCCGGGTGATGATCTCCAGGTGTACGGCGTAGCATCGCCAGAGATGATCATGCGGCTCTGGCGCCAGGATGATTCACTCTACGAGTTGATTGTGGGTGGGAAGACACCGAATGAGGCGGGCACCTACGCGCGCCGCCCCGATGATTCGGCTATCTTTGTGATTCCCAACACGCTGGCGAACGACATCGAGAAGATGGTCAGCGATCCGCCCAAAGCGCCACCAACTCCTACGCCATTTCCAACGAGCACGCCTACACCCTGATCACGGGTCGGAATGGATTCCAGGGATCGGCCACGACCTTGGTGTCCTTTCCCCACCTTCCGTCCCTTGGACCAGGGGCGGCACGTTTCCTGCTTTGTGAATGCGCCGTGTCGTAACAGCGTTGTAACGACAATTAAACCGGTGCGCGACCTCATCTTCTGCTAGAGTGAAGTGGAAGTCGAGAACGTTCGGCCGTCAATGGGGATGGCCGATCTGCGCGTCACGATGAGGTGAGGCGATCCTATGAACACGACAAGCGCACCGGGCCACCGGCCTGAAACCGACCCAGCACTTCTGGCATTCATCAAGTGCCATATTCGTACCGTGGCCACCTGGGACGCTCTCTGTGTCCTCTCACGCGATATTGGCCGATGGTTTACCACCGATGAGCTTGTGCGCGAGCTGAAGATGCCAGCAGCGCGTGTGACAGAGGCACTTTCAATGCTGGCTCAGGATGGGGTGCTGGAATTTGCGTCGGACCAGATCGGACCGGTCTACCGCATTCCTGCCGACGAGCCGACAACCATCGTTATTGAGCGCCTGATTCACGTGGCGCGGGTGGACCAGAATCTTCGTCGGATTGTGGTGGCACATATGCTGCACGGCTCTGTAGATCCGACAGCGCTGCCAGCAGCTCCTCACGGACCGACGAGTCCGTTTCTCCAGCGAGCGCGTCGCTGAGAGCATGTTTGGCTTCGATGCCACCAATCTGTCCCAATGCCCACGCGCAATGGCCTCGCACCAGGGGCTCGTGATCGAGCAACGCCTCCCGCAATATGGGGACTGAGTCGACATCGCCGCTATTGCCCAGTGCGATGGCGGCGTTGCGCAAGAGCCCCCGCCGTTTTGTGCGTGTCACCGCGGTGCCTTTGAACAGGGAGCGGAATTCCTCGTCGCTTAATCTCAATAGGTCGCGCAGGGCCGGCCGGACGTGCTCCGTCGATATCGGCTGTAGCTCCGGCCAGGCAAAGGACTCAAGTTTCTTAT